>NZ_JBBMXV010000001.1:617412-926118 GCF_037996645.1 Halalkalicoccus tibetensis
TGCTGCCCGAGGAAGGGTTCCTCGCGAGTCTGCGAGAAGCCACCGCCGAGAACGGCGTGCCGCTGATCTTCGACGAGGTGATCACCGGGTTCAGACACTCCGCCCACGGGATTCAGGACGAGTTCGGCGTGACGCCCGATCTGACCACGCTGGCGAAGGCGATGGGCAACGGCTACCCCGTCGCGGCGGTCTGCGGGCGCGAGGAGCTCATGGCCCAGGCCGGCGGCGACAACACCTCCGGCGTGGTGATCAGCGGGACCTACTCGGGCCATCCCGTGGGGCTCGCGGCGGCCCGCGAGACGCTCCGGCTGCTCGACGAGGAGTCCGTCGTCGAGGAGATATCTGCCCTGGGCGAGCGCTACCGCGAGGGGCTCGAGGGGCTGTTCGCGGAGCACGGGATCGAGGGGCGGGTCGTGGGCTACGGCAGCGTCTTCGCGCCCCAGTTCGGCGTGACGGGAGAGCCCCGGCGCTACGAGGACGTCCTCAGGCTCGACGAGGCGACGTTCGAGGAGTTCGCCCGCAGGATGCGCGAGCGCGGGCAGTTCTTCACGCCGAACCCCTACAAGCGCCAGCACCTCTCGTGGGCCCACGGCGAAGCCGAACTGGAGGGGTATCTCGCGGCCGCCGACGAGGTGCTGGGATCGATGATGGGGACGTGATCCGGTGGCCTTAAGTACGCGAACGGGATAGGTGCGGGTGCATACACTGCAGGGACGCGGCGTCCCGAGTCCGGAAGGGCGACAGTACAGACAGCGTGTCGTGGTAGCCAAGCCCGGCCCAAGGCGCAGGGTTGCTAACTCTGTGGCGTACAGCCTCCGGGGTTCGAATCCCCGCCACGACGCTACACTACCGGGACGCATCCGGTAGCACATCACCACCGCGATCGGTTCGCGGCTGGACGACCCCTGGCACGAAGACACATGAGTGCAGAAGACCCAGAACAACAGGACGGACCGGAGGACGACAAGGACCTTCGGTACTTCGTTCGCATCGGGCAGACGGACCTCGATGGGACGAAATCCGTCGAACGATCGCTGAGCGAGATGAACGGAATCGGCCGACGAGCGGCCAGAATCATCGCCCAGAACGCCGGTATTTCGCGTACCGCGACGTTCGGGCGACTCGACGACGACGAGATCGACGCGATCGTCGAAGAGGTCGAGGGGTTCGCCGAGAACAACCCCGAGTGGCTCGCGAACCATCAGAGCTACTACAGCGGCGAGATCACCCACGAGACGGGTAACGACCTCGAGCTCACCCGCCGGCAGGACATCAACCGCCTGCAGATGATCAGCGCCTACCGTGGCGTGCGCCACCAGCGCGGACAGAAGGTCCGCGGTCAGCGCACCCGTTCGACCGGGCGCTCGGAGGGGACCATCGGCGTCAACGTCGAGGCCATCAAGGAGGAGCAGGAGGAGGGAGGTGACGAGTAATGGCGCTCGGTAGCAACACCAAGTTCTACGAGACGCCGAACCACCCCTTCCAGGGAGAGCGCATCGCCAGCGAGCACTCGCTGGTCGGTCGCTACGGCCTGAAGAACAAGGAGGAGCTCTGGCGCGCACAGTCCGAACTGCGCTCGTTCCGCCGGGAGGCGCGTGACCTGCTTGGCGAGGCGCAGGGAGACGCCGAGGACGCCGCCAGCGAGGGCGGCGAGTTCCTCTCGCGGCTCCAGCGGCTCGGTATCCTCGGCGACCAGGAGGGGCTCGACGACGTCCTGTCGCTCGAGGTCACCGACCTGCTCGAGCGCCGTCTACAGACGATTGCCTACCGGAAGGGCCTGGGCAACACGCCCAAGCAGGCCCGCCAGTTCATCTCCCACGGCCACGTCACGATCGACGGCCGGCGGGTGACGGTCCCCTCCTATAAGGTGAGCGTCGCCGAGGAGGACGCCGTCGAGTTCGACGAGAACAGCCCGCTCGCCGACGAACTACACCCCGAACGCGCGGAGGAACAATAAATGAGCGAATCAGGAGACAGCAAGTGGGGCGTCGCGCACGTCCACGCGTCGTTCAACAACACGGTCATCACGATCACCGACCAGACCGGCGCCGAGACGATCGCGAAGTCCTCGGGCGGGACGGTCGTGAAACAGAACCGCGACGAGGCCTCGCCGTACGCGGCGATGCAGATGGCCGAGGTCGTCGCCCAGGAAGTGCTCGACGCCGGCATCGAGGGCGTTCACGTCCGCGTACGCGGGCCCGGCGGCAACCGCCAGCAGAACCCCGGCCCCGGTGCGCAGGCGACGATCCGCGCGCTCGCACGCGCGGGCCTCGAGATCGGCCGCATCGAGGACGTCACGCCGATCCCGCACGACGGCTGTCGTGCACCCAAAAACAGCGGGTTCTAGCATGGAGGGGAACTTCGACGTCGAGGTCATCGAACACGAGGACCGAAGCGCACGGTTCCTCGTCCGGAACGCGACGCCCGCGTTCGCAAACGGCATCCGCCGGGCGATGATCGCGGACGTCCCGACGCTCGCGATCGACACCGTGCGCTTCATCGAGAACTCCTCGGTGATGTTCAACGAACAGCTCGCGCTCCGGCTCGGGCTCGTTCCGCTGTCGACGCCCGACGACTACGAGCTCGGCGAGGAAGTCACCCTCGCGCTCGACGTCGAGGGGCCCGCCACCGCCTACTCGGGCGACCTCGTCAGCTCGGACGATCAGGTCGGGCCCGCCGAACAGAACGTACCCATCATCGAGCTCAAGGAGGGCCAGCGACTGGAGCTGGAGGCCGACGCGGTGCTCGACGTCGGCCGCGAGCACGCCAAACATCAGGGCGGCGTCTCGGTCGGCTACCGACACCTCCAGCGCGTGATCGTCGAGGGCAACCGCGAGGAGTTCGCCGACGAGGAGGCGAACATCACCCGCGGCGTCATCGAGACCGAGGAGGGCGATCTGATCCCGACCAGCGAGTTCGGCCACGACCTCTCCGAGCGCTATCCCGGCAAGGAGCTGCGCGTCGAGGACGTCCCCGGCGCGTTCGTCTTCCACGTCGAGACGGACGGCTCGATGACGGTCGACGAGCTGGTCGACCGCGCCGCCGCCTCGATCGGCGACCGCGCGAGCGAGCTCGAAGACGCAGTCGCACTATAGAATCGCCATGTGTCCCGTCACCCACCCCCCGGCGTTCGCTCCCGCGGAGAGCGCACGCCACGGCCAGCGGTGGGTAACCGAAAGTGGCTTTACGGGGCAGAAAGTACGAGGAGTTGCGAGCAGGGATAGCCAAGTCTGGCCAACGGCGCAGCGTTCAGGGCGCTGTCTCGTAGGAGTCCGCAGGTTCAAATCCTGCTCCCTGCATTTTCCGGCTCGACCGAACGGGAGAGCCGTGGAAATCGAACGAGCAGGTTTGGGCCACGGGAGTCGAGTATCGCCTCCCGGCCGGTTCAAATCCTGCTCCCTGCACTCCGCTTCGACTTTTCCGCACTTCCACCATAATCAGGAGGAACTATGAGTAAGACCAATCCGAGGCTCACCAGTCTCATCGCCGAATGCAAGTCGGTTTCCCGCGAGTCGGGCGCCGACGTGTGGAGCGACATCGCAGACCGCCTCGAGAAACCACGCCGGACCCACGCGGAGGTCAACCTCGGTCGCATCGAACGGTACGCGACCGAGGACGAGACCGTCGTCGTGCCCGGCAAGGTTCTCGGCAGCGGTGTGCTGCAGAAGAACGTCACCGTCGCGGCCGTCTCCTTCTCGGGGACCGCCGAGACGAAGATCGAACAGGCCGATGGCCAGGTCGTGCAGTTGGAGGAGGTCATCGAACAGAACCCGGAGGGGAGCAACGTGAGGGTGATCGCATGAGAGACCACAGTGAACGAATGCGAGGACGCCAGAACGACGTTCTGGAGGTAACCGCATGAGCATCGCCGAGTTCGAGGCCGACCTCGTCGTCGACGCCCGGGACTGCATCCTGGGTCGCGTCGCGAGCAAGGTCGCCGAGGCGGCGATGGACGGCCAGCGCGTCGCCGTCGTGAACGCCGAATCGGCCGTGATCACCGGCAGCGAGGACGACATCATGAGCGTCTACCGAAAGCGCATCGACGTCGGCGCCGAGAACGGTCCGTACTACCCCAAGCGACCCGACGGCATCCTGAAACGCTCGATCCGCGGGATGGTCCCGTACAAGAGCACGGCGGGTCGCGAAGCGTTCGAGAACGTCCGCGTCTACGTCGGCAACCCCCACGACCGGGACGCGGAGGTCCTCGAGGGGACCTCGCTGGATCGGCTCTCGAACATCAAGTTCGTCCAGCTGGGCGAGGTAAGCGAGAACCTGGGGGCAAACGTCACATGGTAACGAACACGAGCGGCAAGAAGAAGACGGCCGTCGCCCGCGCCACCGTGCAGGACGGCGAGGGGCGCGTTCGCATCAACTCCCAGCCAGTCGAGCTGGTCGAACCGGAGATCTCACGCCTGAAGATGCTCGAGCCGTTCCGCATCGTCGACGGCATCCGCGACGACGTCGACATCGAGGTCGACGTCCAGGGCGGCGGGTACAACGGACAGGCCGACGCGGTCCGGACCGCGATCGCCCGCGGGCTCGTCGAGTTCCGCAACGACGCCGAGCTGCGGGACGCCTACATGGAGTTCGACCGCTCGCTGCTGGTCAACGACGTGCGCCAGTCCGAACCGAAGAAGTGGGGCGGACCCGGTGCGCGGGCCCGCTACCAGAAGTCCTACCGTTAGGTGATCCACCCATGATGGTACCAGTCCGGTGTTTCACGTGTGGTAGCGTCGTCGGCGAGCACTGGGAGGCGTTTACCTCCCGCGTCGACGAGGGGGAGGACCCAGCCGAGGTGCTCGACGACCTCGGCGTCTCGCGACACTGCTGTCGCCGGATGCTCGTCTCGCACACCGATCTCGTCGACGTGGTGGCCCCCTACCAATGACGGGCCAACAGTTCAGCCGCTACGAGAAGGCCCGGATCCTCGGCGCGCGAGCGCTGCAGGTGTCCTACGGCGCGCCGGTGTTGATCGAGACCGACCAGTCCGAACCGATCCTCATCGCCGCCGAGGAGTACGACGCGGGGGCGCTGCCCTTCACCGTCGGGCGGGGTGGGAAATGACGCAGATCGCCGAGATCCGGCTTCGCCGAGTGCTCGACTCGCGGGCCAACGGCACCGTCGAGGCCGACGTACTCACCGAGAGCGGCGGCTTCGGGCGCGCTGCGGCCCCGAGCGGTGCGAGCACGGGCGAGCACGAGGCGATCGAGCTCGCTCCCGAGGAGGCGATCGCCGCGGCCCGCGACCGGGCCGTCCCCCGACTCGTCGGCGAGGCCTACGCGGGCGACCAGCGCGGCGTCGACAGGGCGCTGCACGCCGCCGACGGCACCGACGACTTCTCGGAGATCGGCGCGAACAGCGCCGTCGCGATCAGCATGGCCGCCGCCAAGGCCGGCGCGGACATGCTCGGCGCGCCGCTGTACCAGCATCTCGGTGGCGCGTTCCGGGGCGAGAACTTCCCGGTACCCCTGGGCAACGTCATCGGTGGCGGCGAACACGCCGCCGACGCGACCGACATCCAGGAGTTCCTCTCGGCGCCGGTCGGCGCACCGAGCGTCACCGACGCCGTATTCGCGAACGCCGCGGTCCACGCCGAGGTCGGCGACGTCCTCGCAGAGCGCGGCATCCCTGCAGGTAAGGGCGACGAGGGCGCGTGGGCGCCCTCGGTCGAGGACGAGGTGGCCTTCGAGATCATGGCCGAGGCGACCGAGACCATGAGCGACGACGTCGGCTTCGAGATCGGCTTCGGGCTCGACGTCGCGGCCGCCGAGATGTTCGAGGACGGCGAGTACCAGTACTCGGATCGCACCCGCTCGACCGACGAGCAGGTCGAGTACGTCGCCGACCTCGTCCGGGAGTACGACCTGGTCTACGTCGAGGATCCCCTCGACGAGAACGACTTCGAGGGCTTCGCCGAGCTCACCGACCGGGTGGGCGAGGAGACGCTGATCTGTGGGGACGACCTGTTCGTCACCAACACCGAGCGCCTACAGCGCGGGATCGAACAGGGATCGGCCAACTCGATCCTGATCAAGCCCAACCAGATCGGCACGCTGACGGACGCCTTCGACGCGGTCGAGCTCGCGGGGCGAAACGGGCTCGACGCGGTGATCTCCCATCGCTCGGGCGAGACCGAGGACACGACGATCGCACACCTCGCCGTGGCGACCGACGCCCCGTTCATCAAGACGGGCGCGGCCGGCGGCGAGCGAACCGCCAAACTCAACGAACTCATCCGCATCGCGGAGGACGCATTATGAGCAACGACCCAGACCAAGACGGGCTCGAGGCGGCCGAGGAGGAGATCGACGAGGAACCCGAACCCGAAGCGGGCGGGGACCCCGACGTCGATCCCGACGAGGACGTCCGAGCCGAGAACGAGGAACCGAGCGCCGACGCCGACACCGACTCCGATATCGAGGAGCTCGACGTCGAGGCCGAGGCAGAAGAAGAGGACACCGGGCCGACGTTCGACGAGGACGTCATGCCCGACGAGGAGGCCGACCTCCTCATCCCGGTCGAGGAGTACCTCGGCGCGGGCGCCCACATCGGGACCCAGCAGAAGACCCAGGACATGGAGCGCTTCATCCACCGCGTGCGCACGGATGGGCTGTACGTGCTGGACGTCTCGAAGACCGACCAGCGCATCCGCACCGCTGCGGACTTCCTCTCGAACTACGACCCCGAGCAGGTGCTGGTGACTTCCTCGCGGCAGTACGGTCGGTTCCCGGCCGAGAAGTTCGCCGAGTCCATCGGCGCGCGCGCCCGTACGGGCCGGTTCATCCCGGGGACGTTGACGAACCCCAAGTACGACGGCTACATCGAACCCGACGTGCTCGTGGTGACCGACCCGATCGGCGACGCACAGGCCGTCACCGAGGCGATCACCGTCGGTATCCCCGTGATCGCGATGTGTGACTCGAACAACTCGACGAGCAACGTCGACCTCGTCATCCCGACGAACAACAAGGGTCGCAAGGCCCTCTCCGTCGTCTACTGGCTGCTGGCCAACGAGACGCTCGACCGCCGCGGTGCCGACACGGTCTACGCGCTCGAGGACTTCGAGAGCGGGATCTGAGCGGAACGTTCGCCACGTCGACACTTCCTTTTGCGTGACGTCATGACCGACCAGCGGCTGGTGTTCACGGACGAACCTGCAGCTATAAACCGCGTCGCCGACCACCCTTCCCCATGACCACCGCAAGCGCGCCGGGGAAGGTGTACCTCTTCGGCGAGCACGCCGTCGTCTACGGCGAGCCCGCGGTCCCGAGTGCGATCTCGCGCCGGGCGCGGGTCACCGCCGAGCGCCGCGCGGACAGCCGGCTTCGCGTCCATGCCGAGGACCTCTCGCTCGACGGCTTCACCGTCGAGTACAGCGGCGAGACCGATTCGACACCCGACGTGGACGTCTCGCCGGGGTTGGTCCGAGCGGCGATGGGCTACGTCGACGCCGCGGTTTCGCAGGCCCGCGAGGCGACGGACGCCCCCGAGGCGGGCTTCGACATCACCATCGAGAGCGAGATCCCGCTGGGCGCGGGGCTGGGCTCCTCGGCGGCCGTCGTGGTCGCGGGGATCGAGGCCGCGACCCGCGAGCTGGGCGTCGAACTGGGAACCGAGGAGATCGCCGACCGGGCGTATCGCGCGGAGCACGAGGTCCAGGAGGGCCAGGCCTCGCGGGCCGATACGTTCTGTTCGGCGACCGGCGGAGCGGTCCGGGTGGAGGGCGAGGACTGCCGGGCGATCGAGGCGCCGGATCTCCCCTTCGTCATCGGGTTCGACGGCGGCGCGGGCGACACCGGCGAGCTCGTCGCGGGCGTCCGGGAGCTGCGCGAACGCTACCCGTTCGCGGCGAGCACGGTTGAGACGATCGGCGACCTCGTCCGCCAGGGCGAGCGCGCGCTCGCGGAGGGCGATCTAGAGGAGCTCGGCACGCTGATGGACTTCAACCACGGACTGCTCTCGTCGCTGGGGGTCTCCTCGCGCTCGCTCGACCGGATGGTCTGGGCCGCCCGCGACGCGGGCGCCCACGGCGCGAAGCTCACGGGCGCGGGCGGCGGGGGCTGTATCGTCGCGCTCGATCCGACCGACGGGACCGAGAGCGCGCTGGGGTTCACGCCGGGCTGCGAGGAGGGCTTTCGGGCCGAGCTCGACGACGAGGGGGTGCGCGTCGAGTGATCGTCCTGAAGCTCGGGGGATCGGTGATCACCGACAAGGACAGCGACGAAACGGTCGACGAGGAGCGCCTCGCGGCGCTTGCGGGTGCACTCGGCGGATACGACGGCGAGCTCGTCGTCGTCCACGGCGGCGGGAGCTTCGGGCATCCCGCGGCCGCGGCCCACGGCGTCTCGCGGACCGACGGCACCCGCTCGGCGGAAGGGGTTCGGGAGGTCCACGCCGCGATGAAGCGGCTGAACGATCGGGTGGTCAGTGCGCTCGCGGGCGAGGGCGTCCCGGCCGTCCCGGTCCATCCGTTCTCACTGGCCCATCGTTCCCGGGAGGGCGAGCTCTCGCTTCCCGTCGAAGGGGTCGAGGCGAGCCTCGGCGAGGGGTTCGTCCCGGTGCTTCACGGCGACGTCGTCGTCCATCGGGACGAGGGCGCGACGGTCGTCAGCGGCGACGAGCTCGTGGTCTCGCTCGCCGAAGGGCTCGGCGCCGACCGGGTGGGGCTGTGTTCGACGGTGCCGGGCGTGCTCGACGACGGGGGCGAGGTGGTCCCGCGGATCGGGGGTTACGACGAGGTCGCGGGCTATCTGGGCGAGAGCGAGTCGACGGACGTCACGGGCGGGATGGCGGCGAAGGTGCGCGCGCTGCTCGATCTGGAAGCCCCGGCGTCGGTCTTCGGACCCGAGGCGCTGGAGGGGTTCCTCGCGGGCGAGGAGCCCGGTACGCGGATCGGCTGAGAGAACGACGGAAGGATTATATCTCTTCTCATACATGTATTATATATGGTACGGACACCGGGATGGGTTGCCGTCTCGGCGGGCGCGTATCTCGTGGCCCTCTCCCTGCTCGTCCTGTTGCTCGATGGAGTGGCACTGACCGGCCCGCTCGCACGACGGGCCCGCACGTACAGACTACTCGAAAACGGAGTGATTCGACAGGATAGCGGCGCACTCGTCAGCACGTTCGTCCCCGGTTCGCGGATCACGGTCGCCGAACGCGATGGGGAGCTGATCAGGTTCGAACGCCGCGGACCGTGGTGGCCGGAGACGGCGTTCGTCGTCGACGAGGGCGGGGACCGAGAGGCCACCGCTCGCTGGTTCGACGTCGGTACCGGTAATCCCTACTGAGCGAACGCGGCTCGAATGGACGCTGTCTTCGTCTCTATCGCGCACGCTGCCGGGCGACCGTCTCGGCGAGCCGGGGGAACGCCAGCATCGCGAGCCCTGAGACGCCCACCGCGCTCGCGAACGCCGCGGGCGGGTAGCCGACCAGCGCCGCGAGCGCGACGCTCCCGTAGGAGGCGGCGAGGAGCGTGAGGTTGTAGTAGACGAGCCGGAGCCCGACGAGCGCCGGCGTGATCGACACCCAGCCGAGCGTGTCGGTGACGAGCGGGCGGACCAGCCCCGTGTGGATCGCCGTCGCGACGAGGGTCATCGTCGTCCAGGCGGCAAACGCCGACCCGGAAACCCCGAACCCGCCGTCGACGACCGTTGTGCTGATTCAGACGAGCGTCGGCAGCGCGAGGACGGCGATCTCCGCGAACAGATACGGGGTATCGTGGAGGAACTGCCCGAACGCGCTCTTCTCGCCCGACCCCGTGCTCCCCCAGCCGTACCAGCTCCGGCGGCTCGACGTGTAGGCCGGGCACGTCTTCCGGCCCGAGACCCGCTTACGGGGCGGCGGATCGGCCGGCCTGGCCCTTCGGTTCGCTTTGGGCGTCGTCGGACTGCTCATCGTTCCCGGCTTCCACGTCCACCTACAAGAACCGTGGCAAGTGATAGCATCGGTGGGCGATCCGGTGTTCGGCGCGCGACCCTCCCTCGGGCGGCGGATGTAGGCATCAGTGGGTCGGTTCAGCCTGTCACGGGCTGCAACGAACCCACGTTCTTTATACCGTAGGATCTCGTAGCGCCACCTAACGAAACCCGCGGGTAATGCGGATCGGCCGCATGCGGGAGCTCGAAATCGTTCGGGACCTGTCGACTCACGGCGGTGCGGTGCCGGGAGCGTCCGCGGTTTTCAATGAGCGCGTTCGCCATCAGGCGAACCGCTATATACACCCAACTATGGAAATCGAAATCGCAACGATCGGCGGCTACGAGGAGGTCGGCCGGCAGATGACTGCCGTCCGCGCTGGCGACGACGTCGTCATCTTCGACATGGGACTCAACCTGTCGAAGGTCCTCATTCACGACAACGTACAGACCGAGAAGATGCACAGCCTCGACCTGATCGACATGGGCGCGATCCCCGACGATCGCGTGATGTCCGACATCGAGGGCGACGTTCAGGCGATCGTCCCGACCCACGGTCACCTCGACCACATCGGCGCGATCTCCAAGCTCGCCCACCGCTACGACGCGCCCATCGTGGCGACGCCCTTCACGATCGAGCTCGTCAAACAGGAGATCGACGATGAGAACAAGTTCATGGTCGAGAACGACCTCCAGAAGATGGAGTCGGGCTCCTCGATGGAGATCGGCAACGGCCTCGAACTCGAGTTCGTCAACGTCACCCACTCGATCATCGACGCGATCAACCCGGTGCTCCACACCCCCGAGGGCGCGATCGTCTACGGGCTCGACAAGCGTATGGACCACACGCCCGTCATCGGCGACCCGATCGACATGGAGCGCTTCCGCGAGATCGGCCGCGAGGGCGAGGGCGTCCTAGCGTATATCGAGGACTGCACCAACGCCAACAAGAAGGGGCGGACCCCCAGCGAGGCGGTCGCCCGGCGCCACCTGCAGGACGTCATGACGAGCATCGAGGACTACGACGGCGGGATCGTCGCGACGACGTTCTCGAGCCACATCGCCCGCGTGAAGTCGCTCGTCGAGTTCGCCCAGGACATCGACCGCACGCCCCTGCTTCTGGGCCGGTCGATGGAGAAGTACTCGGGCACCGCGGAGCGACTGGGCTTCGTCGACTTCCCCGACGAGGTCGCCATGTTCGGCCACCGGAAGGCCTACCAGCGCGCATTCAAGCGCATCATGAACGAGGGCAAGGAGAACTTCCTGCCGATCGTGACGGGCCATCAGGGCGAGCCCCGCGCGATGCTCACCCGGATGGGACGGGGCGAGACGCCCTACCAGCTCGACGACGGCGACAAGGTGCTGTTCTCGGCGCGGGTCATCCCGGAGCCGACCAACGAGGGTCAGCGCTACCAGTCCGAGAACCTGCTGCGGATGCAGGGCGCGCGGATCTACGACGAAATCCACGTCTCGGGCCACCTCTGCCAGGAGGGCCACTACGAGATGCTCGACGCCCTCCAGCCCCAGCACGTCATCCCGGCCCACCAGAACATGAAGGGCTACTCGGGCTACGTCGACCTCTGTCAGAACCAGGGCTACGAACTCGGTCGTGACATCCACGTCACGCACAACGGCAACGTCATCTCGCTGGTCGAGTAATGACCAATCCAGAGGCGCGGTCGGTGGACGAGGCGGTGGCCAAGCGTCGTGAGCTGGTCAACGAGGCCATCGACGAGGAGCTCCCCGTCACCCGGCCCGAGCGGCTCTACGAAGCCTCGCGCTACCTGCTGGAGGCGGGCGGAAAGCGCCTCCGCCCGGCGGTGTTGCTGCTGACCGCGGAGGCGCTGTCGGACGTCGAGCCCCTCACGACGAGTTATCGGGAGTTCCCGACGCTCGACGGGGACCGCATCGACGTGATGCGGGCGGCCGTCTCGATCGAGGTCATCCAGTCGTTCACCCTGATCCACGACGACATCATGGACGACGACGACCTCCGACGGGGCGTGCCGTCGGTCCACCGCGAGTACGACCTCGAGACCGCGATCCTCGCGGGCGACACCCTCTACTCGAAGGCCTTCGAGATCATGCTCGAGAGCGGCGCCGAGCCCGAGCGGAGCCTCGAGGCGGTCCGGACGCTCGCCCATACCTGCACCCAGATCTCCGAGGGGCAGTCGCTGGACGTCGAGTTCGAGCGCAGCGACTCGGTCGACGAGGAGCAGTACCTCGAGATGGTCGAACACAAGACCGCGGTGCTGTACGGGGCCGCCGCGAGCCTCCCCCCGACGCTGCTCGGCGCCGAGAGCGGGACCGTCGAGGCGCTCTATCGCTATGGGATCGATATCGGCAGGGCGTTCCAGATCCAGGACGACGTGCTCGACCTGACGGTGCCGAGCGACACCCTCGGCAAACAGCGGGGCAGCGACATCGTCGAGGGTAAACGCACCCTGATCACGCTACACGCCCGCCAACAGGGCGTCGACGTCGACGATCTGGTCGACGTCTCGGACCCCGAGGCCGTCTCGGAGGCCGAGATCGACGAGGCCGTCTCCACGTTGGAGGAGGCCGGCAGCATCGACTACGCCCGCAAAACGGCCCAGTCGCTCGTCGACAACGGGAAGGCCGAACTCGAGGTCCTGCCCGACAACGAGGCGCGGGCACAGCTCGAGGCCGTCGCCGACTTCCTGATCGAACGCGGCTACTGACGCGCCATTTCCTCCGAAGACCCGCCGCGGAATCGCCGCGACGTCGCCCCGTTCGCGGGCAGCCGGATCCAGACACCACTGGACCTCCGAGCGACCTACTCCACGCCCGATCAGTTTTCTTTTCACCCGTTCGCGCGAAGCGACGGTAATGGACCAGGAGCTCAGAGAGCGGATCGAGCGGGAGGCCGAGAAACACGCGCTGATGAACGCCGTCAAACACGGCGGCGAGGCAGACGTGGGCGCGATCATGGGGCCGCTGATGGGCGAGAACCCCGAGTTCCGACCCCACGGCGACGAGATCCCCGGCGTCGCTGGCGGGGTCATCGCCCGGGTCAACGACCTTACGCCCGAGGAACGTCGCGACCGACTGGCCGAGCTCGCCCCCGAACTGCTCGCGGAGCTGGAGGCAGACGACGAGGAGGACGACCGCGTCCTGCCGGACCTGCCGAACGCGGAGGAGTACGAGGAGATTCGGATGCGCTGTGCGCCCAACCCCAACGGTCCGTGGCATCTCGGCCACGGCCGGATGCCCGCCGTGATCGGGACCTACAAGGAGCTCTACGACGGCTGGTTCCTCGTCCGGTTCGACGACACGGACCCCGAGACCAAACGCCCCGACCTCGAGGCCTACGACGACATCCTCGAGGACATCGAGTACCTCGGGTTCGAGCCCGACGAGACCATGAAGGCCTCCGATCGGCTCGAGACCTACTACGAGCACGCCCGCGAGCTCATCGAGAAGGGGGGTGCCTACACCTGCTCGTGTCCCGGCGAGGAGTTCTCGGAGCTGAAGAACGACGGCCGGCCCTGTCCGCATCGCGACAAGGACGCCGGGACCACCCTCGAGGAGTTCGAGGCGATGATCGACGGGGAGTACGAGTCGGGCGAGATGGTGCTTCGCGTTCGGACCGACATCGAGCACAAGAACCCCGCGCTGCGCGACTGGGTGGCGTTCCGGCTCATCGACACGCCACACCCCCGCGAGGAGGCCGCGGAGTACCGCTGCTGGCCGATGCTCGACTTCCAGTCGGGCGTCGACGACCACCTCAAGGGGATCACCCACATCATCCGCGGGATCGACCTGCAGGACTCGGCGAAGCGCCAGCGGTTCGTCTACGAGTACTTCGGCTGGGAGTACCCCGAGGTCGTTCACTGGGGACACATCCAGACCGACGAGTACGACGTGGCGCTCTCGACCTCGACCATCGGCGAGCTGATCCGGAAGGGCGAGCTCGACGGCTGGGACGACCCCCGGGCGCCGACCCTCCAGAGCGTCCGCCGGCGGGGCATCGAGGGTGAGGCGGTCACCGAGGCAATGGTCGAGCTCGGCACCTCGACGAGCAACGTCGATCTGGCGATGAGCAGCGTCTACGCGAAGAACCGCGAGCGCGTCGACGACGGGGCGACCCGGCGCTTCCTCGTCCGCGACGGGGTCGAGTACCCCCTGACCGGCGACCATCCCGAAACGGCCGAGCCGCCGGTCCACCCCGACCACGAGGACCGGGGCACGCGCCACATCCCCGCCGGCGAGGCGGCCCTCATCGAGCCCGTCGACGTCCCCGACCACGGCGAGCGGGTCTGGCTGAAGGGGCTGGGCTGTTTCCGCCACGAACGCGACACCCTCGAGTACACGGGTGACGATATCGAGGCCGTCCGCGAGGGGGGCGTCGACGTGATACACTGGGTGCCCGCCGACGAGAGCGTCCCCGTCCGGCTCCGGACGATGGACGGCGACGTCGAGGGGCGCGCCGAGCCCGGGTTCGTCGAGTCCGAGGTCGACGAGGTCGTGCAGTTCGAGCGGATCGGGTTCGCCCGGGTGGACCGCGTGGCGGGACGCGCCGCGGCCGGGACGAGCGGGTCCGACCCGCGAGACGAGGGCGAGAAAAGCGAATCGGTGGCGTACTTCGCGCACCCCTGACCTGACTCAACCGCGATCACTCCCAGTCGGCGTCCCCGAGGGGTTCGGCGACGACGCCGTCCTGCCTGGCGAGCACCCGCGCGTGGGCTGTACAGACCAGCCGCTCGTCGGCCCAGGGAACGTGCAGCCGGACGGCGGCCGAGCGGTCGCAGCCGGCCTCGGAACAGGGTTCAGTCATCGGTGTAGCGGTCTCTCTCTTCGAGGGCCGCTTCATCCCCGTACTCGTCGACCAACGGCTTGAACGCCTCGCCGAGTTCGCGCATGCACATCCGCATCGAGACGAACTCCAGCTCGTCGGTGACGCGGTCCCAGGGACGGCCCTGCAGGGCTTTGCGCACGAGCAGGCGTTCCTGGCGGTCCGTGAGCTCGGCGACGGGGTCGAGCAAGTGAGCCAGTGCGAGCGCCCCGAACCCGTGAGGGGCGGCGTCGAACGCGCCCGACCCGTAGGCGGCGCTCGCGACGTGGCGCCAGGCGCGCTCGGAGAGCGCCGGGTTCCGCGGGGCGTCAGTCGACCGCAGCGCCGCCCGGACGACGTCGGGCTCGGCGTCCCGGAGCGGGTCGGCGAGCATCCCCCCAGCCCGCTCGGCGAACCAGTCGGCGTGGGCGTCGTGGAGCCCGCGGCCCGCCTCGCTTGTCGGCGCGAGCATGATGGCGGAGTACTCGCCGCTCGCGTCGTTGCGCGTCGTCGAGAGGTGGACCGTCGAGAAGTCGTTCTCCGACCAGAAGGAGATGAGCTCGGGGGTCGCGCCGTAGCCGACGCCGAGCCAGTCCGCTCGCGAGGAGAGCTCCCCGTGGATCTCCGAGAGCAGCCGCGACCCCAATCCGCGCGAACGGGCCGCGTGGTGGGTCGCGATCCGCATGACCCGCCATCCGACCGTCTCTCCCGCGCTCTCGTCGCGTAGCTGGCTCGTCAGGAGATCGGGGATCATGTTTCCTCGAACTCGGCCGCCGTCGTAGAGCTCCCGCCGCGTGTCGGGACCGAGGCCGCCCTCGCGGGCAAGCAGCGCGACGCTCGCGACGTGGCCATCGTGGATCAGCGCGCGGACCGCGAGGTTCGGCGCGTCGAGCAGGCGCGCGAGGTCGTCGGGCTCGGTCCGGTAGTGGGCCGCGACGAGCAGGCCGAACGTCTCCCGGAGCAGCCGCTCGTCGCCCGCGAGGTCGCCCTTCGAGAGGGCGCGATATTCGACCGTTTCGGGGCTCGCATCCGCGACCAGCGGCTCGACGGGCGGGCGCGCGTCGAGCAGCAGGGCGCGAAACGCCCAGATCTCGAGCGGGTCGCCCGCGGCATAGCGGATGGGGTCGGCCATCGACACCGAATGGGTCTCGTGGTCACCCTCCTCCAGTCGATCGCGAAAGCGAACCGAGAAGCCCCGGCCGGCCCCCTCGTAGCCGTGGATCGTCGTGACGAACGCGACCCGATCGACCGCGAGGAATCCCTCGAGCACTCGTACCGGCAGCGCCGCCGCCTCGTCGACGATCAGGACGTCGGGCTCCTCGCCCGCCGCGGCCGCGGGCGGCGCGAACCGGACCCGGCCCCCGGTGGCGGTCTCCAGGGGGCGCTCCCCGTCCGGGTCCGCGAGCCCCTCGCCATCGAGGAGTTCGCGTGCGCGCGCGAATACTTCCATGACGTTCCGGGCGTCGGGGGCGGTCACGAGCACGTCGTGGCCCTCGGCGGCCAGCGCGCCCGCGGCGAGCCCCGCGGCGCTCGACTTTCCCCGTCCCCGGTCGGCCTCGACCACGACCGCCCGCCGGCCCTCCCGGAGCGATTCGAGCGTGCGAAGGGCCTCGGCCTGGTCGCCGGTCAGACAGGCCTCGTAGGCCCGCCGGGAAAAGGCGTGTTCGTCGGGGATCTCGGTTCGGTTCCCGCTCGAACCGATCCGCGGGGCCGGGTGGGTCAGCCCGTCGCGTTCGATCCCCCCCGAGTCGACGTCGACGATCCCGATCCCCGGATGGGCGTACAGGAGGTCGATCAGCCGGCCGCGAAAGCGCCCGGACACCTCCCTGACCCCGAACGGTGGGACCGCGAGCGAACCGTCGAAGCCGTCGCGTCGGTCGGGCCACCCCTCGAGGTCGGGCGCGAGCAGGACCAGCAGGCCGCCACCGTCGACGACGCCGCTCAACTGCCCGAGGGCGTTGGGGAGTAGCGCGTCGTGGGCGTCGTAGACGACGATCTCGCGAGTGGTGCCCAGCAGCTCGGCGGTTCGCTTGGGGTCGACCCGTTCGCAGGGGAGGGCGTCCCGATCGCTCACGAGGACGGTGTCGGTCACGCCCACGGATAGGGCCTCGAGGACCGTCCGCAGCGTGGAGAAACACCGTTCGCGGTCGCCGGCGAGCACGAGCAGTCGGCGCTCGTTCGTTTCGCGGGCCTCCGCGAGGAGGCGGGCGGCGACCGAAGCGGGGTCCATGCCCCGGCTTGGAGGGGCCGGCGTATGGCCGTTTCCCATCCGTCGGCCATCGCCTCGTTCACTTCGATTGTTCGTCGCCGTCCGTCTTTCTTTCACCGGGAAATCTCTCGCGTCTATTTCCGTGCGCCGGGATCACACGCCCTCTATCGTTTGAACACGCTTTTATGGGGTGGTGCGCTATTCGAGTCTACAGCCTGCGCGGGGTCATGACGCTCCTAGCCGTTTAGGATCTATACAGGCAGGGGAGCGAGAGCCCGCGTGCAGGAGGAGATCACAATGCCAGTATACGTCAACTTCGACGTCCCGGCCGACCTTCAGGAGGACGCCCTCGAGGCCCTCGAGGTCGCCCGAGACACAGGTTCGGTGAAGAAAGGTACCAACGAAACGACCAAAGCCATCGAGCGCGGCAACGCCTCGCTCGTCGTCATCGCCGAGGACGTCCAGCCCGAGGAGATCGTGCTGCACCTCCCCGAGCTCGCCGACGAGAAGGGCATCCCGTTCGTCTTCGTCGAGACCCAGGACGACGTCGGCCACGCGGCCGGCCTCGAGGTCGGGAGCGCCGCCGCCGCCATCACGGACGCCGGCGACGCCGAGGACGACGTCGAGGACATCGGTGGGAAGGTCGAGGAGCTCCGCTGAGATAACCAATGAGCGCAGAAGAATCCGCCAACGACTCCACGTCCGCCGAGGTCATCGAGGTCGTCGGCAAGACGGGGATGCACGGCGAGGCCATGCAGGTCAAGTGCCGCATCCAGGAGGGCGAGAACCAGGGACGCATCATCACGCGAAACGTCCTGGGCCCGGTCCGCGAGGGCGACGTGCTGCAGCTCCGCGAGACCGCCCGGGAGGCCGACTCCATCGGAGGACAGTAATGGTCGAGACACGCACCTGCGACTACAGCGGCGAGGAGATCGAACCCGGTACGGGCATCATGTTCGTCCGGACCGACGGCACCGTGCTCAACTTCGTCGACTCGAAAGCGGAGAAGAACTACTTCCTCGGGCGCGAGGCCCGGGATCTGGAGTGGACCGCCGCCGGCCGCGCCGAGAAGGAGGGGCGCGCCCAGGCCCAGGAGAAGCGCGACGCACACGCCGAGTCCACCGCCGCGGACGCCGGCGACGTCGGCACCGAGGCCGCCGGGACCGAGGAAGAAGCGACGATCGAGACCGACGAGGAGGCCGCAGAGGAGGCCACCGCCGACGACGGCGACGTCGAGAGCGACGACGGCGCCGAGCAGGCCGAAACCGTCGAGGACGAGGACAGCGAGGAGACCGAAGAATGAGCGAGGACCACGAGCGCACCTTCGTGATGGTCAAGCCCGACGGCGTGCAGCGTGGCTTGATCGGCGAGATCGTCTCGCGCTTCGAGGAGCGCGGGCTGAAGCTCGTCGGCGGGAAGTTCATGCGTATCGACGAGGAGCTCGCCCACGAACACTACGGCGAGCACGAGGACAAGCCCTTCTTCGAGGGGCTCGTCGACTTCATCACCGCCGGCCCGGTCTTCGCGATGGTCTGGGAGGGCCAGGACGCCACGCGGCAGGTCCGGCGGATGATGGGCGAGACCGACCCCGCAGACTCGGCGCCCGGCACGATCCGTGGCGACTTCGGGCTCGATCTGGGTCGTAACGTCATCCACGGCTCGGACCACGAGGACGAGGGCGCCAACGAGCGCGAGATCGAGCTGTTCTTCGACGACGACGAGCTGCTGGACTACGAGCGGGTCGACGAGACCTGGCTCTACGAGTAGTCCGATCGCTGCGGCGACCGTTTTTACCGTTTTACTGCGAGATACCGTACACGTCGCGACTCCAATCGCGGGCCCCGGTGTCGTAACAGGGCTGGTCGCGGTCGATCCCGTCGAGGCGACGGTGATCCTCCTCGTCAAGCTCCCAGTCGAACACCCCGACGTTGTCGCGGACGTGTTCAGGCGAGGAGGACTTGGGCAGGACGACGACGTCCTTCTCGACCGCCCACCGGAGGGCGACCTGTGCGGCGGATCTGTCGTATTTCTCGGCGAGCTCCCCGATCGTCTCGTCGTCGAAGACCCCCGTCCGGGCGAGCGGTGCCGCGGCCTCGATGGTTGTCCCGGTCTCCCGACAGTACTCGACGAGATCGGGGCGCTGGAACCAGGGGTGGAACTCGATCTGGTTGACGGCGATCGGGACGTCCGAGACGTGGTGGGCGGCGCTGAGCTGGTAGGCGCTGAAGTTCGAGACGCCGACGTTTCGGACCAGCCCGCGTTCGTGGAGCCGTGCCATCCCGTTCAGCGTCTCGCGCAGCGAGATCGCGGGGTTGGGCCAGTGGATCAGGTACAGGTCGAGGTAGTCGGTCCCCAGCCGGTCCAACGAGGCCTCACACGCCTCGATGACCGATTCGTAGGCGAGGTTCGACGGGAGCACCTTCGAGGTGAGAAAGACGTCCTCGCGGTCGTGTTCGGCCAGCACGGAGCCGATCTCGGATTCGTTCATGTAGCCCTCGGCGGTGTCGATATGCGTATAGCCGGCATCGAGCGCCGCACGCACGGACTCCTCGACGGTCTCGCCCTCGATGTCCCAGGTTCCGAGGCCGATTCCGGGGATCGAGTCGCCGCTCGGCAGCGTCTGCGTTGGTACGGTCATCGACTCGAATAGACGCACAGACCTACTTAACTGTCAGGGGGCCCCGAACCGAGGCCTCCGGGCGCGATCCGAGGGTCGACCGTCCCGGCTGAAAAGCGAGGTTTCAGAAGTGTTCGCGCCAGCGCTCGGTGCCCGAGAGCAGGTCCTTGATCGCGGTACACTGGGCCTCCGCCTCCTGTTCGCCGAGCTCGTCCTCGCGATCGGAGACGCAGGCGCTCCAGGAGCCCCCGAGGTCCGACCAGTACTCGAGGGCCTCCCGGCGATCCATCCCCTCCGGCAGGCGATCGCCGCTGTCGACCTCCTCGTCGACGACGTCCGTCACCCGCTCGTCCTTCGGCTCGGGGAGGTCCGTCTCGCCGAAGGTCGTGGGCTCGAGCGCCCCTTCCCTGTACGTCGCCGAGCCCCCCTCCTCGAGGGCGACCACGAAGGCGGGTCGCTCGGGGCTGGCCTCGACGTCGGCGTGGTCGTGGCCCTCTTGGGGAAACGAGAAACCCTCGGCTCGCGTCGCGAGGACGACCCCACGGCCGTCCGGCGTCGCGACGACGTCGCCCGACTCGTACGGCGTCGCTGCTCGTGACATGGGCGAGACTGACTCACGGATCGATGCTATCGGCTATGCCTTCGATCGCAACCCTTCTAAAACCGGTTGCGCCACCGCTCGGTCCGTAGCACCTCGTCCTTCATCGCCGAGCAGTGCTGTTTCGCTCGGTCCTCGCCGAACTCCTCTTCCATGTCGTCGACGCACTCCTCCCAGGAGCCGCCGATCCCCTCCCAGTACTCGAGGACGCTCTCGCGGTCCCAGCCCTCGGGCAGCGAGTCCAGCCCGTTTACCTCCTCGTCGATGGTGTCGGCCAGGCGCTCGCCTTCGACCTCCGGGACGTCGCTTTCCTCGTCGTCCAGACTGCTCGCCTCGAGCGCGGAGGCGCGATAGGGAGCCGAGCCGACCGACTCGAGGCCGACGACGTAGGCCGGTTGGTCGTCCGTGGCCGTCACCTGCTCGTACTCGTCCTCGCCACCTTCTCGAGGGAAGTAGAACGTCTCCGTGAGGACCGCCGCGACGACCCCACGGCCGTCGGGCGTCGCAACGACGTCGCCTTCCTCGTAGCGCGTTCCCATGTCCGGGCGTTTTTCGGTGGGCGACGTAGCCGTTTCGCCTGGAAGCGCAAGCTCAGAGCCACTCGATGAGCGCCTCCCGGTCGGCGGTCTCGGCGTTCTCGACGTAGTAGGCGCCACAGACGTTTCCGAGCGCGAGTGCGAGCTCCCAGTCCCACTCGTGAGCGAGCGCGTGGGCGAGGCCGGCGGTGAACCGGTCGCCCGCCCCCGTCTCCCGGGCCGGCTCGTCGACCGAGCGGTTCGGCACCTCGATGACGCCCTCCGCGGTAGCGGCGAGCGCCTCGTCGGCCGTGTGGAGCACGACCCCCGTGACCCCGAGCTCCTCGCGCAGGGCGACGACCCCCTCGCGGCCGTCGCCGCCCGCTCCGAGGACGGCCGTCGCGGTCCGGAGCTCCGAGCCGTTGACGCTCAGGACGACGTCGTAGATCCCCTCGAGCGCCGAGAGCGCGTCGAACAGCTCGCGGATCTCCCCGCCGGATCGGACCGAGATCGGGCCGGGGTCGAACACGAGGACCCCGCCGTCGATCGCTGAATCGGCGAGCTCCCGGAACGCCCCGGTCAACCCCGGGGCGGAGGGCCAGTTGCCACAGCAGACCGCGTCTGCCTCGAACGCCCCCTCGAAGTCGTCCGCGACGGTCCGGAGATCGTCGAACACCCAGTCGCCCAGCTCCTCGGAACGTTCGGCGAACAGCACGTCCTCGTCCATCGGGTAGACCTCCACCCGTGAGGGATCGCCCATCGAGGTCGTCTCGAACCCCCAGTCCGCGAGAACGGGGTCGTCGAGGTGGCCGAACAGGCTCGTCCGGTCGCCGAGCGCGTCAGATTGGATCGCCATGTTGACCGCCTGCCCGCCGGGCTCGGTCGACTCGCGGGTGACGGGGAACGCCGGCGGGTCCTCGACGAGCCGCTCTGCGAACGTCCCGCGGTCCTCGATGGGCTCGCCGTGGGCGTCGTAGGCACTGTAGTAGACGTCGACGCTCCCATCGGGGAACGCCGTGATCGTCCGTTCCCCGGCGTCGTTCGCGAGCGCCTCGGCCAGCTCGTCGTAGCTCATACGGTTCGAAACGGGCTCGCGGGTAAAAGGGACGCAGGTCGCGGTCGGCGGATCAGGTCAGTCCGCGCTCGCGGGCGTGCGCGAGACCTCGATCTCGCCGCGGTCGATCTCGGCTTCGATCTCGCGGGCGGCCTGCACCATGTTCGCCATCTTGCCGTAGGCGACGTCGCGGGGAAGCAGCTTCAGCCCGCAGTCGGGCGAGATCGTCAGCCGATCGGCAGGAACGACCTCGAGGCCTTTCTTGATGTTCTCCTTGATCTCCGCCACCGACTCGACCTCCGCGACGTGGACGTCCGTGACGCCCAGCGCGAGATTGCCCGTGAACTCGTGGTCGGTGAAGACGTCGAGCTGCTCGTAGTCGCCGTTCGCGAGCTCGAGGTCGTACTCGTCGACCGGGTAGTCGAGGATCTCGGGGTAGATCCGCGAGTAGTCGCCGTAGCAGACGTGCAGGCCGAGGTAGACGTCCTCGTGGATGTCCTCGGCGATGCGTTCGAGCGCCTCGCCGACGATCGCGTGGTCATCGGGCGTCGTGGCCAGGGCGGGCTCGTCGATCTGGATGTAGCGCGCACCGGCGTCGACCAGCTTCTCGATCTCCTCGTTGACCAGATCGGCCAGATCGTAGACGAGCTCCTCCTCGGTCTCGTAGGCCTCGTTGAACGACCAGTTCGCGAGCGTGTAGGGGCCCGTGATCGGGACCTTCACCGGACGATCGGTCAGTTCGGCGGCGAACTCGTACTCGTCGACCAGCCAGCTCTCGTCGTAGGCGACCTCGCGGGTGACCGAGGGCTTGTCGAAGTAGTTGTGCCCCCAGACCTTCACGGGGCCGTTGAACTCGTAGCCCTCGATCCGGTGGGCGAAGAACTCGACCATCTCGTTTCGTCGAACTTCGCCGTCGACCAGCACGTCGAGGCCCGCCCGCTCGTGTTCGTCGGTGATGACGCGGGCGGCGTCGTCGGTCGCCTCGTCCCAGTTCTCGTCGTCGAAGTCGCTCTCCTCGTCCTCCCAGAGGTCCCGGACCCGGTGGAGCCACTTGGGCTTGGGGTAGCTCCCCACCACGGTCGTCATGATGAACGTCTCGTTCGCGTGGTCCGGCCGGCGGAACTGATCTCGTTTCATGCCGTCACCTCCGTGCGCGCGGCGACCTCGCCCAGCGCCGCGAGCTTCTCCTTATATTTGTTCTCGGGCAGGTAGAACAGCTCGGTGTTGGTCGTCACGTAGGTTGTGTCGAACTCCTGGGCGGGCAGGCGCTCGCCGATCCAGTCGATCCGTTCCGCGATCGTCTCGGGGCTCTCGACGCGCGTGTTCTGGCCGTCGAGCAGGCCCAGCGCGACCGAGTCCTTGGTGCCGTACTCCTGGATGTTGTAGAGGTTGTCGTCGACGTCGCTGACGAAGTCGTAGCCGATGGCGTCGACGTCGGCGTCGAGCAGGTGGGCGTGGACCTTCTCCTCCAGTGCCCCCCAGTAGGTGTGGACGACGACCTCGGCGTCGGTCGCCGCGGCCACGCGGTCGATCGCCTCGCTTGCCCGCTCGTCCTCGCCGTCTCCGGGCGCGTTCTCGACAAGAGAGGGCTCGAGGAGAAAGAGCGTCTCGTGGGCCGGGAACGCCTCGACCTCGCCGGCGAGGAACTCCGCGACCGCGTCGAGGAAGTCGTCCTCCCGGTAGTGTTCGTTGCTCGCGAGGTCCGCGAGCGAGTACGGGCCGGGAAGCACGGCCTGCAGCGAGTCGGTGAACTCGCTTGCGGCCTCCAGTTCGCGCGCGACGTCGCCGCTCTCGGTCAGTTCGCCCGTGACGACGGGGTCGCGATAGAAGTTGTTGTTGTCGTAGTAGCGGACGATCCCGCGGGTCTCGACGTTATCGTGGACCGCCAGCGGATGGGCAAGCATGTCGTCCCAGCGTGCCTGGCCCTCGGTAACCAGATCGAGACCGGCCTCGGTCTGGTCGACCAACAGCTCCTCGCGGACGTCGCCGTACGCGTCGGCGATCTCCCCGCCCTCGTCGCCGCCGATCAAGTCGTGCTTCTGGTGGCCTTTCAGCCCCGAGAGGGCCTCCTTCGCCCAATCGGGCAGCGGATACAGCCCCGGTGTCGTCGTGACTACGGTCATCTGCATACCGCTTCGAGATACGACTGTTTAATATTTCCCATCCTGTTTGATGCTCTGTAGTTATACCCGGACCGAAAGGGACCCGGTCCGATACTAACATCATAATTTATTTACCGTCGTAGTCGGGCCGTCGAACACATGTTAGAGAACCCCGTGTTGGTGTTCGGCATCGGCCTGGTGGCCGTCGTCCTGCTGCTCGTTTGGCTCAAGGTACCCGCCTTTCTCGGACTGGTCGTCGCGACGTTGATCGTCGGCGCCGCGACCGCACAGATCCCGTTCGGGGAGGTTCCGGAGGCGACGGCGGAAGCGTTCGGCGAGACGATGGTCGGCGTCGGGATCCCGATCCTGATGGCGGCGGTGATCGGCAAGACGATGATGGAAAGCGGCGCCGCTGAACGGGTCGTGCGGGGGTTCCAGTCGCTGACCGGCGAGGAACGCTCGTATCTCGCGTTGTGGGGCTCTTCGAGCGCGCTCTCGATCCCCGTCTTCTTCGACAACGTCTTCTTCCTGATGGCACCGTTGGCCCGGTCGATGCGCGCACGGACCGGTCGGGACTACGCGCTGTTCATCACCGTCGTCGGCGCCGGCGCGGCGACGACCCACGTGTTCGTGCCGCCGACGCCGGGGCCGCTCGCGGTCGCGCTCGAGCTCGGCGTCGACCTCGGGATCGTCATGCTGATCGGCTTTCTCGTGGCGGTGCCGACCGCGGTGGTCGCGGGCGTCCTCTACGGCCACTGGATCAACGAGCGAATCGACGACATCCCGCTTCGCGAATCGATGGGTTCGTCCGCCGAGAAGATGCAGGAGATGGCGGAGCGTCCGACCGAGAAGCTTCCGGGAATGGTCGAGGCGACACTCCCGATCACGCTCGCGATCGTGCTCATCGCGTCGAACACGACGGTCGACTATCTCGTCGACCTCGAACTCGTCGCCGAGAACTCGCCGCTCGTCGCGATCACGAGCTTCCTCGGCAACGCGAACTTCGCGCTGACGGCGGCGGCGTTCGCGGCGGCGCTCACCTTCTATCGGATCCGCGCGCTCGATCGCGATACGTGGGCGGACGAGTTGGTCGAGTCGCTCAAGAGCGGCGGGCACATCGCGGCGATCACCGCAGCGGGTGGTGCCTTCGGTGCGACGCTCGCGGAGGCCGGTATCGGCGACTACATCGCGACCCTCTTCGCGGACATCGGGATCCCGCTGCTGATCGCCGGCTTCGTCATCGCGGCGACGATCCGCATCGCCCAGGGCTCGGCGACGGTCGCGATGCTCACCACCGCGGGAATCATGGCGCCGCTGGTTCCCGACCTGACCGTCCACCCGGTCTACCTCGCGCTGATCATCGGCGCGGGTGGGAACATCTGCTCGTGGTTCAACGACAGCGGCTTCTGGGTCATCAAGGAGATCGGCGGGCTCACCCAGATCGAGACGCTTCAGATCTGGACCGTGCTGACGACGATCATCTCGATCACGGGCTTCATCATCATCATGGTGCTCTCGACGCTGTTCCCGATGGCCTAACGGCGTAGCTTCACCACCGACAGCGTCTCGAAGGGAAACGACTCCTCGTTTACGACGTTCGCCTCGAACCCGCGTTTTTCGGCGTACTCGAGGACGTCCTCGAACCCCGTGAGGCTGCTCACGAGCAACAGCACGATCCCGTCGGGCGCGAGCACTCTCCCTACCGAGTCGAGGAACGGATCGATCACCTCGCGGCCCGACTCGCCGCCCGAGAGCGCGACCTCCATCCAGTCGTTCCACTCGTTCTCGGGGTCGGTCGGCAGGTACGGCGGGTTGAACAGGACGGCGTCGAAGGCGTCCGCACGGAAGGGCGCGAGCAGGTCGGCCCGAACGGCTTCCAGTCCTCGATCCTGCGCCCGCCGGCAGGCGTGGGGGTTAAGGTCGGAGGCGATCACGCGCACGTCGCCCGCGTCGGCGACCGCCCCGCCGACGTGGCCCGAGCCGGTGCCACAGTCGAGGACGGTCCAGCCGGGCTCGATCGCCTCGGCGGCGGCCTCCGCGAGCAGCTGTGAGTCCTCGGCGGCGCCGTAGACCTCGGTCTCGACCCCGCGGCGCTCGGCGAGGTCGCGGGTCATTCCTCACCCCCGTCGGCCTGTGGGGTCGCGTCCGGCGCCTCTGGCGGTTCCCCGAGCCCCTCGAACGCCCCCTCGCGGTCCGAGAGCTCGCGCTGGGGGTACGGGATGGTGATCCCCTCGCGGCGGAACGCCTCGGTGATCGACTTGATCACCGCCTGCTTCGCGCGCCAGCGCCGGCGGGCGCTCGGCTTGTCGATCCAGAAGCGGACGTCGAACTCGATCGCCGAGTCGCCGAATCCCGTGACCACGACCTGCGGCGTCGGCACGCGCATCAGCCGGTCGATGTCCGAGATCGCCTCGCGGATGACCGCCTCCGCCCGGTCGAGATCGGTGTCGTAGTCGACGCCCACCGAGACCTGCAGGCGGAGTCGCCCCTTCCGGGAGTGGTTGATGATCGTCCGGCTGCCCACCTCGTCGTTGGGGAGGATCGCGTACTCGCCGTCCGCGGTCTGGATGCGGGTACTGACGATCGTGATGTCGCTGACGATCCCCTCGTTGTCGCCGATCTGTACCCAGTCGCCGATCTCGAAGGGCCGCGAGAACATGAGGACGAACCCCGCGAAGATCGACGCGAGCGTCTGCTGGGCCGCGAGTCCGAGGACTGCTCCGAGGACGCCGGCACCGATCAGCAGCCCGCTCAGGTCGACGTTCCAGATCCCGAGGACGACGAGGAGCGCGAGCAGGTAGGTCCCGACCTGCGTAATGCGGTAGGTCACCTCGATCTGGTGCTCGCTGACCGCGTCGTGGCCGCCGAGGAGCTCGCCGATCACCCCTTTGAGAAAGCGCACGAAGACGAACGTCCCGACCAGCAGCCCGATCGTCAACAGGACGGTCCCGAGCGTGTCGACGCCGACGTTGGCCCGCGCGAGCGCGAACGCGACGGTGGTCCCCTGTCCCCAGACCCCGATGACGACGGCGGTCGCGCCGACGGCGGAACCCACGAGCGCGATCGAGCCCGCCAGGTCGAGGACCGCCGATCGGAGACCCTCGCCGGTCTCGCTGCGGAGGCGGGCGACGCTCCAGGCCATCAACGAGACGATCGCGAGCGCCAGCAGCGTGATCGCGAGCCGTTCGGGGACCGTCGCGTACTGCTCGCCGAGGGCGTCCAGCCCGACGAGCGCCTCGTTCACCCGGGCTCACCCCGCTCCATCGCCAGTTCGCAGAGCGCGGCGAACTCCGCCGGAGCGAGGGTCCCCGCCCGCCGACTCATCAGCTCCTCGTCGGCCGCCTCGACGACCGCCTCGGGGTCTTCGAGCCCGGAGATGTGGCCCGTGTTGCGGACCGCGTTCCTGAGGGTCTTCCTACGCTGAGTGAACAGCGCCTTGACGAACCGCAGGAAGAAGGCCTCGTCGCTGACGGTGTACTCGGGGTCGCGGGGTCGGGCGCGCACGACCGCGCTCTCGACGGCCGGCGGCGGGGAGAACGCCTCCTTGGGGACCGTCTCGACGATCTCGGGGTCGGCGTAGTGCTGGGTCGAGACCGATAGCCGACCGTACTCCGGCGTGTCCGGCTCCGCGACCATCCGCTCGGCGAACTCCCTCTGGAACATCAACACGAGCGGGCGCTTCTCGGGGAACAGCCGGAACGCGATCCCGCTGGAGACGCCGTACGGCAGGTTCGAGACGCAGGCGGTGAACGCCGGCAGGTCGAGTTCGAGGGCGTCGCCCTCGAGGACCTCCAGCCGGCCCGCGTCGATCTCCTCGTCGAACTCCCGGCGGAGGAAGGAAACCAGATCCGGGTCGCGCTCGATCGCGGTGACGTGGTCGGCCGTTCGACAGAGTCGATCGGTGAGCGCGCCGGTGCCGGCGCCGACCTCGAGGACGTCCTCGAGGTCGGCGTCGACCTCGCTCGCGTAGCCGGGGAGACGATCGAGCACGCGGTCGTCGATCAGGAAGTGCTGGTCGACGTCCGGGTCGCCCCGAACGCCGGCACGGGCGAGCAGCCCGTCGGGATCCCTCATTCCGCGGGGGTAGACGGGCGCCTGCTGTAAACCCCTCGCTATTCCTCGCGGACGAACAGCCGGTATTTGAGCTCGTCCTCGCGCAGCTCCTCGAGGATCCGGTCGGCGAGCACGCCCTTCGGGTCGTGCAGCCCCGTCACCCGGTCGTCGAGCTCCTCGAAGCTCTCGAAGGGCTTTCGCTTTCGCTCGTCGAGGATGGAGTTCCTGAGCTTCTTGCCGATTCCCGGCAGCAGGTTGAGCTGGTGGAGCCGCAGCGTGATCGGCTGGGCGTCGTTGTAGAAGGAGACGAACCGGTCCTCCTCCTCCTCGATGAGGTCCTCGATGACGTACTCGATCTCCGAGCGGGCGCCGCTCGAGAGGTCGCCGTACTCGACGTCGCGGACCCGCTCGACGCCCTCGGGCGGCTCCGAGAGGTCGAGCCAGTCGCCGATCTTGACGTCGGCGTCGTCGTCGAGCGTCAGCTCGTGGAGGGAGAACTGGTCGCTGTCGAGGGCGAACGCGAGCGGCGGCTTCTGGTAGCTCGGCCGGTCGTCGTCGGCCCGGCCATGCGGGAGGTAATCGAGGACGATCGCGTCCTCTTCGGGGGGAGCGTCGCTCTCGCTCATGGCGGACGTACGCGAAGGCCCCACTTAAAGAGTCGGCCGATCAGGCGTACTGCGAGACGACGTTCAGGACCTCGTCGAGTTCGTCGCCCGAGAGCGAGTAGCGCTCCTGGGCGTACACCGAGCGCAGTTCGTCGCGGTCCCGGGGGAGGAGGTCGGCGATCTTGTAGGCGGTCGCCTCGTCGACCTTCTCGAGCTCGCGGAGGTCCGAGACGAGCGCGTTGGCGTCCTCCGGCGGAAGGACCGCGAAGCGGTTGACGTGCTCGATCGCGCGCGCGAGTTCGTAGCGCATCTCGCGTTCGGGGTCGGCGGCGCGCTCGGCCTCGACGTCCGAGAGCAGCGCCTTGGCCTCCGAGACCGTGAGATACTCCTCGCCGAGCACCTGCTTGAAGATCGTCATTCCTGAGCGCGCAGGTGGGCGGGCTTCGCGATGATCGTCTTTTCCTTGCCGCCGTCGGTGATCTCGACCGTGTAGGCGGTCCCCTGTTCGCCCGAGATCACGCCGGTGTGGCCGTTGAACCGGGGGTGGAACCGACCGTCGGGGACGCTGGCGTCGATCTTGAGGTGGACGCGCTGGCCCTCCTCGTACTCGGCGACGGCGCGCTGTGGCGGGGAGGTCCCACGCTCACGCGGGTGGTTCGAGAGCTTCTTACGTGTGCCGTTGAGGGGTCCGTTTGAACTCGGCATAGTCGTACCGACGAATTACCCCGTGACGGTTATAAATCCCACCTTTTAGCACGCGCCCTTTGCTGTGCTCACTCGCTTCGTTCGCTAGCAGAACCTGCACCGAAACGATCCTCGCTCCCTACGGTCGCTCGCGGAGACTGCACTAATACCCGGTCAGCTCCGTCGCCGCAGGAACCCCCGGTAGTTCAATCGGGGCTCGGGGATCGGGCGGACGATCCCGAACCACACACGATAAAGAAGCGTGCCGAGCACGCTCCCGAACCCGAACGACCACTCGAACTCGGGATCGAGTTTGCGAACGAGGAGGTTCCAGCCGATCGCGAACAGGAGCTGTCGCGTACGGCTCCGACGAATCCCCCCGATGTCGTGGTCGTCGGTGTATGAGAGTACGACTGCCGATATCGCCCCTGAGATGGTCTGTCGAAGCGAAAACGCCTCCGGCCCTGGGATTTCGTCGTACTGACGCTGTAACCGTCGGCCGGAGAGGACTGCGATCAGACCGAACAGCGCCATGCCGACCTCGAACACGAGGACCTTCGTTTCCGTTCGCATACACTGTGTTGTTTCTGTACTACTCATAGGAGTTTCGGCCAGCTGACGACAAGAGTAATCGGCCCCGCCGTTCGAGGGGGAGTATGGGCGACTCCAACGAACCTACCGCGAAGCGAATCGAGACCCGGGCGATCCACGCCGGACAGGACCCTGATGAAGAAACCGGCGCGCTGATGACGCCGATCCACGCCAACTCCACGTACGTCCAGGACGGGCCCGGCGACCACCGGGGCTACGAGTACTCCCGCACCGGGAATCCCACCCGCACCGACCTGGAGGCGAACCTCGCCTCGCTCGAGGGCGGGGAGTTCGGCCGCGCCTTCTCCTCGGGGATGGGCGCGATCAACACCGTGATGAACCTGCTCGAGTCTGGCGATCACGTCGTCACCGGCGAGGACGTCTACGGCGGCACCCACCGCATCTTCACGCAGGTCTACGAGGAGTACGACGTCGAGTTCACGTTCGTCGACATGACCGACCTCTCGGAGATCGAGGCCGCGTTCCGGGAGAACACCGAACTGCTCTGGCTCGAGACGCCGACCAACCCCCTGATGAGCGTCGTCGACATCGCGGGCGCAAGCGAGATCGCGGCGGCGAACGACGCGCTGTGTGCGATCGACAACACCTTCGCCACGCCGTATCTCCAGCGCCCGCTCGAGCTCGGTGCGGACATCGTCTGTCACTCGCTGACGAAGTATCTCGGCGGGCACTCGGACGTGGTCGCCGGCGCGCTCGTCACCGACGACGCGGAGCTCGACGAACGGATCGGCTTCTATCAGAACTCCGTGGGCGCGACGCCCGGCCCCTTCGACTGCTTTCTGGTGCTCCGGGGCACGAAGACCCTCCCCGTGAGGATGGATCGTCACTGCGAGAACGCCCGGCAGATCGCAACGTGGCTCGACGACCAGGATGCCATCGACCGGGTGTTCTACCCCGGGCTCGAATCGCACCCGGGCCACGAGGTCGCCGCCGAACAGATGGACGACTTCGGCGGGATGCTCAGCTTCGAGCTCGACGGCTCGCTCGAACAGGCGAGCACCCTGGTGACCGAGACGGAGGTCTTCACGCTCGCGGAGAGCCTCGGTGGCGTCGAGAGTTTGATCGAACAGCCCGCGCCGATGACCCACGCCGCGATCCCGAAGGAGGAACGGATCGCAGCCGGGTTGACCGACAGTCTGATCCGGGTGAGCGTCGGCCTCGAGAGCGTCGAGGACCAGATCGCGGATCTTGAACAGGCGATCGAGGCGGCTCGGAAGTAAACGAACGGGTGGATATCGACGCTCGATATTTTTAATCGCTATATTATTCGGAGAATTCAAGTTCGGATGGCGGCCCCGTGCGAAAAATACACAATCCTTAAGTATGGATGTCGACGTCTATCGAACATAATGCAACGTCGAACATTTCTCCGAGGGACGGGGGCCGTCTCTACGGGGGCATTGGTGGGGTTAGCGGGCTGTGCCGGCGACAACGGCAACGGAGATGACGACTTCCCGAGTGAATCGCTCACTTGGATGATCCCTTGGTCGGAGGGCGGCGGAACCGACACCTACGCCCGCCAGCTCGCGCCGCTCATGGAGGAGCCCCTCGGGGAGTCGATCGAGATCGACAACCGGCCCGGCGCCGGCAGCCTCGTGGGTAGCGAATGGCTCTACGAGCAGGAGAACGACGGACACACGTTCGGGACGGTCAACACGCCCGGCTGGGAGTTCACCTGGCGCGTCGAGGAAGTCGAGGCCTGGGAGCCCGCCGACTTCGAACCGATCAGCTACTCGGGGGTGTTCGGGTATACGATCATCGTCAACGACAACCACGACATCAACGACTTCGCGGAGCTACAGGACGCCTACGCGGATGGTGAAATCGACAACTTCGCCTACCAGGGCGTCGGCAGCGACAGTCACATGATCTCGCTGCTGCTGCGCGACGAGTACGACCTCGAGTGGGGCAACATCGTGCCCTACGACGGCGGCGGCCCCGTCAACGAGGCGGTCATCTCCGACGAGGTCCCCGCGGGGATCGCGACCAACACCTCGGCGGGCGATGCCGTCGAGTCGGGCAACGTCAGCGCGATCGTCAACCTGATGGACATCGACCTCCCCACCTTCCCCGACATCGACGAGATCACGAACTACGGGGACAGCCTGGCGTACATCACCGAGTTCCGCCAGACCCAGGTCGCCCCGCCGGACACCGATGAGGACGTCCGCCAGGAGATCGCCGACGCGGTCGAGGAGGCCGCCTCCAGCGACGAGGCGCAGGAATGGGCCGAGGAGACGGGCAACGTCCTCGAGTTCGGCGGCATCGAGGACGCTCAAGAGGCCCTCGAGGGCACCGTCGAGGAGCTCGAGGAGAACGTCGACTTCGAGGAGTTCCGCCAGCAGGTCGAGGAGACCGACGAGGAAGAGCAGGGTTGATCGGGCCGGAGCGATCCGACTCGCGCCGAACACGCATCCAGGACGGATACCCTATGATCTCATAAGATGGGACTGGCGACCAAGCTGCTCGGCGAGCGACCGACGATGGAGCACGTCCTGCTCGTGCTGTTTCTCGGCGTCGGGGTCTACATGTACGTCGGGGCGAGCGAGTTCGCCTCGGACGCCGCGACGTTCCCGCGACTGCTCGCCGGGGCGACGGTCGTGTTCTCGGTGCTGCTCCTCGCCCGAAACTACCTGCCCGGTCCGATCCGGTCGTTCGTCGCCGAGCCGATGCAGGTTCTCGGCGAGGACGAGATGGACGCGACAGAGGGGGCGGACGGCGAGGGCTCGGAACCGGCCGAATCGGCCGAAACGGGTGCGAGCGGCGGCTACACCTACGACATCGACGACCCACGGGGACCTGCGGTCACCGGCGCGCTCTGTGTACTCTACATGGGGTTGACCTTCGTCGTCGGGATGCTGTACGCGACGCCGATCTTCGTCGCCGCCTACGCGATCTGGGCGCGAATGGAGCTCCCGAGGGCCGGCGCGCTCACCGTTCTGAGCTTCGCCACCGCCTACGCGTTCTACGCGCTCATCTCGGGTGACATCGCGATCGGCTGGTACACCGGCTGGAGGCTACCGGTCCCATGAGCGTCGAGACCCTGCTGGGCGCGATCGACGTCCTCCTGACCGCGGAGACGCTGTTCTGGATCGTCACCGGGATCCTCGTGGGGATCCTCGTCGGCGCGCTTCCGGGGCTCGGACCGCCGCTTGGGATGGCGATCATCCTCCCGCTGACGCTCCCGATGACCCCCGAGAACGCGATCATCCTGCTGATCGGCGTCTATAGCGGGTCGATGTACGGCGGATCAATCGCCGCCGTCCTCATCAACACGCCGGGGGTATCGTCCTCCGCGGCGACGATGTTCGACGGCTACCCGATGTCCAAACAGGGGAAGGCAGCGACGGCGTTGTCGATCTCCGCGACCGCCTCCGCGGTCGCCGGCTTCTTCACCATCACGGCGCTGATCCTCTTCTCGCCGGTCCTCATCGAGATGGTGCTCCGGGTGGGGACGCCCGAACGGTTCCTCGTCGCAATCCTCGGGCTCGCGATGATCACCGTCGTCACCCGCGGCTCGATCGCGAAGGGGCTGCTCGCGGGCGCGGCCGGGCTTCTCGTCACGACAGTCGGCGCGGCCCCGATGACGCTCGACCGGCGCTACGCCGAGAGCCTGCTTCTGTACGACGGTATCGACTTCGTGGCCGTGCTGATCGGGCTCTTCGCGATCGCGGAGATGATGAAGCTCGCCGGCCAGGAGGGCGGCATCGCGGAGGGCGCAGTCGAGATCGGCGGCAACGTCAGGGAAGGGGCAATCGAGACGCTCAGACACCCGGTCATGCTGATCAAGTCCGGCCTGATCGGAATGGGCGTCGGCGCGATCCCCGGTGCGGGCGCGACGGTGTCTAACTTCGTCGCCTACTCCGAGGCCGTACGGTCCTCGGACGACCCCGACTCCTTTGGCTCGGGCAACCCGTTGGGGGTGATGGCCAGCGAGGCCTCGAACAACGGAACGGTGGCAGGATCGCTCGTGCCCGCGATCTCCTTCGGGATCCCCGGCAGTTCCTCGACGGCGGTGTTGATCGGCGGGCTGCTCATGCACGGACTACGGCCCGGCCCGAGCATGTTCGAGGCCGACGGCGAGCTCATGCTCACCTACACGATGCTGCTCGCGTTGCTCGTGGGCAACGTGATCATCCTCGCGTTCGGGCTCACGATGGTCACCCGGCTGGGCTACCTCACGAAGATCGACACGAACTACATCATCCCGATGGTCGTCGTGCTCTCCTTTCTGGGGACCTACGCCCTGCGGGTCAACCCCATCGACATCGTGACGATCATCGTCTTCGGCGTGATCGGCTTCTACATGGTGCGGTACAACTACTCGGTGATCGCGTTCGTCCTCGGGGTCGTTCTGGGGGACATCGCCGAGGAGAACCTCTATCGCTCCCTGCAGCTCTCGGACGGCGACTGGGCGATCTTCGTCAACCCCTTCGAGTACGGCCGGTGGCTCTCGCCGATCCTCGTGGCCGTGATCTGTGCGATCCTCTTCGGACCGTTCCTGAAGGGCTGGGTCGACGACCGGCGAAGCTCGACCGGCGAGTGATCCCGTTCCTGGTACTCAGACCGGCGCCCGCTCGCTCAACAGCAACTGGAGCCCGAAGCCGACGAGCACCGACCCCGAGACCCACCTGACCGCGTCCGCGACCGCCGGCCGGCGTTCGATCAGGCGTCGGCCCCGCCCGCGAGGACCGCGACGAGCGCGAGGTAGCCGATCGTCAGCAGGGAGTAGAGCGCGCCGAGCAGCCCCATCTGGAGCGAGGCGGCCGTCCCCGTCTCGACGAACTGGGGGAGGAACGCGAGGAAGAACAGCGCGACCTGCGGGTTGAGCACGTTGACGGTGAGCCCGCCGGTGAACGTCCCCGCGGCCGTGTACTCGGTCGTCGTCGATCCGAGCTCGAACGCCTCGCGCCGCCTGAGTGTCCGGACGCCGAGGTAGATCAGATACAGCGCGCCCGCGTACTTCAGCAGGGCGAACGCCAGCGCGGAGGTCCGAAGCAGGACCGAGAGGCCGAGGACGGCCGCGGCCGTGTGGACGAGGATGCCGGTGCTCGTCCCCAGGGCGGCGGCCAGACCCGTGGCGTGGCCGGCGGCGACGCTCCGCGTGAGGACGTAGATCGAGTCGGGCCCCGGCGAGACGACGAGCGCGAGCGAGGCGGCGAGGAAGACGGCGAGAACGGAGGAGTCGAGCATGGCGTGTGCGCGTCCTGATCTCTGCGACGCCATCGGCATAAACGGTGGCGTCAGCGACCGGCTGTGGACGGCGAAACTGACGATGGCCTCGCTCAGCGGGCGCCGATCCGGCGCCCGCTGAGCGAACGGGGAAAGGCTGGTTTCCCTAAGCGAGCGGTTGCGATCGCAACCGCTCGCAAACGGTCCTGGTGGTCTCGAAAATCGCTGCGCGATTTTCTGGACCCAGAAAGGCCGCAAAGCGGCCTTTCTTAGGAAATGAAAAGGGCGAGCAGGGCGAGATTGCTTCGCAATCTCGCTTGCGAACGGGACGCGAAGCGTCCCGTGAGGAACGCACGCCAGTGCGTTCCGAGGGCTTTCGTTAGATGCGACCGACGTTCTGGACTTCGACGCTCTCGACGCCCTCGACCTCCGAGAAGCGCTCCTCGACGGCCTCCGTCCCGCCTGCATCGTCGGGGACGATCACGGTCGGGAGCAGCGCCACGAGGCCGAAGGCGACGTCGTCGCGCTCGAACCCGTTGATCTTCGCGCCCTCGGGCAGCGAGCCTTCCAGTCGGTCCTGGAGCTCGTCGAGGTCGATCTCCGGGTCCTGGGGCATGACCTTGAGCTTGGCGGCGACCTTTCCCATCGTTATGGTCCGGTGAAGCCGCAGTCGGGACACTCGTAGAGGTTGCTCTGCTTGCGACATTTCGCACAGCGGTAGATCTGGGTTCCACACTCGGGACACGCGAACCGGGCGGCATTGGTTCCCGAGATGTTGATCCCGCACGAGACGCATTTCCGCGCTCGCTTCTGTTGGGACTGACTCATGGACCCCACTTTCGTCGCGTCGCTTTTAACCGTTGTCGTTCGGCGTCGACGCCGACCGAAACCGGACGCCGGCCCGGCTACAGGGGGAGCAGGAGGGCGTACAGCAGCGCCATCACGGTCAGTGCGAGCACGACGTGTGCGAGGACCAGCAGCGGACCGGTGATCCCGAGGACGATACGTTCGATCCGGTCGATCTCGCGCCCGAACAGCCGCCGTTCCGCTTGTGCGATAGCCATCGTGGTCACCTTCCAGTTAGGCATAGGCCATGCTACCGGAACAACCCCTCCGGCGATTCTCAGGCGCTGGGAACACGGAGCTGATCGTAGGAGATCCGGCCAGCCACGGAGGACGGGTAGATCAGTAGTACCACAGTCCAATAGGAACGATCAACACCCCCATCAGATGGACACGGTTCGCGCCGAACCGGGTCGGAACGAACCCGATGAGCGCGCTCACGAGGAAGACGACGACGCCGACCGCGCCCGCGAAGAGGTACGACAGCCCGACGAGCAGACAGAGGATGACCACACAGAGCTTCGCGTAGTCGACGGTGCCGATGGCCCGCAGATACCAGTCGCCGACGACCAGCACGAGGACGAACCCGATCGCGGCCGCGATGGCGACGGCCGAGAGGAGCACCGGGAGGTTCAGTGGGACCTCCGCGCGTTCGACCGCCACCAGCACGCCCGTTCGGGGCGCCCCGAGCGCCACCAGCGCGAACAGCGCGAAGATCGTGTTGGCGGTGTTGACCCCGCTGGTCGCGATCACGAACCCGCGATCCCCGCTCGATCCCGGCAGCGCCAGCAGCGCGATGACGGCCGCGATCGCACTTGAGACGCCCGGCAGGTAGCCCACGACCGCCCCCGCGACCGCGCCGGCCGCCGCCGGCAACAGCACTGCCCGGCGGGGGATCGTGATGGTGTCGTCGGTCTGCTCGGGGATGCCGTCCCCGCCCATCGCGTCGACCAGGATCGGCGCGCCGAACAGACCGGCGAACAGCGGCGCGAGGATGTCGCCGTGAAGCGGGGCCGCGGGGTCGAGATCGAGCGCCGCGACACCCAGCAGGCCGCTGATCGAAAAGGCTAGCAGTCCGCCGACGAGCCCCGACAGCGAGTTCTCGGTCAGCAGCATGATCGCCACGACGGTGCCCAACACCAACGCCATGTGCTCGACGAGCGTCGGCCAGGCCTCGACCATCACCAGCGTGATCGGGATCGCGAGCGGGACGGCAAAGACGACGGCCAGCGCGCTGCCCATCGCCGAGAGCCGCAGTGCCTCGTAGCCCCTCCCTTCGAGCACCAGTCGGTGGCCGGGAAGCGCCATCACCGCCATGTCCGCGTCGGGAACCCCCAGTGCGAGCGCCGGCACCACGTCCAGGAAGGTGTGGACGACGCCGGCCGAAAGCATCGCGGCGCCGACCAACAGCGGCGGGCCGGGTACCAGTGGTGCCATCCCCGCGAGGATCAGCGCGAAGTTGTTCGCGTGCAGCCCCGGCGTCAGCCCGCTCAGCGTGCCCAGCAGGGCGCCGCCCAGCACGAAGGCCAGCGCCTGCAGCGCGAAGGAGGGGTCGCTCGAAAGGGTGACGCCGAGGTCCATCGCACCTGGTGGGACCCTGCCGGTATTTGAACCTCAGGACGGCACCGCCGCTGGCGGATGGAAAAACAAAGGGGAAAACTGGGTGTCGAGGCGTCTAACCGAACAGCTGGCCGAGGCCTTCGCCGCCGTCGCCCTCGTCCTCGTCGTCGTCCTCCTCTTCGGCTTCGGCCTCCTCGGCCTCGTCCTCGCCGCCCTCGTCGGCCTCCTCGTCCGCATCGCCCGCGGCGGCCGCGCCGCCCGAGGCCCCGCCCGCTGCGGGGACTGCGGCGGCCTGCTCGACGGCCTCCTCGATGTCGACGTCCTCGAGTGCGGCGACGAGCGCCTTCACTCGCGACTCCTCGACGTCGGTGCCCGCGGCCTCGAGGACCTCGGTCAGGTTGTCTTCGTTGATCTCTGCGCCGGTTTCGTTCAGGATGAGTGCTGCGTAAACGTATTCCATTGTAACTACCTCGTTGTTATCCGAACATCGCTCCGAGCCCTTCGCCGCCCGAGTCGTCGTCATCGTCGTCGTCCTCGGGTTCGTCTTCGGCGTCGGCCTCGTCTTCGTCGGGCTGTTCGTCCTCCTCGGCATCCGTCTCGGCCTCATCAGCCGCGGGCTCGGGCGTCTCGACGCCCCGAAGCTCCTCGGGAAGGGCCTCCTCGTCGTCGATCTGTGCGGCAAGGGCGCGCAGCTGCGCGTCGGCCTTGCTCACGAGGTCGTCGGCGAGGTCGGGGCTCTCGATCGCGGCGGACAGGCCGAGGCTTTTCGCCTCGCCCGTCGCCTTCGAGAGCAGCGCGGGTGCGGTCCGAGCCGTCGGGTAGACGGCGTTGATCGAGAGGTTCCGCGCGCCGGCGGCGGCGGCCTCGATGTCCGCACGGTACTCGTCGACGTCGATCGCGAGGTCCTCGGGATCGAAGAGGATCCCCTCGCTGTGGACCGCGCGCAGGTCGAGGCCGACCTCCTTGGGCTCGATGCCGAGCTCCGAGAGGACGTTCGCGAGGTCCTGGGAGACCTCCTCGCCCTCCGAGAGGACCTGCGAGTCCTCGGTGACGTGGATCGAGCCGTCCTGGATCCGCGCGGCGGCACCGACCTGCTGGAGGTCGCCGACGAACGGGCCGGGGTCGACCCCCGTATCGCCCTCCGGAATCACGATGTCGTTGGGGGCGACCTCGCCGGCGCCGATCGGCGCGGGCGTCTTCGACTCCTCGAGCTGTTTGTACAGCCCGAAGGGGTTGTCGTTGGTCCCGATGACCCCGACCTGGCCGGCGACGTGCTCGGTGAGCTCCTCGCGACCTTCGCCGACGTCCTCGAGCGCGCGGGTGAGCAGCGTGTTGCGGCTGACCCGCAGCTCCGCGCTGCCGTACAGGCCGCGGCGCATGTCCTGGAGCTGGCGGCTCGGGATGCCGGCGATGTTGACGACGCCGACGCTCGTGTACGACTCGAGCATCTCGACGAGCTCGTCGACCTCCTCCCGTTTCCACTCGGGGAGGTTCTGGGTCTTGCGTTCGGACTCTGCGGTGCTCATCTAGGCCACCTCCACGGCGGGCCCCATCGTGGTCTTGACGTAGACCGAGTCGATGTTCAGGGGGCCCTTCTCCAGGTCGCCGTACAGCCGGCGCATGATCGTGTCGATGTTGTCGCCGATCTCCTCGGCGGACATCTCCTCGGTACCGACGAGCGCGTGGAACGTTCGTCGGTCGCGGCTGCGGACCTGGACGGTGTTCTTCATCCGGTTGACGGTCTCGACGACGTCCTCGTCGGGCTGGAGCGGCGTCGGCATCTTCCCGCGGGGGCCGAGCACCTGCCCCAGCGATGCGCCAATGGTGGGCATCATCGAGGCTTCGGCGATGAAGAAGTCTGTTTCGTCGGCGAGGTCTTTCGCGGCGTCCTGGTCGTCGCCCAGATCGTCGAGGTCATCACTGGAGAAGACCTCGTCGGCGACTTCCTCTGCCCGGACGCCGGTTTCGCCCTCGGCGAATACGACGATGCGCGTGTCCTGTCCCGTTCCGCTGGGAAGGACGACGCTCTCGTCGACACGGTTCGACGGATCGTTGAGATCGAGATCGCGCAGGTTGATCGCGAGGTCGACCGTCTCGCGGAAGTTCCGCGGCGGTGCGTCCTCGAGTGCGCGAGCGACTGCTTGTTCTATGTCCTGATCTGCCATCGTTCACCTCCGTAGTACGACGCGTGTCTGCTACGGTGTGAAACAGGTGTACTGTCGGTCGTAACTACAACGATCGCCAGTATCGAGGCCTGTCTCTACCGGAGGAAGTGGAATGAGCGACTTAAACCCGTCGAACCCGCAGCGATGGCCGGCACAACGCGGATCCGCTCCGGCCCGTTAGCCGTCCCCATGTCGGAACTCGCGCTTCTCGCGGCGTGTGCCCTGGCGGGCGTCCACCTGCTCGCCGGTCGCCTCCGCGGGCTCGACCGCGTCCCCCGGCGCCGTTGGCTCTCGGCCAGCGGCGGGGTCTCGGTCGCGTACGTGTTCGTCCATATGCTGCCGGAGCTGAACGAGCACCAGCGCGCCATCGAGGACGTGGGGCTGTTCGCGGGGTTCCTCGACCGGCACGTCTACCTCGTTGCGCTCGTCGGGTTCGGGACGTTCTACGGGCTCGAACGCCTCGCCCAACGCTCGCGGACGGACGACGGGGCCGACGAGTCGGTCTTCCGGGTTCACGTCGCGTCGTTCGGGCTCTACAACTGCCTGGTCGGCTATCTGCTCGTTCACCGCATCGGTGCCGGGGCCGAGTCCCTCGCGGCGTTCACCGTGGCGATGGCGCTTCACTTCCTCGGCAACGACTACGGGCTCCGAGTCCACCACGCGGAGCGCTACCACCGAACCGGCCGCTGGCTGCTCGCGGGCGGCGTCCTCGCTGGTTGGTTGCTCGGAACCCTGGTCACGTTCGCCGAGATCACGCTCGCGGTCCCGGTCGCGTTCCTCGGCGGCGGGATCGTTCTCAACGCGATCAAAGAGGAGCTGCCCGCGGAGCGCGAGAGCCGGTTCTGGGCGTTCGCCCTCGGCGCCGGCGGCTACGCGGCGTTGTTGCTCGCGATCTGATCACTCCTCGGCGTCGATCTCGAGCTCGTCCTCGCCCCGTGGCCACTCCATCTCGATCTCGAACTCGCGGTCCTCCTCGGCGTCCTCGAGCTCGACCTCGAACTCGACGGTCTCGGCGGGGTCGACGTCGACCGAGACGTCGCCGATAACGACGGTGAAGGCCTCCTCGGAACGGAGCCCCTCGGCGATCTCTTCGAAATAGGTCGCTGCTTCCTCCCGACTCAGCTCCGCTTCGTGTTCGATCTCTCCGGCCATAACGGGTACCGTTTCGCCGGGAGATCGGGTAAAAGTACCGCCCTCAGGCCGCGACTTCCTCTGCGAACCGGTCGTCGTACTCGCCCGAGTCGAGGCGCTCCTTGAACTCGCGGGGGTTCTCGCCCTCGATGGTGACGCCAAGCGAGGTGCAGGTGCCGACGACCTCCTTGGCCGCGCCCTTCAGGTCGTAGGCCAGCAGGTCGGGCAGCTTCTGTTCGGCGATCTGTTTGACCTGATCGACCGAGAGGTCCGCGACGAAGTCCGTCTGGGGCTCGCCGCTGCCGGTCTCGAAGCCGGCCTCGTCCTTGATGAGCGCCGCCGTCGGCGGGACGCCGACGTCGATCTCGAAGCTCCCGTCGTCCTCGTAGGTGATCGTCACGGGGACCTCGGTGCCGTCGAACGCTTCGGTCTGATCGTTGATCTCCTGGACGACGGCCTGTACGTCTACGGGGGTGGGTCCGAGCTCGGGACCGAGCGGCGGGCCAGGGGTGGCCTCGCCGCCCGGGACGAGCGCTTCGATCGTTCCAGCCATACCCGGAAGAACCGCTGGGCCAGTGTTAAGCCTTGCTAAGTGGCCTAGCCCGCGACGGCCGTCGGGACGCACGCGGGCCCGATATACGAGTACTGCGGCGTGGCCAGCGACGGATCACGTCGATCGGCCGACCATCGACTGGGAAGCGTGGCGGACGCTACGCGGCGGCGGGTCGCGAAAAATCGAGTGTATCTGGGCGGCTTACTCGCCGTCTTCGTCGTCGTCGAGACCGTCGTCCTCGTCGTCTTCGAGGTCGTCGTCCTCGTCGTCTTCGAGGTCGTCGTCCTCGTCGCCGGCGTCCGCGAAGCTGACGGTGACCTCCTCGTCGGCGCCGTCGACCTCGACGTCCTCCTCGGCGTCCTCGTCGTAGTCGTCGTGTTCGGCCACGACGGTGTACTCGCCGTCCTCGACCTCGGCTTCGGCCTCGCCGTCAGCGTCGGTATCGGCTTCGTCCTCCTCGCCGAAAGCACCGCCGAGAATACCCTCGTCGTCCTCGACGGAAACGGTCGCTCCCTCGAGGGGTTCGCCGGCGTCGTCCTCGACGGTGACCGTCAGGGAGTATGTCTCCCCGTCCTCACCGTTCTCGTCGTCCTCACCGTTGTCCTCGTCACCGTTGTCCTCGGGGTCCTCTTCTTCCTCTTCCTCGTCGTCGGTACAACCCGCCAGCAGCGGGGTCGTCGTTGCCAGTCCGGTCAGGGCGATGAATTTGCGTCGTCGCATCAGTTCGTCCTATGAGGAAGCCCTTTATTACAGTTGCGATTATCATTTATTTTTGTCTAATTTGAAGAATGTTTCTGATACGTACACTCCGATGATCGAAGGGAAAATCCGTCGGGTGGGGAGAGCGCGTTCGGTTACGGGACCGTCACGCCGTGGCGCGAGAGATAGCCGTTGACGTCCTTGATCTCGACGGGACTGCCGATGATCCGGACTATCTCGCATTCGTCGAACACCGTCACGGAGAAGTTCGCCTCGAGGTCGCCCCTGATCCCGTCGAGCGCGGACGGCGGGACGATTATCTGGGTGCTGTCTCGAAGCCGTGACGGATCTGGCATCGTATATAATTAGCCATACATCCGTGCGATATGAAGGTATCGAAGTCGGGTCCGGTAAACGGAAAGGGTTTTTCGCTCGAAGCGGCCAGTAGGAGACGATGGGACTGGAAGAGGAGATCGAGGAGATCGAGGAAGAGATCTCCTCGACGCCGTACAACAAGTCGACCGAGGCCCACATCGGTCGCTTGAAGGCGAAACTCGCCGACAAGAAGGAGAAACTCGAGAACCAGTCCTCCGCCGGCGGTGGCAGCGGCTACGCCGTCGAGAAGACCGGCGACGCGACCGTTGCCCTGGTGGGCTTTCCCAGCGTCGGCAAGTCGACGCTGCTGAACGCCCTGACCAACGCCGAGAGCGAGGTCGGCTCCTACGAGTTCACGACCCTCGACGTCAACCCCGGCATGCTGCAGTACCGCGGCGCGAACATCCAGATCATGGACGTGCCGGGGCTGATCGAGGGCGCCGCGAGCGGCCGCGGGGGCGGCCAGGAGGTCCTCTCGGTCGTGCGCGCGGCCGACCTCGTCGTCTACGTCCTCTCGGTGTTCGAGATCGACCAGTACGAGCGCCTGAGCGAGGAGCTCTACAAGAACAAGGTCCGCCTCGATACCGAGCCGCCGAGCCTCTCGGTGATCAAGAAGGGGCGGGGCGGGATCCGCGTCACCGCAAGCGAGGACCCGGGGCTCCCCGAGGACGTGATCAAGGAGGTACTGCGCGAGCACGGCTACGTCAACGCCAACGTGACCGTGCGCGAGGAGCTCGACGTCGACCGGCTGATCGACTCGATCATGGAGAACCGGGTGTACCTCCCCTCGATCGTCACGGTCAACAAGGCCGACCTGATCGACCGCGACTACCTCGAGACCGTCAACGAGGACCTCCGATCCCACGGGCTCGACCCCGAGGAGGTGACGTTCATCTCCGCCGAGAAGGAGAAGGGCCTCGACGGCCTCAAGGAGCGCATCTGGCGGACTCTCGGGCTGATGCGGATCTACATGGACAAGCCCGGCCGCGGCGTCGACTACGAGGAGCCGTTGATCCTCAAGAAGGGCAGCGACATCGAGGACGCAATGGAGAAACTCGGCGGGGAGTTCGAGGAGCGCTTCCGCTTCGCGCGGGTTTCGGGCCCGAGCGCGAAACACGACGAACAGCAGGTCGGCACCGACCACGAGCTCGCCGACGAGGACGTCGTGAAGTTCATCCTCCGGCGGTAGCCCTCGGAGGGGCTGGGTGGGGTTTTTTACCGGCCTTCGTCGAACGTTCCGGGCATGTCAGAGTTCGGCGCGGTGTCGCTGATCCCGCCGCTGCTGGCGATCGTGCTCGCGATCGCGAGCCGGCGGCCGATCCCGGCGCTGTTCCTGGGGGTCTGGTCAGGGGGGTTCATCTACGTCTTCGCCGATAGCGTCGGCTACGCGGCGTCCGCCACCGGCGGGGTTCCCGGCCTCGACGAGCTGCTCGCCGTCCTCATCGCCGTCTTCTGGGGCTTCACGCAGGCGGTTCAGTGGCTCGTCGAGTCGATCGGCGACGACACGTTCCACGCCCAGATCCTGCTCTTTACCATCCTGTTGGGCTCGGGCGTCGCGCTGATCTGGCAGCTGGGCGGCTCGCTCGCGGTCAGGCGGGCCGTCGCCGACCGCCTCGATACCCAGCGGAAGGTCGGGATCACGGCGTGGGCGCTCGGGCTATTGATGTTCTTCGACGACTACGCCAACACCGCGATCGTCGGCAGCGTGATGAAGGACCTCTCGGACCAGCTGCGGATCTCCCGCGAGAAGCTCTCCTACATCGTCGACTCGACGGCCGCCCCCATCGCGACGCTCGGGCTCTCGAACTGGGTCGCCTTCCAGATCGGCATGGTTCAGGAGGGCTACGAGATCGCCGGCATCGCCGACGAGGCCCCCTCCGCGTTCGCGACCTACGTCGGGTCGATCCCCTACAACGTCTACTCGATCTTCGCGATCGTCATGGTCGCGCTGATCGTCCTCACCCGTCGGGACTTCGGCGAGATGCTCGCGGCCGAGCACCGCTCGGTCCGCACGGGACAGGTCAACCGCGAGGGCGCGACCCCGATGCAGGCCATCGAGAACGAGCTCGGCGAGCCGAGCGCCGACGACCCGATGCTGCGGAGCTTCGCCATCCCCGTTATCGCGCTGGTCGTCGCCGCGATCGCCGGCGCGCTGATCACGGGCTACGCGCCCGGCGCGGACGCCATCGACGTGCTCGACGAGGCCGACTGGGGTGCGGCGCTGCTGTGGGGGGCGTTCGCGATGGTCTTCTCGGCGCTCGCGGTCGGCTTCTACTACCGGATCTTCTCGCTCGAGACCGGGATCGGGGGCGTCATCGACGGCTTCTCGATCATGCTCACCGCCGTGACGATCCTCGTGCTCGCGTGGGCGATCAGCACGGCCGCCGAGGTGCTCGAAACCGGCGTCTACGTCGCGGGGGTCGCGGAAGGCGTCGTCTCGCCCGAACTGCTGCCGATCGTCGTGCTGTTCACCGCGGCGTTCATCGCGTTCTCGATGGGCTCGTCGTGGGCGACCATGGGCGTGCTCACGCCGATCGCGATCTCGGTCGTCTGGGAGCTCACCGGGAGCTTCGAGCTGATGCCCGTGATCGTCGGCGCGGTGTTCTCGGGGGCGATCTTCGGCGACCACACCTCGCCCATCTCGGATACGACGGTCCTCTCCGCGACCTTCACCGGCGCGGACCTGATCGACCACGTCCGCACCCAGATGTACTACGCCGGCACCGTCGTCGTCGTCGCGACGGCCTGTTATCTCCTCTACGGCTACCTCGGGCTCCCGCCGCTGGTCTTCCTCCCGATCGGATTGGTCCTGCTGGTGGGACTCGTCTACGGGCTCTCCGAGCTCGACTCGCGCCGCCAGGGGCTCGCGCCGAAGGCGGTCACCGCCGAGCGCGAGGACGCCGATCCCGGCCGGGCGGAGTAGGTCGACGGAAGCGACCGACACGACCGGGAGGCCTATGCTACTCGAACGGGAACGCCCGGTATGTCCCGTGGCGTCGGCGAGTTCGAGGTGATCCAGGGTGCGATCCCCGATCCGTTCGCGATCCTCGTCGCGCTCGTCACCCAGCTCGGCGATATCTGGTTCGTCTCGCTCCTTCTGGTGGTGTTGTTCGTCCGTTCCGACCGCGTCGGGCGCGACCGGATCGCGATCGTCGGCGGGTTCGTGATCGGCGCGATCGGGCTCGTCTTCGCCGCGAAATACCTGTTCGCGCTGCCCCGGCCCGACCAGCCGCTGATCGCCCTTAGCGCACTGCCGCCGTCCCTCCAGCCCGTCTACGAGCTGACGGGCTACGCGAGCGGCTACGGCTTTCCCAGCGGACACGCGGTCGTCTCGACCGTGACGTATCTCGCGCTCGCCGAAACGCTCCCGGTGAGCACCCGACGGCGTCGGTACGCCGGTGCGGCGGCGGTGATCACGGTCGTCTGTTTCGCGCGCGTCGCGCTCGGACTGCACTACCTCGTCGACGTGGTCGCCGGGGCCGCACTCGGCGCTGCCTTCCTGTTCGTCGCCTTTCGACTGGTGGCGCGCTATCGATCGGCCGAGCGGCGACGAACCGTCGCGCTGGGGCTGGGCGTGACACTCGCGGGGATGAGCGTCCTCGTGAGCGGCGCCCATTACGAGCCGCTCGTGCTGCTCGTCGCCGCGAGCGGTGTGTTCGGGCTCTCGTACGTCTTCGACGAACGTCGCGCGACGCCCACGCGGTAGCCAGCCCCCGACAGGCGGCAACGCCGTCGCCTCTCGGTACTGTTTTGCCCCCGGACGGCGATGACCTCCCCATGGGAGCGACGCTCGACCACGTCATGATGCGCGTCTCGGACCTGGAGGAATCGCTCGAGTGGTACGGCGAGCACCTGGGCTACGAGGAGAAGGACCGCTGGGAGGCCGACTCCTTCACCAACGTCTACCTCGGCCCCGAGGAGCTCGGCGAGGAGGGCGCGATGCTCGAACTCACCCACAACCACGACGGCGGGCCCGACGAGATGGGCGACGCCTGGGGCCACATCGCCGTGCGGGTCCCCGACGGCGAGCTCGAGGAGCACTACCAGCAGCTGATGGACGAGGGCGTCGAGGACTACCGGGACCCGGAGTCCTGTGGCGGGCGCTACGCCTTCGTGAAGGACCCCGACGGCCACGAGATCGAGATCGTCAAGCGCGACCCCGAGCAGGGGGCGACCTGGTCGATCGACCACACGATGATCCGCGTCGAGGACGCCGACGAGGCGCTGGGCTGGTACACCCGGAAGTTCGAGTACGAACACACCGGGCGCTGGGAGGCCGACTCCTTCGCGAACTACTTCATGAAGCCCGAGGGGGCTAGTGATGAAGCGATGGCGCTCGAACTCACCTACAACTACGGCGACAACACCTACGATCTCGGCGATGCGTGGGGCCATCTCTGTGTGCGCGCCGACGACCTGAACGAGTTCTGGGACGACCTGATGACGCGGGGCGCCCCGGACTACCGCGACCCCGAGTCCTGTGACAACGAGTACGCGTTCACGACGGACATGGACGACCACGAGATCGAGATCATCGAGCGCGACCCGAACAGCGACTCGCTGTTTCCCGAATAACCCGCTGCACTGCGGTTTTTTGTCGCCAGAAACCGGAGGTTCTGGCTGCTAACCAGAACGCGAAGCGTTCCGGTGATGTGGTCAGAGCTTCGCTCTGACCGCCTGCCGTACGTAGTCCGGCAATGTGGCTGGAAGCCACTGGCTTCCAGCTACTAATCGGACAGTTTCCTGTCCGATGATGGAGGAGGTTTTTGCGTGAGCGAGTGGCGAAGCCATGAGTGAACGGAAAACGGTCTGGGATATGGAGATCATCGAGCAAGATCCGAATGCAGAGTCGCCGTTTCCGAAATAGAAAACGTTGCGGACCGGCGCGGCGGAGCCGCGCCGGGGTTTTTGGAGGAGATTTTTGCTCCGAGCGGGTCGCTACGCGACCCCGAGGAGTAAAAAGGTCCGTAGGAAAGGTCCACGTCGAAACGCCACCCCTTTTATCGCGCCGGGAGTTCCGACGGGTAGTGACGCTTCGCGAGATCCTCGTGGCCATCGCCGCCGGCGTCGTCCAGGGGTTAGTCGAGTGGCTGCCGATCTCGAGCTCGGGCAACCTCTCGCTGTTCCTCACGGCGCTCGGGACCTCCCCCGACATCGCCGTCCAGCTCGCGCTGTTCCTCCAGATGGGGACGACCCTCTCGGCGGCGGTCTACTACCGCGACACCATCTCCGACGCCGTCAACGCCGCGCCCGGCTGGCGACCCCGAACCGCGTTCGAGGAGACCAACGCCGAGACCTCGTTCGTCCTCGTGGCGACCGCGATGACCGGGCTCGTCGGGATCCCGATCTACCTCCTGCTGATCGACTTCGCGAGCGAGCTCACCGGCGGGGCGTTCGTCGCGCTGATCGGCGCCCTCCTCGTTCTGACCGGGCTGGTCGAACGTGCCTCCGAGGACGTCTCGCTCGGCGAGCGCGGCACCCCGTCGCTGCTCGACGCCGTCATCGTCGGCGCGTTCCAGGGCGTGACGGTCCTGCCGGGCGTCTCCCGGTCGGGCACCACCGCGAGCGTGCTGCTCTTCCGGGGCTACGAGGGACCGGCCTCCTTCCGGCTCTCCTTTCTCCTCTCGATTCCCGCCGGGATCGGCGCGGGCGTGCTGATCACCCTCGACGACGGCCTGCCGACCACGGGCCTGGAGGCGGTCATCGCGCTGGTCGTCAGCGCGATCGTCGGCTACGCGATGATCGACGCGATCATGCGGGTAGTTCACAAGGTCGACTTCTGGGTCGTCTGTGTCGCCCTCGGCGGGCTGGCGGTCGTCGGCGGCGGGCTAACGATGGTCATCTGATTCCTGATCCGAGCCCGAGAGCGCGAGCGCACAGAGTAGGGCGACCGCGCCGAGGGCCGCTCCGCCCACGTTGACGAGCATATCGAGGTAGCTGAACGTGCGATAGGGGATCGGGTACTGGACGCATTCGATCAGCGCGCCGTAGGCACCCGCACCGCCAGTCCCCGCGACGAGCGCGCGGGCGCGATTCCCGGGGGCGAGCAGCGCGTAACCGATCGCGGCCGCGAGGGCGGCGTAGCCGACGACGTGGAACAGGCCGCTGGTCGGGATCCCGCCGCCGTCCTCGGGGACCGAGCCCGGGATCGGGATCACGGAAGCGACGAGTATCGCGCCCGCGAGCAGCGCGACGGGCATCCAGCGGGAGGTCCTCATTCGAGCGGCGCGAGCTCCGGGGGCGCGCCCGCGAACGCCCGCAGCGCCTCGCTCTCGATGTGGTGGAGCTCGCCCGGCACGACCAGCAGGTGCAGCGGGCCGCCGAACTCGCGGTCCGCGAGCTCCGAGAGCGCGTCGGCCGCGACGACGGGGTCGGGACTGCCGGCACGACAGACCGCGACCGCGAGCGTCTCGGGGTACGCCTCCGAGAGCAGGTCGGCGGCGACGTCGGCGGTCATGTAGTCGCCGCGTTCCTGTTTTATATCGAGGTAGACGAGCGTATGCAGGCCCCGCTCGCGGTTGTCGTCGATCGTGTTCGTGACGCTCGCGGGCAGGCCCTCGGCGCCGTGGGCGTAGGGGAACGGCAGGGTCGTGGCGGGTCCGAAGCGGTAGTTCTGCAGGCCGGTCAGCGAGCTCGCGGCGGCCTCGGCGGTCGTGCCGTGGATGATCCGCGTCTCGATTCCCCGGTCGGCGGCCCGGAGCCGCAGATCGACGTGTGTCGTCGAGACCATCGGGTCGCCCACCACCAGGAAGGCGACGTCTTCGCCTTCGGCGGCCGCAAGCATCTCCTCGGGGTGCTGCTCGACGCCCGCCCGGTCGCGGAGCTCGATCCCGGTGCCGTGTTCGGCTTCGAGGCTCTCGACGTCCGTGCCGATCAGCCGGCTGGTGTACTGTTCCATGAAGGCGCGGTCCGCTCTTTGAAGGGCGTCGCGGCCCTCGACGGTGATCGATCGTTCGTCGTAGAGGCCGAGGCCGACGAAGGTGAGCATACCCGGGGTCGGTGGGCCGGCGGGTTAAACGGCGCGTTCGGCCGAAGCGCCAACGGTAAATCGGCCGGCCGACAGGCTCCGGTATGGAGGTTCCGTGCGTCCGGGTCCCGCGGGCGGAGGGCGAGGCGACCCGCCGCGAGCTGGCCGAGGCCGACCTGATCGCCGACGACCGCGAGATCACTGTGGAGAACGGCTGGCTCTATATTCCTGTCGTCGATCCCGACCGGGTCGCGCCAGGCTACGACCTGGTCGATCGCGACGCCCCGGAACGCGAGACCCAGACGACGCCCGCGGACCTGCTCGGCTTCGACCCCTCCTACGAGCGCCTCGGCGACGTCGTCCTGCTCGACGAGGACGACCCAGAGCGCGCCGACCGGATCGCCCGCGCGATCGTCGAATCGGACCTGCCGGTCGAGACGGTGCTGAACAAGGCCTCGAAGGTGAAGGGCGAGACGCGCGTGCGCGACTGGGAGCTGCTCGCGGGCGAGGGCACCGAGACCGTCCACCGCGAGTACGGCTTCGAGTACGCGCTGGACCTCGCGGACGTGTACTTCTCGCCGCGCCTCGCCACCGAGCGCCACCGAGTGACCGAACAGGTAGGGGAAGGCGAGCGGGTCTTCGACATGTTCGCCGGCGTGGGTCCGTTCGCCATCCCCGCGGCGGCCCGCGGCGCGGAGGCCGTCGGCGCCGACGTCAACGAGCGCGCGATCGAGTATCTCCGCGAGAACGCCGAGCGAAACGGCGTCACGGACCGGGTGACGGCGATCCACGGTGACGTCAGGGAGGTAGTCACGGGCGCGTCGGACGGCCGGCGTTCGTCGGACGACGGGGAGGTCACCACCGACTACGAGGGGTGGGCCGACCGGATCGTGATGAACCTCCCCCACAGCGCCGACGAGTTCCTCGCTACCGCCGTCTCGCTGGCCGGCGAGGAGTGCGTGTTCCACTACTACGACATCCAGCACGAGGACGACCCGTTCGGACCGGGCGAGCGGGCGATCCGCGGGGCCGCCTCGGAGGCGGGGTACGAGGTGGAGGTCGAGACGCGCCACGTCGTGCGCTCGTACGCGCCCCACGAGTTGAACGTCTGTCTCGACGTTCGCCTCACCCGGCCGGCGTGATTCACAACGCTTATCCCGGTATTGGCGTCTACGTATGGATACGACGTGCCGGTGTAGCTCAGCTGGCAGAGCGATTCCTTCGTAAGGAATAGGCCAAGGGTTCAAATCCCTTCACCGGCTTCAGACTCTTCGTACACGTCTCACGCGGGGTTGCTGTTGCTGGCCGAGTACCCACTGTTATGACAAGCATCGTGCGGCGGATCAAACCCTACACGAGTTCTCTGCTAACTTCCCATTAGCGTCCCCCACTCCTCTCCTCCTCTGATCTCCGCTGTATTCGAGTCCAACTTTGTACAGCGCTCGCCGTCCTGAACGGGCTGTCTGCTTCAGAAGGTCTATCCCGGGATTCGTCTGTAATGGCCGTCTGTAACTCTTGGCTGTTCAATATATCTGTAACATGCCTCGGAAAACGTCTATCGTTCGATGGCCACCGACGTCAGTCAGACCCTCTACAACCCTCAGCTCATGCCAGAGAGAAACGATCGGTAGCAGTCAGTACAGAGGTCTTCGCGTCACTTGCCCTTTCCTTGCTCGCAGCAGGAGCAGCACTACAGGTAACTGCGGTTCTCCTCCTCTGAATACAGAACTGCCACTGCCCTATTCGATAGACGCTGTCGAGGCATATGCAGGCAACTGTTTCTTTTAGATAGCGGCTCCAGTATCGAGTAGCATCAACTGACTCGGAGAAGTGGATGAGCTCCTGACGGTTGGTGCTCAGGTGCCCCTGCGCTCATGGTCAAGCGCTCCTGCACCTGTTTTCAGCAACGAGATACAGACATATAGTCCATTCGCCGCTCAGCATCCCCCGATAGAGGCCTCGACGGGGCCTTCTCGGGTTCGGAGACGAGGGGCTCGACGACCGATATCGCTATGTACGGCTCGGCGCCTGAGTTCTATCGGTCATATGTCCAACGGAGAAAAGGTGAAGAGCGTTGCGATCTGCGAGAACTGCGACCAGCCGAGCCCGGTTCGGATCTGGCCGGACGGTACCGTCCGGCCCATCGGCGGGAAACGACGGTGCTGTTCCGAGAGCTCCTATCGGGTCGTCGAGAACGAGCCCCCAGCCGAGTTCGCCGACGACTGATCCGCTGCTTCTTCGATCCCCCTTGAGTCCTGTGAACCTCCATTGCCCGAGCGTCGTACACCTGGACGCCTAACGGGAACTCCGTCCGGCGGTTACGTCTCGCTTCGATCCGATATAGTTCGGATGGTTGCCAACTACAACGGTAAATTATAGCGTCGTTTATCTCGAAAATATTATATAACTTCGAAAACATATAGGAAAACAAGCACGAAGGTAGCCGACTGAGAGCGGGGCGAGCGATCGAATACGCCCTCCAGCGTCGTGTCGACGCATCACGGCGCGTAGAACACCGCCCTCGCGTCGGTCGCGTTCGTGCTCCAGAAACAATGACACTCAAAACGCTCAAACAGAAGGTAAGCGGTCTTTGCAGCGGCGAGGACCGTGGTGTATCGCCCGTCATCGGCATCGTCCTCATGGTCGCCATCACCGTGGTGCTCGCGGCCGTGATCGGTGCGTTCGTGATGGGAATGGGAGATGAACTTGGCGACTCGACCCCGACTGCTTCAGTGAATGCGGAGATTACAGACGATGACGTTGTGTTCTATCACGAAGGCGGAGACACAATGGATGAAGACGACCTCCGAGTCGTTACTGGTGAGGGTGACGAAGGGATCGATGGATCCGAGACGTTTGGTTCTGGACAATCCCTTGCTGTTACAGAGAGCACAACAAACAATGATATTGACTCAGAGAGTCTTACCGGTGAGACAGTAAGTCTCGTCTTCGATGATGGTAGTTCGTCGGTGACTCTTGCTAGTGTGGATGTTGGAGAAAATGAATTTGACGATTAAAGCTAGAAATTCAAGACACAGATAGATTCCAATGGTCGCCCTCTCGATCACCCGCGACATAGAAGGGATCCGTGATACCATCGCCGACGGCAAGTACGGGATCGACGTCGTCGCTCCCTCCTCGCTCGACTGAATCCCCGAAGAGCGAAAATGCGGTCAGTCGCGCTCCGCTCGCCGCGAGTCGTCCACCTGGATCGGCGTCCCGCGCGCCCATCCCCGGTCGTTCTCGACCGTGTGGCCGGTCTCGACGTGGTGTTCGATCACGTCCGTTCCGGCGTCGTCCATCGTTTCATCGTCGACTGACCACTCGCAGTCCGTGCACGTGTAGACCATTCGATGCTACCTGCTCACACGGTTCTCGCTCGTCGTTATCAGTGTAGGGGCTTTCGGACGACGGTCGCGCTACCTCGTTAGTTCCTATCGGATTTAACAGGGAAAATACTATACGCGTGGGCGTTCCGGAACCGAACGCCAGGGCTCACACACATCGATTGACGGTCGACGTTCAGGGGCACTCTGGCATCGCGGTTCTCTCTCTTGGCATCGCATAATTCCGTTCGGCGCGCGTTATCGGGTGGATAGGTATATGGGTCGCGGGCCTACCGAGAAACGCTGGCACGCGCCAGCACGGACGGATAGTGATACTCGATGCCTCCCCCGCCTCGGTCGGCGGGGTTTCCGTCGAGGACGTCGAGAACGACGATCGAATCGGTTTTCCGCGATTCATTGGGCCGAGCGGCGGCTCCTCGTACGGTTCAGTCCTCGAGCTCCACGCCCTCCGCGAGCGTGATGATCGACTCCTCCTCGCCGCCCAACAGCCGCGGGTAGATCCCGAACACCACCACGTACTCGTCGTCGCTCTCGACGACGCCGGTGTGGACGAAGACGTCGACCCCGAGCTCCCCGAACGCCGCCTCGCCCTCGAACTTCGAGAGCTCGGTCTGCTCCCCGAGGACGGTCACCGTCCGCCGGTCGATCTCCGACCCGATGTCGATCTCCTCGTACTGTGTTTGGGCCTCGTCGGCGATCTCACGGTTGTCCGCGTCCTCGATGGGGTTGAACGTGCGGCCGAGCACCTCGACGGCGGGCGTCGAGAGGGTCGCGAAGACGGCGCCGCGCGCCTCGCCCAGCGGCCCCATATCGATCAGTTTGTGATACTCGGCGATCCGGTTGACCACCTCGACGTCGCGGGTCTGGCCCGCCGCGATCTCGACGGTGCGCTGCTCCTCGATCGTCTCGGTCCGTTCGAGCTCGTAGTCCGTCCCCTCGAGGACGTCCTCGCCGACGCGGGCCGGCGGGGCGACGAACCGGGCGGGCTCGCCGCTCAGGACGTCGAGACAGCCGGCGCTACCCGTGGCCGCGAGCGCGACGAGCGTGCAGAGGCCGCGACGCGAGAGGGACATTTCTGTGGTCGGATTACGGGTCGGGCAGCATAAAGGCGTGGACTCGCCCGGGCGCCGCGATCGGTTGGCGTGCTGGGCGGCCTACAGCCGGAGGCTCGTCCCGTCGTCCCCGTCCTCGACGCCGACGCCGAGCGCCTCGAGGTCGTCGCGAAGCGCGTCGGCCCGCTCGTAGTTGCCCGCCTCGCGTTCCTCCTCGCGCACGCGCAGGACGAGCTCGGCGACCTCCTCGGCGAGCTCGACCCGGCCCTCCCCGTCGGCGCCGAACGAGAGCCCGAAGACGCCCCCGCCGAGCTCCTCGATCGCCTCGATCCCCCGGCGCAGCCCCCGGTAGTCGTACTCATCGTGGGCGTCGAGGTGGCGATTGATCGCACCCCCGAGCTCGAGGAGGGCGGCCATCGCTTCTCGAGCCCCGAAGTCGTCGTTCATCGCCCGCGCGAACTCCTCGCGAGCGTCGGCGATGGCCCCGCGGAGCTCCCGGTCCTCGACCTTCGTCCGGGCGTCGGGGCCGTCTGCGGCCTCCGTCGCCCGTTCGTAGGCGCGTTCGAGGCGCTCGTATCGCTCCTCGGCTTCGGCCATCGCCTCCTCGGAGAACGTCTGTTTCGAGCCGTACTCCGTCGAGAGGTAGAACGTGCGGATCACGTCGGGGCCGAACTCCTCGAGGGCCGCCGAGACGGTGAAGAAGTTGCCCAGGCTCGAACTCATCTTCTCGCCGCTCGTCTCGAGCAGGCCCGTGTGCAGCCAGTAGTTGGCGAAGCGCTCGCCCGTGGCCGCCTCGCTCTGGGCGATCTCGTTCTCGTGGTGCGGGAACACGAGGTCGTGACCGCCGATGTGGATGTCGATCGTCTCGTCGAGGTGGGTCATCGCCATCGCCGAGCACTCGATATGCCAGCCGGGCCGACCCTCGCCCCATGGCGAGTCCCACGTCTGGCCCTCCGGCGGGTGGTCGTGCTCGACCTTCGCGTGTTCGCGGATGGCGCTCTCGGAGACGCCGCCGGCCTTCCAGAGCGCGAAGTCCGCGGGGTTGCGCTTCTCCGAGCGTTCTTCGGGGTCGCCCTGTGATTCGAGATCGGCGAGCTCCTGGTTCGAGAGCTGGCCGTACCCCTCGAAGCTGGTGACGTCGAAGTAGACCGAGCCGCCCGCCTCGTAGGCGTGACCCCCCTCGATCAGCCGCTCGACCAGCGCGATGATCTCGGGGACGTGCTCCGAAACGCGGGGGTAGACCGTCGCGCGCTCGAGGTTCAGCCCGCGCATGTCGGCGAGTACCCCCTCGATGAAGTGGCGGGCGACCTCGCCCTCGGAGTCGCCCAGGCCGTCCTCGCCGGCCCGAGCGGCGATCTTCTCGTTGACGTCCGTGAAGTTCTCGACGTGCCTGACGGAGTGGCCCTCGTGCTCGAGCCAGCGACAGATCACGTCCGAGTGGACCCACACCCGGGCGTGGCCGAGGTGGGCGTCGTCCGAGACCGTCAACCCGCAGACGTACACCAGCACTTCGTCGTCGTGCGTCGGTCGAAACTCCTCGCGCTCGCCCGAGAGCGTGTTCGTCACGGACAGCATCACTCTACATCTCGCCCGGCGCGCCTTTCAACCCGTCGGTCAGCCCCGATGTCGTAACCGTCGGGCGGCGGTCCGCCGGAGGGCGGCTGATCCCGTGACTATATAAACACCTGCCGTGTAAAGCGCATCGTACAGAGATGAAGTCGGTGGGACCGGAGGAGGGGCCGATACGGGTACTACACGTCGACGACGACGAGGCGTTTTTGCGTCTCACGGAGTCGTCGCTCTCGGAGATCGATCCGGGTCTCGATCTCCGACAGACGAGCGATCCGACGGGCGTGCCCGACCGGATCGACGACGAGGTCGAGTGTGTCGTCAGCGACCACCAGATGCCGGAGCTCACGGGCGTCGAACTCCTCAAGCGGGTACGCGAGGTTCATCCCGACCTCCCGTTCGTCCTCTTCACCGGCCAGGGCAGCGAGCAGGTCGCGAGCGAGGCCATCTCGGCGGGCGTGACCGACTACGTCTCGAAGGACGGCGGTCTCGAGGGGTTCGAGCTGCTCGCGACCCGCGTTCGGGGCGCGGTCGAACAGCGTCGCCTGGAGGAGTCGCTGGCCGCCACCCGCGAGGGCTACGAGAAGCTGCTCGAGACCGCGCCCGACGCGATCCTCGTCGTCGACGCCGAGACCGGCGACCTCCTCCAGGTCAACAGTGCCGCCGAGGAACTGTTCGGCCGCTCGCGCGAGGAACTCCGGGGGCTCCACCAAACCGAACTCCACCCCAAGAGGGACCGCGAGTACTACCGCGGCGTCTTCGAGGAGCACGCCGGCTCCGACGGCGTGCTCCGCGATAAGCGCGAGCTGAGCGTGGTCCACGCCGACGGCCACGAGATCCCCGTCGAGATCAGCGCCGCGTCGCTCGAACTGGACGATCAACGGCTGGTACAGGCGATCTTCCGGGACCTGCGCGACCGGCGGTAGAGACGACAGTTCTATGCCCGCGCCGTCGCTAGCGTCGGATATGCAGGCGCTCGTCATCGTCGGTCACGGGTCGCATCTGAACCCCGGTTCCTCGAGACCCACGTTCTCGCACGCCGACACGATCCGCGAGACGGGGGTCTTCGACGAGGTCCGCGAGGCGTTCTGGAAGGAGGAGCCCTCCTTTCGCGAGGTACTCCGGACCCTCGAGAGCGACGAGGTCTACGTCGTCCCGCTGTTCATCAGCGAGGGCTACTTCACCGAGCAGGTGATCCCCCGCGAGCTCCGCCTGGAGGGCTGGGACGTCTCCGAGTGGGAGTCGGGCGACGGCGTCAGCGCCGATCACGCCACCCTGGAGGCCAGCGACGTCGAGAAGACGGTCCACTACTGCGGGCCCGCCGGCACCCACGACTCGATGAGCGACGTGATCGTCCGGCGCGCGGAGTCGGTCACCGGCGATCCCGAGGTCGGGGACGGCTTCGGCCTCGCGGTCGTCGGTCACGGCACCGAGCGAAACGAGAACAGCGCGAAGGCGATCCACTACCACACCGAGCGGATCCGCGAGTCGGGCCGGTTCGACGAGGCGAAAGCGCTGTTCATGGACGAGGAGCCCGAGGTCGACGACGTCACCGAGTTCTTCTCGGCCCCGGACGTCGTCGTCGTCCCGCTCTTCATCGCCGACGGCTTCCACACCCAGGAGGACATCCCCGAGGACATGGGGCTGACCGACGACTACCGGACGGGCTACGACGTACCAACGGAAGTCGACGGCCACCGGATCTGGTACTCCGGGGCGGTCGGGACCGAGTCGCTGATGGCCGACGTGGTGCTCGAGCGCGCCGCGGAGGCCGGCGCCGACGTCGGCGCGGCCATCGAGCGCGTCCGTGACGCGGAAACGGGGGTCGCGGGCGACTGATGAACGCCCCACAGCTCGACGCGCTCGTCGCGAGCGCGCCGGAGGGGATCGAGTTCGACGGGCTCTCGGTCGCCGCCTCGGGCGAGGAGAGCTACACGGTCGGCATCGACGGCGGCTCCCGGGAGGTCGACGAGGCGGGCCTTCGCGAGTTCGCCGAGGAGAACCCCTGGTTCGTCTCGAACTGGTACTACTGGACGCGGGTCGTCGGCGACGCGAACGCGCGCTACGACTTCCTGCGCTGGGTCGAGGGGGCTGACGGGCGCTCCGTCGAGGAGCGCTACGAGGCGCTGTCGACCGGCACCGGCCGAACGTGGGGCCAGCTCCACGTCGTCGCGAGCCTCGGCGGGGACGGCGAGCGTCGCTACGCACTTCGTCACGTCGACGACGCCGACGCGTCGGACCTCGAGACCTACGAGGACCCCCTCGCGGCGCGCGAGCTCGTCAAGCACGACGATCGAGGGCGATACCGACCGCTCTCGACGGCCCCCACGCTGCCGACGGGCTGGGAGTACCCCGACCTCGACGGACGCGACCTCGTGCGCACGGTGGACTTCATCTATCCGGCGACGGTCGCGAACTGGCACCGTGAACGCGAGGGCGAGCTCGACGTGAGCCACTTCCGCGAGACGGCGGAGCGCCAGTCGGGCATCTACGAGATCGTTGAGGGACTGTCCGTCGAGGAGCTCGAGGCCGCCGCGGAGGCCTGCTGTGTCGACTCGCAGTGTCTCAGACGACGCATGTGGGACGAGGACGATGAGACCGAGCTCGACGTTCCTCGGGGCGACGGCGAGTTCCCCTGCCGGGAGCCGTGTTCGGTGTTCATCACCGCCGCGCGGAAGTTCGTCACGCTCGGCCGGGAGGACACCCAAACGTACGAGTTCGAGCTCACACCGACGGAAAAGGAACAGGTCGAGGAGATCGTCGACGCGGTCGCGGAGGGGCGGACCGACGAGATCCGGGAGGCCGACCTGAACGAGGGGGCCAACCGCTATCGGGCGCGGTATCTGCGGGCGCGGCGGATGGACGAGGAGGGGCTGTCGGGGACGCCGACCTATCCCGAGGATCAGGAGCTGTAGAGCAGCGCGGCCGCGCCGGCGATCGCGACGAGGACGATCCCGACGCCGAGGATCACCGCCGGGTTGCCGGCGATCAGCGCGCCGACGACGACGAACAGCAGCGCGAGCGCGACGAGCGCGCCCGCGGCGATCACCCGCATGGGAAGGCCGTCGTCGCCTCGCGAAGTCCGCGAACGCCGCGAGCGCGAGCCACTCGAACCCCGTGAGCGCTGGGGGGAATCCTGGCGGGGCTGGGGCTTCGAGAGGCGTTCGTCGACCTCGACGGGGACCTTCTCCGGGCTCTCCTCGGGGGGGATCAGCGAGATATCGATCACGGCCGTCTCCGCGCCGTAGCCGGTGACGATCTTCAGGCGGCCGCTGACCGGGCGGCTCCGCTGGTCGACCGACGCCTCGATTCGGTAGCTGCGCCCGGCCTCGAGGAAGTGGTTGCCGCCGTCGAGCGAGATCGCGTCGGCGAGCCCGTCGTCGACGTTGAGATGGACGTGGGTCGCCGAGCCGTGGTTGGTGAGTTCGACCACGAAGCTCTCGCTGGTCTCGAACTGACGGACCTCCGGCTCGATCGAGTGGACGGACTGGCGGTTGACGTCGACGGACAGCGTCCGGTCCACGGTCCTCAGGCGACCGCGTCCTCGCGCATGTCCGGTGGCAGGAGGTTCGGGATGCCGTCCTCGATCGGGTAGACCTCGCCACAGTCGGTGCAGGTCAGCGTCCCGGAGACGATCTCCTCCCCGTCGCGCTCCTCGACGTCGAGCTCGAGCTCGCCCTTGTCGATCGGACAGCAGACGATATCCATCAATGACTCCTTCATCGCCCCTCACCTGCGGCGTACATGGCCCAACCGACGGTAGCGGGTGGGAAAAGTATGACGGGTTCGTCCCCGCGTCCCGAACGGCGGTTTCGGCGGCGAGTACGACCCGGGATCGACACCCCGCAGTATATGTGATCCGCGGCGCAACCCCTCGGTATGGGAGACGGTATCGTCCTCGCGGGCGGGCGCTCGACCCGCTTCGGGAGCGAGGACAAGGCGACCGCCGACCTCGCCGGGACGCCGATGATCCGCCGGGTCGGCGACCGGCTCGCCGACACCACCGACCGACTCGTGGTGAACTGTCGGGCCGACCAGACGGCGGCCATCGAGCGGGCCTTCGAGGGCTACCCGAACCCGATCGAGATCGCCGAGGACCCCGACCCCGACGAGGGGCCGATGGCGGGGATCCGAACGGGGCTGCGGGCCGCGGAAAGCGAGTACGCCTTCGTCGCGGCCTGCGACATGCCCTTCGTCGAGCCGGAGCTCGTCGAGCACCTCCTCTCGCGCGCCCGGAGCTACGACGCCGCGGTCCCCCGGATCGGGGACGGCTGGTTCCAGACCACCCACGCCGCCTACCGGGCCGACGCGATGGCCGACGCCTGCGAGCGCGCGCTCGCGGCGGGCGAGCGGAAGGTGATCGCGCCCCTGGAGCATCTCGACTACGTCGTCGTCGACGAGGCGGAGGTGCGAGAGCACGCCCCGCTCGACACGTTCGAGAACCTCAACACCCGCGAGGAGTTCGAGGAGGCCGTCAGGCGCCTCGGATGACGTCGACGACCCGTTCGTCGGCCATCCGCGCGAGCACCACCCGATCGACGTCCGCGCGCTCGTGGACCCGGCGGGCGATCTCGCGGGCGATCGCCTCGTCCTCACTGTCGTCGACCTTGTTGAGAAGCGGGGTCGCCGTCGCCCCCTCGGGAACGTCCTTCAGCCCGCCGTCGGGGCTCGCGATCACGCGGGCAACGGCCTCGGGCGTGATCTCCTCGTCGGGCTCGATCCCCGCGATCGCGGCGATCCGCTCGGGCCGGTGGACCACGCTGTCGTCGAGGGGGCTCCCGACGGCGTGGACGCTCGCGATCGGGAGGACGGCGTCGGCGCTGCGGGGGATCTGGGGTTCGCGCTCGTCGGGCGCCTTGAACTCCCGCATGCGCGCGCCGTCGGCCTTCACGAGAACGGGGACGTCGGCCCGGCGAGCCAGGTCCCCCACGGCCTCCCGGTCGTAACCCCGGTAGCGGTCCTCGAACTCGCGTTCGGGAACGACGCCCAGCGGCCAGTCGTCGTTGCCCTCGACCTCGCTTACCGGGTCCTCGGTGACGGCGACGCGCGCGACGTGGGGATCGAAGATCGGGATCCGGACCGTCGCGGTGACCACCGCCCGGTCGAGCGCGTTCGCGAGCGCGTACAGCGTCGTCTTCTTCCCCCCGGCGCCGACGGCACAGACGAGCCCCTCTGTCGGGAGCGCTTTCGTGAGCTCCATGCCCGATCTACCCGCCTGTCGAGCAAACCGGTTGTGGTCCGATGGGGGGCTGGTTGTTATTCCCTATTCGTTAATTAACAATCATGATTATGACGGTCGGCGTCTATCATACGGACGGGACTAAAACAATGTCAATGGATGCCGTGGTCTATCAAGGACCGCACGAGGTGGCGGTGGAGGAGGTCGACGAGCCCGAGATCGAGCACCCCAACGACGTGGTGATCGACATCACGACGACCTGTATCTGTGGGTCGGACCTCCACATGTACGAGGGACGGACCGACGCCGAGCCGGGGATCGTCTTCGGCCACGAGAACATGGGGATCGTCGACGAGGTCGGCGAGGGCGTAAGCACGCTGGAGAAGGGAGACCGGATCGTCCTGCCGTTCAACGTCGCCTGTGGGTTCTGTAAGAACTGCGAGGAAGGCTACACGGGCTTCTGTACGAACGTCAATCCCGGCTTCGCGGGCGGGGCCTACGGCTACGTTGCAATGGGGCCCTACAAAGGTGGGCAGGCCGAACGGCTCCGCGTCCCCTACGCGGACTTCAACGCGCTGAAGCTCCCGGAGGGCGACGAGCACGAGGACTCGTTCTCGCTGCTGGCCGACATCTTCCCGACGGGTTGGCACGGGACCGAACTGGCGAACCTCCAGCCCGGCGAGTCTGTCGCGATCTTCGGGGCCGGCCCCGTCGGCGCGATGGCGGCCTACAGCGCCCACATCAAGGGCGCGGCGGAGATCTACATCGTCGATCGCGTGCCGAGCCGGCTCGACGCCGTCGAGGAGAACTGCGACGCGATCCCGATCAACTTCGAGGAGGGCGACCCCGTCGAGCAGATCATCGAGGAACACGGCGACGAGGTCGACAAGGGCATCGACGCCGTCGGCTATCAGGCGATCGACCCCGAGACCGACCCCTCGGACGACGCCTACGACCCGGCCCGCGAGAACCCCGCGATCGTGCTCAACCAGCTGATTCAGGTGGTGCGCCCGACCGGCGAGCTCGGCATCCCCGGACTCTACGTCCCCTCGGATCCCGGCGCGCCCGACGAGATGGCCGCACAGGGCAGGTTGGGGATCGACTTCGGGAAGTTCTTCGAGAAGGGCCTGAAGTGTGGCACCGGCCAGGCCAACGTCAAGCAGTACAACCGCTACCTGCGCGACCTGATCATCGAGGGCCGCGCGGACCCGAGCTGGATCGTCTCCCATCGCGTCGGTCTCGACGAGGCCCCCGAGATGTACGAGGCGTTCGACAACCGCGAGGAGGGCGTCACGAAGGTCCTGCTCGAGCCCTAAGTCGGTCGGCGTAGCGATCGCGGCGACGACTGACTCACGTTTTTTCGACGCTACCCGCGCAGCCACGCCTCGGGATGGCGCTCGCGCAGGTGGTCCTGATAGGCCTCGACGATCGCCGAATGTGAGTCGGCGGTGATCGACCACGAACAGCGTTCGCACCGGCCGACGAGGGAGTCCTCGCTCGCGTCGATCGACGGCCGGTTCGGTTCGTCCATGGTATCGTTTGGCGCCGCCATCACCTCCCTCTGTCGCCGGCCGCGACAACCGTTATACTCGCGGACGAGCTATGGCGGGTATGTGCAAGTACTGCGCCTACAACGCCCACGACGGGTGGGATCAGCTCCTCCAGTACGACGCCACCTACCAGGGTAGCCGAAAGCGGGCGGAGAACTACGGCTTTCACGAGTCCTGGGACGAACTGCGCGAGCAGTTCGACGCCGACGACTAGGGCGGAAACGGGTCCGAGACGCCCGCCAGCCCCGCCTCGCGCTCCTCGCCGGTCAGCAACGCCCCGTCGAGGGTTTCCCGGATCCCCGCCTCGTCGAGCTCCGTCCCGATGAAGACCAGCTCGGTCCGGCGTTCGTCCTCGGGATGCCACTCGCCGATCGGCCCGGCCTTGACTGACTCCCCGGCGAGGTTGAACCCCATCACGTCGTCGCGCCCGGCGAGTTGGAAGATCCCCTTCGCCCGGACGATTTCTGTGAGGGTCTCGAACGCCTCGTCGAGACGTTCGGGGTGAAACGGGCGGTTCTCGCGATAGACGAACGACTCGACGCCCAGCGTCTCGGCGGGGCTGTGGTCGTGGTCGTGCCCGCCCGCGAGCTCGCGCTTCCAGCCGACGTGGCGCTGGGCCTCCTGCAGGTCGAACCGCCCCGTTCCGAGCACCCGTCCGGGATCGATCCCCGAGTGGTTGGTCTGGACTATCTCCGCGCGCGGCTGGAGGCGCTCGATCACGGCCTCGATCTCGTCGAGCTTCCCCTCCTCGACGAGGTCGGTCTTGTTCAGGAGAAGCACGTCACAGAACTCGATCTGGTCGATCAGCAGCTCGGTCAGCGGGCGGTCGGACTCCTCGTCCGCCTCGGGGATCTCGCCCGCGTCGAACGCCCGCTCGAACTCCGCGGCGTCGATCACCGACACCGTGGTGTCGAGGCGAAATCCTGGAGAGTCCGCACCGTCCCCCTCGCCCTCGGTGAAGGTCCGGGCGACGGGGATCGGCTCGCTGACCCCCGAGGACTCCACGAGGAGATAGTCGAACTCCCGGGAGTCCGCCAGCCGCTCGGCCTCGGTCAGCAGGTCCTCGCGTAGCTCACAGCAGATACAGCCGTTCGAGAGGTCGACGATCCCCTCCTCGTCGGTTCCCTCCCGGGCGATCAAGTCCGCGTCGACGTTCACCTCGCCCATGTCGTTGACGATCACCGCCACCTCGTAGCCCTCGCGGTTCGTGAGGACGTGGTTCACCAGCGTCGTCTTCCCGGCGCCCAACGAGCCGCTGACGACCGTCACCGGTATCGGTTCCGTCATACGTGAACAACCGTCGGACCGGGCAAAAGCGTGTCGCGGCCGACCCGCCTACCCGTCTGCGCCCAGGGCCATTGGATCGTCCTCGAGGACCTCCATCGCGAGCCAGCAGTTCGTGATCGGGTGGTAGCCCGGCTCGACCTCGGGGCCGTGATCCGGCTCCGGCAGCTCGCCCTCGCGGGTGAGTCGCTCGTACCAGTTGCCGTGCCGCGGGTCGATCAGGCGCTCCGTCGAATAGCTCCAGAGCCGGTCGTACCACTCGAGATACGTGGGGTCGTGCCGGGCCAACAGCGCGCTCGCGCCGATCGCCTCGGCCTGTGCCCAGCCGTACTTCTCGTCGACGATCGGCTCGCCCGACTCCTCGACCGTGTAGTAGAGCCCGCCGTACTCCTCGTCCCAGCCGAGCTCCACCGCGGCGTCGAACAGTTCACTTGCGCGCGTGAGAAGCCACGCCTCCTCGCGGTGCTCGGCGAGCAGGCAGAGCAGCTTCGCCCACTCGGCGTGATGGCCGGGCTGATAGCCCGGCGGCCGGAACTGGTGGTCGGGCTCGTCCTCGTTGTGCGAGAGGTCGTGCTGCCAGGTGTCGGTGTAGTGCTCCCAGAGCAGGCCGTCGGTCTCCGCGGCGAGCTCGCGGGTGAAGCGCTCGGCGATCGTATAGGCTCGATCGAGGAAGCGACCCTCCCCGGTGGCCTCGCCCGCGGCGAGCAGCGCCTCGAGGGTGTGCATGTTCGCGTTCGCGCCCCGGTAGGGCGAGAGATCCATCCAGTCGGACGACGCCCGGTCGGCGTAGAGCCCGTGTTCGGGCTCGAAGAAGCGCTCCTCGAGGACCGAGAACGCGCGGTCGATTTCGTCGCGTCCCCCTGGAATCCCCGCCTGGTGGGCCCGCGCGCCCGCGAGCAGCGCGAACGCGTGGCCGTAACAGAACCGTGTTCTGTCGGTCGGTTCCCGTCCCTCCAGCAGCCAGTCATAGCCCTCGTTCTCGGGGTCCCAGTGTGCGGTCGAGAGGAATCGCAGGCCGTGTTCGGCGGCCGTGCGACACCACTCGGGGCCGTCGGCGAGGACACCCAGCGAGAAGTTGTTGATCGCGCGGGCGGTCGCGACGAGGTGTTTCGATCGGGCGTCGTAGACGTAGCCGTCGCGCTCGTCGAACTGGGTGACGTACCCGCCGAAACGGGTGTCGATGCAGTCGGGATGGTAGAAGTTCAGCACGTCACGGAACGCGTGGCGCAGTCCCTCCCGGGTGCGATAGACGTTCATACCGATAGCCGACCCGCGAGGGACATAGCTGTCGGGGGTCGCGTCCCCGTAGGGGGACGAGGTGGGGTGGTCCGTTCGGGGTCCCTCGATCCCTGAGACCCGATCAGTCGTCCGCCGGGGCGTCGCCCGCGGGCTCGATGCCGACCTCGATCTCCGCGGCGGCGGCCTTGTACTCCGGGATCTTCGCGCGCTCGTCGAGCACGTCGTTCGTGAGCCGGTTGGCCGAGGCCGCCGCGAAGTGGGGCGTCGTCCAGATCGACCCCTCCTTGATGTCCTCGGTGACCTGGGCCTCGACGGTGATCTCGCCGCGCCGCGAGCGGATCGTCACCTCCTCGCCGTCCTCGATCCCGTAGCGCTCGGCGTCGTTGGGGTGGACGTCGACGAAGTTCTCCGGCGTCTGGCGGTTCAGCGTCGGCGAGCGCCGGCTCATCGTCCCCGTGTTGTAATGTTCCTCCAGCCGGGCCGTGGTGAGGATCAGCGGGTACTCCTCGTCGGGCGTTTCGGCCGGGGGCGTGTGGTTGACGCCCTCGATGTGGCCCAGTCCGTTCTCGGTATCGAAGCTCTCCTCGTAGAGGTATTGGTCGCCCGCGTCGCCCTCCTCGTAACAGGGCCACTGGATCCCCTCCTCGCCGAGCGCTTCGTATGTCATCCCGTGGTAGCTCGGACAGACCTCTCGAAGCTCCTCGAACACCTCCTCGGGGTCCTCGAAGTCGAAGCCCTCGTCGAACAGTCGGGTACCGATCTCGGAGACGATCTCGAGGTCGTGTTTCGTGTTCTCGTGGACCTTCTGCACGGGACGCATCCGCTGAACCCGTCGGTCGGTGTTCGTGACCGTGCCGCCGCGCTCGGCCCACGTCGTCGCAGGCAGCACCACGTCGGCGTATTTGGCGGTTTCGGTCATGAAGATGTCCTGGGCCACGATAAACTCCAGTTCCTGGATGCGTTCGGCGACGTCGTTGGCGTCGGGCTCGCTCATCACGGGGTTCTCGCCCATGACGTACAGCCCCTTGACCGACTCGCCGAACTCGTGGGAGATCTCGACGTTCGTCAGCCCCGGCTCCGGGGGCACGTCGAAGCCCCAGACCTCCTCGACCGACTGTCGGGCCTCGTCGTCGTCGACGAGCTGGTATCCGGGCAGGACGTTCGGCATCGCGCCGACGTCACAGGTCCCCTGAACGTTGTTCTGGCCCCGAAGCGGGTTGACGCCGGTGCCGGGCTTGCCGAGGTTGCCCGTGATCAGCGCGAGGTTGATCTCGTTCTGGACGTTGTCGACGCCGCAGGCGTGCTGGCTCATCCCCATCCCGGTGAAGATGGCGGCGTTGCCGGCGCTCGCGTACTTCTCGGCGGCGAGCTCGATGTCCTCGAGCGGGACGCCACACTCCTCGGCGGCGGCCTCCTTGTCGAACCCTTCGAGGGTCTCTTTCAGGTGCTCGAACCCCTCGGTGCGCTCCTCGATGAACTCCTCGTCGATCCACCCTTCTTCCGGACTCTCCTCGTGCTTCTCGAGGATCGTCTTGATGACGGCGTTCAAGAGCGGGATGTCCGTGCCGGGCTCGACCTGCAGATGCATGTGGCGGTCGGTCTCGCTTATCTTGAACGACCGCGTCGTCTTGTTGGCGTGGGGGTCGGCCTGGATGACCGTCGCGCCGTCGAGCACCGCCTGTCGGAAGTAGACGCTGTTGGCGATCGGGTGCTGCTCGCCCGGGTTCGCGCCGTGGATCCAGAAGACGTCGGCCTCCTCGCGCAGGTCCTCCATGCTGTTGGTCATCGCGCCCGCGCCGAGGCTGGTCCGCAGCGCCCACACCGTCGAGGCGTGGCACATCCGCGTGCAGTTGTCGATGTTGTTCGTACCGTACCGCCGCGCGAGCTTCTGGAGGAGGTAGTTCTCCTCGTTCATCGTCTTCGAGGAGCCGTAGAACCCCATCGCGTCGGGGCCGTACTCCTCGCGGATCCGTTCGAGCTCATCGACGATCCTTCCGTAGGCCTCCTCCCAGGTGGCCTCGCGGAACTCGCCGTTTTCCTTGATCAGCGGATCGGTGAGGCGGTCCTCGTGGTCGACGACCTGCGTCGCCGCACCGCCCTTGATGCAGATCTTGCCCTCGTTGACCGGCGCCTCGCCCCACGGCATGAAGCGCATGTCGCCGGGCTCCTCGCCCGGTTTCACCTGGATCCCACAGCCCACGCCGCAGTACGGACAGATCGTCTTGACCGGGTCCTGCTCCTCAGTCGCCATCGTGGATCACCGTGTGGTTTATCACCATTAACCACGAAAAGGGTTACCATCCACTTAATCCCTCCGCGTGACTGAACGATGACGGGTACCAGACACCGCCGAACGGGCCCAGCAGGCGCCGAAGAGCAGTGACGATCGCGCTCACCCGGTCGCTCGTCGTCGAGAGGGCCGAGGAGTACATCGAGGAGGAGCCGCTGTATCCGGTCGAAGGGGAGGCGATCGAGACCCTCCCGGAAGCGTTCACCGAGGGGGAGTTCGGCTGGCGGGACGCCGAATGGGTCGTCCAGTGGTACTACCGACGCTACCTCGGTGCCTACCCGCAGGACCGCCAGCGCGCGGGCGAGAAACGTTTCGCCGACAACGAGCGAAGCGCGACGCGGGAGGCCGTGATCGACGCCGCGAACGCCGGGACGCTCGACGAGCGGGTCGGACGGCTGACCGAGCTGTCGGGCGTCGATACGTGCGTCGCGAGCGCCTTCCTCCAGTTCATCGATCCCGACCGATACGTGGTCGTCGACGAGCGGACCTGGACGGTGCTTCGGGAGGCCGACGAGCTGAACGAACCGTATCCCGGTAAGCCGTCGGTCGAGGAGTACCGCCGGTTCCTCGAGGCCTGCCGGGGAGTCGCCGACGAGCACGACGTGGGCTGCTGGACGCTGTATCGGGCGCTCTGGCGGCTTGGGAACGACACTAGGTGAGGGATCAACGCCAGAACGGACCGAGGGCGCGCACTCTCTTGTAGAGGTAGACCAACGCGGCGGGAACGTTGACGACCCAGATCGCCATGAGAAGCGGCCAGAGATATCGTCGCGGACTCCAGTCGCTCGCCTCGCGGACGTACATCAGATCGAAGTAGGTCACGACGGGCAGCAGCGTCCACGCCAGAAGGATGAGCCCGCCGCTGGGGTTTGCCAACCAGACGACCCCCCACATCACGAGACAGGCGGCGATCGCGTACACCCACCTGTGTGAACGGTCCGTCGAGTTCGACGCGGGGATATCTAGAACGTACCGGCCGCCGGCACGCTCGACGGGAACCTCCGCGCCGTTGAGGTCGGCGAAGGAGTCGGGCGAGAGATCGAGTCTCGCGAGCAGTCGGGCGAGCGGCGTTTCGACGGTGAACACCTCGGGCCACTCGGCGTATACTGTCGTTTCACGCCCGGAGTCGAGTCGGACGTCGAGCGCCAGCGCCGCCGGCGTTTCGATCGCCTCGGGATATCCGTCGGGGACATCCACGACCGAAACCCGCCGGGCGGCCATCACCATCCCGGTCGTCTGCGTCTCGCTCGGGGGCCCCTCCGTTCCGTCGACTCCCTGTAGCGTCGCTTCGAGTTCGAGGAACTCCTCTGCCCGCTGGTCGTACTCGCGTCCGGAATCGATCTCCCCCGCCAACCGTTCGAGTTTCTGGTCGACCTCCCGGGAATCCGATCCCTCCATGCGCAAATGGTTCTCCAGCTATCGTGATAACTGTATGTATCGTTAGGCAAACGGCGACTCGACGATCACGGTCTGCTCACGACCGGGGCCGACGCCGACGGCGTAGATGGGCGTGTCGAGCTCCGCGCTGACGTACTCGAGGTAGGTCCGCGCGTTCTCGGGGATGGCGTCGTAGCCCTCCGCGGCGACGGCCTCCCAGTCGGGGTCCTCCCAGCCGTCGAACGTCCGGAAGTTCACCCCACAGCGCGACCAGTTCCGGCTGGTCGAGGGCATCGCCATGAGTTCCTCGCCCTCGAGCTCGTAGGAGTGGCCGACCTCGACCTCATCGAGGCCCGCGAGGACGTCGACGTGGTTGATCGCGAGGCCGGTGAAGCCGCTGACGCGGGCCGCGTGGCGAAGCATCGGCATGTCGAGCCAGCCGACACGGCGCGGGCGGCCGGTAACGGTGCCGTACTCGCCGCCCTCGTCGCGGATGGTGGTCGCGAGCTCCGCCTGCTCGGGCCGGCCGCCGTCCTCGGGGGTCTGGCCCTCGACCGAACCCAGTTCCGTGGGAAGTTCGCCGGTGCCGACGCGGGTGAGATACGCCTTCACGATCCCGATGACCTCGCCGCGGCCCACCACCGTCGGGCCGACGCCGGTGCCGGTCGCGGCATACCCTGCGGTGGGGTTCGAGGACGTGACGAACGGGTAGTCGCCGTGGTCGATGTCGATCGAGGTGCCCTGTGCGCCCTCGAACATGACGTTCTCGCCGCTCTCGATCCGGTCGGTGAGGAACTCGCCGGCATTGACGGTCATCTCCTCCTCGGCGAGGCGCTCGCCGTAGCGGCGGAACTGCTCGTAGAGGCTGCCGATATCGAAGGCTTCGTCGGTCGTCGCGCCGAAGACGTCCTCGGCGAGCGCGCGCTTCTGGGGGACGACGTACTCGAGTTTCGTCCTGAGGGAGTCGGGATCGAGCAGGTCGCCGATCCGAATCCCCCGGCGGCCGATCTTGTCCTCGTAGGTCGGGCCGATCCCCCGACCCGTGGTGCCGGCGTCGAGGTCGGAGTCCTCCTTCGCCGACTCCTCGATCCCGTCGAGCACCTTGTGGTAGGGCAGGATGACGTGGGCGCGTTCGGCGACCCGGACGTCGGGTTCGAGCCCGCGCTCGCGGAGACCGTCGATCTCCTCGAACAGCGTCTCGGGGTTGACCACGCAGCCGTTGCCGAGCACGCCGACCTTCCCGCGGATCGCGCCGCTCGGGACGAGCGAGAGCTTGTACTCCTCGCCGCCGTGGACGACGGTGTGGCCGGCGTTGTCGCCGCCCTGGTAGCGGGCGACGACGTCGACCTCCTCGCCGTAGATATCGACGACACCGCCCTTGCCCTCGTCGCCCAGCTGCGCGCCCACGATCGTTACGGTCATAACGAGGTGAGGTTTCAGACCGACCCCCATACCGATTACGGTCCGAACGGCGCCGATCGCAAGTGTTAATCAGCCCCATGACAACAGTTTGGACGGGCTTTGGGAACGGCGCCCCGACAGCAACTTTTAAAGGGACGAACGACAAGTTAACAAATGCCATGATAGACCGGCTTGAGAAGGAAGTCGATATGTTGGAACGACATCTGCAGGTCCTGAAGATGGTCATCGAGAACGAACCCATCGGGATCGTGAAGATGTCGAACGAGACGGGCTACCCGCATCACAAGGTCCGCTACTCGCTTCGCGTCCTCGAGGAGGAGAACCTCATCGAGCCCTCCAGCCAGGGTGCGATCACGACCGAGCGCACCGAGGAGTTCGTCTCCGAGCTCGACGGCAAGCTCGACGAGACGATCGGCACGCTCGAAGGGATGAAGATCGACGGCGTCGCGGAAGTCGAGAACTAACGGCCTCAACGCTCGCGTGGATCGCTCCGGCGTGGATCGCTCCGGCGTGGATCGCGGGTAGACAGTGGTAGCCGCTGCACCGAGAAACGGTTACTATCCGTCCTCCGAACGAACTCGACAGCTCCGGGTCTGTCGGTCTCATCGCTTCGGGCCCAGGATCGGGGAACGCTTCAGGGACCGTCGGGCTCGCGAATCGGGCCGTTCGTCGTCGATAGAGATATCATTCGTGCGAGATCATTACGTCGCTCGGTATCACCGCGCCCGCAGGTGCGTATTCGGGAAGCCTGTTATTCGGGAGGTCTGTCGTTTCAGATGGTCCGTTCCGAGGAGTCAGATCTTCCGCTCGGCGTCGTCCGCGAGCTCCTCCATTCGCTTCCCGATCCGTCCCGCGCTGGAGAACTCGTCGTTGCTCATCGCGTTGGCGAGCGCGTTGCCGAGGACGAACACGGCGTGTTTGTGCTCGCTTTTGGACTTGTGGACGTGCGACGGATCGACGTCGAGCTGGTCGTACGGGGCGAAGAGGTCCTCGTCGACGCCGTCCTGGCGCTTGAAGTACTCCATGATGGTGACCATTTGGTCGTGCAGTTCGAGGAGCTCGTCTTTGTGCATCGTACCTACGGTATGGGGGTCCGGATGTTAAGAATTTCCCGCGTCAGTCGGTGCCACGGGCTGTTTCTCTCGCGTTCCATCGGCGGTCGGGATCAGAAGACGTACTCGTCGTCGTGACCCATCATCCCGTCCTCCTCGAGTCCGGGTTCCTCGTCCATCTGTGATTGCGATCCGCTCGTCTTGTAGGCTTTCAACCCCGCTGAGAGCAGGTCCTCGATGGCCTCCTCGCGGGTCGCGAATTCGCCCTGGTCGACCATCTGTGCGATCTGCATCTCGAGGTGCTCCGGGACGGTGATTTCTACTTTCGGCATCGGAACAGACGGGGCTTCGACGGAGCCGTATTTAACTCTGACGGCAGGATTCATATCGGAACCGGAAACGATCGGTTCCGAATGCGGAACATTAGTTTTCCGTTCGTGAGGGACGGTCGTCAGCCATAGGTGGCTTCGCGACCTCCGTTCGGACATGAGTACGACCGACGTGACCGACCTCTATCGGGAGTTCGGCGACGAACGGCTGCCGCCGGGACAGCGCGAGACCTCGAAGTTCCCGGTGCTTTCGAAGGGGTCGGTCCCCGACTGGAACCGCGAGGACTGGGAGTTCACCGTCACCGGGGCCGTCGAGGAGGAGCTGTCGTTCTCGTGGGAGGAGTTCACCGACCTCCCGCGGACGACCCAGCGCCAGGACTTCCACTGTGTCACGGGCTGGAGCAAGTTCGACTGCGAGTTCACCGGCGTCCCGTTCCCCGAGCTCGCCGAGCGCGCCGGGGTCCGTGACGAGGCGGTCCACGTCATGTTCTCCGCGCTCGACGGCTACACGACGAACCTCCCGCTCGCGGACTGCACCCGCGAGGAGGTGCTGTTCACCTGGGAGTTCGACGGCGAGTCGCTCGCCCCCGAACACGGCGGCCCGCTCCGCGTCGTGACGCCCCACAAGTACGCCTACAAGGGCGCCAAATGGGTCGACGGGATCGAGTTCCTGACCGAGCCCGAGCGCGGTTTCTGGGAGAAACGCGGCTACTCGAACACGGCCGACCCGTGGAACGAGGAGCGATACAGCTGAGCCTTCGATCCGGGCCACGTCCCGAGCCGACTCGTATCGGTTCGGTTCCCGATCGGATCGCCACGTCCCGACGGTGTCGTGACCGGACAGCCCCCGGCCCGTGGGTCGACCGCGCACACACACCGGGTTTCCGGTGAAAAACGCCCACGGGCGGGAGGGGGTTCGCCACCTGCCGACGAACGGGACGTCCTTCGATATGTAGATATATATACTAGGTTTGCGTCATAGTCCAGTAGCTGATTCGTCGAACGGGAGAAAGGAACGGTCGGTGATCGTCCTGGGGTTCGGACTGTCCATCGGAACCGTCGGGTTCTGGGTGCTATGAGTCGTCGATGACGTCAAGTACTCGGGTTCGACGGTGCTCTTTCTCTGAGCCTTGGAGCCCCTTCACGAAGCCCCGTCGCGCGGCGTCGACGCGTCCACCCATCGTCGTTCCCCGGTCAGGCCGAGTAGCGTTCACGGCGGCAACCCCCGTTTCATGTGGACTTCACCCCGCTCTTCACCCCGTTTCACCGGAAACCCGGTGTGTGTGCGCCGGCCGAAACGCAAGCGCTATTTCACCGGAAACGTGGTGTGGTGTATGGTCGAGACGGACGAGCTGTTCATTCGCGATGACCCCATCTTCGTCAACAAGGAGCTGCTGGAGATCAACCACCTGCCCGACGAGGGGCGGATCGTCGGGCGCGACGAGGAGATCAAGCTGCTGGCGAACGCGGTCAACCCCGCGATCTTCGGGCAGAGCCCGAGCAACATCCTCATCTACGGGAAGACCGGCACCGGCAAGTCGCTCTGTGCGAAGCACGTCTCCCAGCGGCTCGTCGACGCCGCGGGGGGCGAGGGCGTCACCGCCGCCTTCGCCTACGTCGACTGCGCCCAGGACACCACCGAGACCCAGGCCGTCCAGACGATCGCGAGCAGCTTCAACGGCCCCGAGACCGACGTCAACGTCCCCGACAAGGGGATCAGCACCGCAACCTACTACAAACGGCTCTGGCGAATCCTCGACGAGAGCTACGACGTCGTGCTCATCATCCTCGACGAGATCGACAAGCTCGCCGACGACGCGATCCTCATGCAGCTCTCGCGGGCGGGCGAGGCGGGCAAGCTCACCGACTGCAAGATCGGCGTCGTCGGGATCAGCAACAAGATCCGCTACAAGGACCGGATGGACGAGCGCGTCAAGTCGAGCCTCTGTGAACGGGAGTTCGTCTTCCCGCCCTACGACGCCTCCCAGCTCGGCGAGATCATGGAGGCCCGCCGCGACGCCTTCCGCGAGGGCGTGCTCGACGGCGGGGTGATCCCGCGCGCCGCCGCCCTCGCCGCGCGCGAACACGGCGACGCGCGCAAGGCCATCGACATCCTGCGCTACGCGGGCGAGATCGCCCAGTCGACCGGCGCCGAGCGCGTCCAGGAGGGGTTCGTCACCGACGCGAGAAAGCGCGCCGAGACCGACCGCTTTCGCGAGCTCATCCGGGGCTCGACGCCCCACTCGCGGTACGTCCTCCACGCGCTGACGGTGCTCTCGCTCAACGAGCCCGGCACCGACGGCTTCCGAACCACGGCGATCTACGACCTCTACGAGGAGGTCTGCCGACAGGACGGCGCCGAGTCCCTCTCCCTGCGCCGGGTCCGCGACCTGCTGAAGGAACATGCCTTCCTCGACATCATCGAGCAGTCGCGCCACAGCGGCGGCAGCGCCGAGGGCAGCTATACCAGACACCGGCTGCTCGAGGACCCCGACGTGGTCCGGGACGTCCTCGTCGACGAGGTCTGAGATTCACCGGAAACCCGGTGTGTTTCACCGGAAACGTGGTGTCTCCTCCCCGGATAGGTACGCTGAAGGGGACAGAACCCCGAGGACGGGTAATGACCGTCCCGCGCCGCGACGGCCCGGCGGCAACCGCCCCCGAGGCCGAGGGCGCTACCCTGGTGAGCCGGTCCTGTGAGCTGGCGGACCTCTCCTATCGATCGTTCCTCTCGGGGCGCGATCCGCCGCGGGTCCACTGGGCCGCCCCCGACGGGCTCGAGGTCGCCGGCGGCGGTGCGGCCGCCCGGCTCCGCGCCGGGGGACCCGGCCGATTCGCGAGCCTTCGCGAGGACGCCGACCGGCTCTTCTCCACGCCCGACGTCGAGGGCCCCGAGGCCGCCCGCCCGCGGGCGTTCGGCGGGTTCGCCTTCGACGCCGATCACGACCCGTCCCCGCCCTGGGAGGGCTTTCCCGCCGCCGAGTTCGTCGTCCCGCGGGTCCAGCTGACCCGTACCGACGAGACGACCTGGCTCACGGTCTCGCGGTACGGCGACGACGCCGACCCCATGACCGTCGGCGAGGAGCTCGAGACCGTCCGGACGGAGCTCGCCGATCACCCGGCGATGCGGCCGAGCGGCGGGGTCCCCGGCGTCGCCGCGACCCGGCTGACCACCTCCCGCGAGGAGTGGACCCGACAGGTCCGAGCGGCGACCGACCGGATCGACGCGGGCGACCTGCGGAAGGTCGTGCTCGCCCAGGCGCTCGAGGCCACCCTCGAAACGCCGATCGAGGTCCCCGACGTGCTCGAGCGCCTCCGGAGGACGTATCCCGACTGTTATCGGTTCCTGCTCGAACCCACGGGGGCAGCGAGCTTCTTCGGCGCGCCCCCCGAGCGGCTGGTCTCGCTTTCGGGCCGCGAGGTCGAGACGGAGGCGCTCGCGGGCTCGGTCGCCCGCGGCGAGAGCCCCGAGACGGATCACGAGCTGATGGCGTCGTTGACCGGCAGCGAGAAGCTCCAGCACGAACAGGGGGTGGTCGTCGACACGATCCGCGAGCAGCTCGAGCCGCTGGGCGAGGTCCGGGTCGGCGACCAGGCCGTCAGGAAGCTCGCGACGATCCAGCACCTCTGGACGCCGATCCGCGCGGAATTGGCCGACGCGGAGCACGTGCTCTCGATCGTCGAGGCGCTCCACCCCACCCCGGCGGTCGGGGGCCTCCCGCCCGACGCGGCGTGGGAGACCATCCGCGAGACCGAGGCGTTCGATCGGGGCTGGTACGCCGCGCCCGTCGGCTGGTTCGACGCCGCCGGCGACGGCGAGTTCGCGGTCGCGATCCGCTCGGGCGTCGCGAGCGACGACGGCGTCACCCTCTTCGCCGGCAACGGGATCGTCGCCGACTCGGACCCCGGCGAGGAGTGGGAGGAGGTCCAGCTCAAATACCGGCCGATCCTCGACGCGCTCGCGGGCGAATGAGTGCGCCCAACCGCGCGACCCTCTGGGGACGGGCCATCGTCGACGAACTCGTCAAAGCGGGCGTCACCGACGCCTGTATCGCGCCGGGAAGCCGCTCGACCCCGCTGACGGTCGCCTTCGCCGACCACGACTCGATCACCGTGCACTCCCACCTCGACGAGCGCTCGGCGGCCTTCTACGCGCTCGGGCGCGCGAAGCGCACGGGCGAGCCGACGCCGCTGGTCTGCACCTCCGGGACGGCCGCCGCGAACTTTCACCCCGCCGTGATCGAGGCCTCCCAGTCGCGGGTCCCGATGCTGCTTCTGACCGCCGACCGCCCCGCGGAACTGCGCGATTCGGGCGCGAACCAGACGATCGACCAGACGAAGCTCTACGGCGACGCGGTCCGGAGCTACCGCGAGCTCCCCGAGCCCGCACCCGAGGACAGGCGGCTCCGCTCGCTCCGGACGACCGTCTGTCGAGCCCTCTCGGAGACCACGGGAACGCCCGCAGGTCCGGTCCACCTGAACGCGCCGTTCGCCAAGCCGCTCGAACCCACCGAGGTCGAGGACGACGTGCCCGCGGACCTCGCCGAGCGCGCTCCCCTCGCTGCCGAGGGCCGGGAGGGCCCGTTCGTCTCGGTCTCACGGGGCCGACCGACCCTCCCGGCGGCCGACCGCCGCCGGCTCCTTGAGGCGATCCGGAACGCCGAGCGCGGACTGATCGTCGCCGGGCCCGCCGACCGACTTGGCGGCGAGGCGATCCGCGAGCTCGGCCGAAAGACGGGGTTTCCGGTCCTCGCCGACCCGCTCTCGGGGGTCCGCTTCGGTCCCGGTGAGGGGCCCGTCGTCGGCGGCTACGACTCCTGGCTCCCCGCCGTCGAGCCCCCCGACCCCGACCTCGTGTTGCGGTTCGGCGCCTCGCCGACCTCCAAAACGCTCCGGGAGTACCTGCGGGACACCGACGCCCGCCAGTTCATCGTCGACCCCGCCGGCGAGTGGCGCGAGGCGACGTTCACGGCGACGGACCTCGTCGCCGCCGACGGGACCGAACTCGCCCGGGCACTCGCCGCGGAGATCGATCCCTCCGCGGCGAACGACGACTGGCGAGAGCGATTCGAGCGCGCCGAGAGGGAGTACTGGGGGCTGATCGACGCGGAGGGCGACGAGCTCTTCGAGGGCGCGGTCCTCGAACGCGTCTTCCGGGACGCGCCCGACCCCGCGACGCTGTTCGTCTCGAACTCGATGCCGATCCGCGACGCCGACCGCTTCGCGCGGCCCCGCGATGCGGCCCTCACCGTCCTCGGCAACCGCGGCGCCAGCGGGATCGACGGGATCACGAGCAGCGCGCTGGGTGCCGGGAGCGCCACCAACGACTCGCTCGTTCTGGTCACGGGCGACCTCGCCTACTACCACGACACCAACGGCCTGCTCGCGCTTTCCCGATGTGGGGTCGACGCCACGATCGTCCTGCTCAACAACGACGGCGGCGGCATCTTCCACATGCTCCCGATCGAGGGGTTCGATCCGCCCTTTACCGGCCAGTTCAAAACCCCGCATGGCCTCGACTTCGCGCCGACGGCCGACCTCTACGGCTTCGAGTTCGTCCGGACGGATTCCCTCTCGGAGTTCGAGGACGCGTATGCGGCCTCGCTCTCGAGCCCGGGCACGCAGGTGATCGAGGTCGTCACGGACAGCGAGGCGAGCCATCGACGGCGCGAGGCGGTCCACGAGCGGGTCAACGAGCGTCTCGGATGAACGAAGCTTTTGTCGGCCGGTTACGTACTGGCGCGTATGGTTTCCGACCTCTTCGACCCCGATCGCTGGGAGGCGATCGATCACGACTTCGACGACGTCACCTATCACCGCGCGCGCGAGACCGGCGCGGTTCGGATCGCCTTCGACCGCCCCGCGGTGCGTAACGCCTTCCGGCCCGGCACCGTCGACGAGCTGTATCGCGCGCTGGACCACGCACGAAAGCAGACCGACGTCGGCTGCGTGCTGCTGACCGGCAACGGCCCCTCGCCGAAGGACGGCGGCTGGGCGTTCTGTTCGGGCGGCGACCAGTCCGTGCGGGGCGGTTCGGGCTACGAGTACCGCGGCGACGACGAAGCCGACGCGGACGACTCCGACGACGTCCGCGAGGCCAAAGCCGGACGACTCCACATCCTCGAGGTCCAGCGGCTCATCCGCTTCATGCCCAAACCGGTCGTCGCCGTCGTGCCGGGTTGGGCGGTCGGGGGCGGCCATTCCCTCCACGTGATCTGTGACATGACGCTGGCGAGCGAGGAGCACGCGAAGTTCCTCCAGACCGACCCCGACGTCGCGAGCTTCGACGCGGGGTTCGGGTCGGCCTATCTCGCCCGACAGGTCGGCCAGAAGAAGGCCAGGGAGGTCTTCTTCCTCGGGAAGACCTACTCCGCCGAGGAAGCGGTGGAGATGGGGATGGCGAACGAGGCGGTCGCCCACGAGGAGCTGGAGGAGACGGCCCTCGAGTGGGCCGAGGCGATCACCTCGAAGAGCCCGACCGCGATCCGCATGCTGAAGTTCGGGTTCAACGCGGTCGACGACGGGATGGTCGGCCAGCAGGTGTTCGCCGGCGAGGCCACCCGATTGGGCTACATGACCGACGAGGCCCAGGAAGGCAGGGACGCCTTCCTCGAGAAGCGCGACCCCGACTTCGACGACTACCCCTGGCACTACTGAGGCAGCGAACGACGACGGATCGGCTTATGCCGTCGGGAAACGAAGAACGGCCCGAACCGCATGCTCGATCCCGTCGTCGACGCCGCCTTCTCGCTGCTGGTGGTCGTCGGCCTCCCGGCGCTGTTCGTCTTCTTCCTCCTCAAGGGGGCGCTCGTCGGGAAGTTCCTGCCGACCTCGCTGTTCCTGCCGGGCTACGTCTTCGCGGTCTCGCCCTCGGGGGCGGGGCTCGTCGCGATCGTCGTCGTCAGCACCGTCGGCTACGCGGCCGGGCAGCTGCTGGTCTACTACGGCGCCCGCAGGAACGGGGTATCGTTCCTCCGGTCGGCCCCCCGGATCCGGCTCTCGGAGGCACGCCTGCGCCGATCGGAGGAGCTGTTCGACCGGTATGGCGGCCCGGCGATCTTCGTCACGAACATGATCCCCTATCTGGGCGGGCTCGCCCTGATCCCGGCGGGGATCGCCTCCTATCACCTCCGGGGCGTGCTCGTCTACGCGCTGAGCTCGACGCTGATCTACCATGCCGCGCTGGTCGCCGCCGCGGCCGGCGTCGTGGACCTCCTCCTGTAGCTACTCGCCGTCCTCGCCGCCCCCTTCTCCCGGCTTCCAGCCGACGAACTCCCCCTCCAGTTCGACGCCCAGCGCGTCGATGATCCCGCCGAGGCCGGCGTATCCCTCCGCGAGCGCCGCGATCCCGACCACCGCCGACTCGTCGTAGTGCTCCGCGATGGCCTCGTGCTCTCGATCGTCGACCTCGCCGCGGACGACCGCGACCGCGTATCGAAGCAGGGCCGCCTCCTCGCCGTCGAACTCGTCGAACTTCCCGCCCGAGACCGCGGCGATCGTTTCGTCGTCGATCCCGACGTCCCGTGCGATGTTGACGTGCTGATGGAACTCGTACTCGTTTCCGATCTCCCGGGTCACCGCGAGGATCACGAGCTCCCGGCGCCGATCGGTGAGGCCGCTGTCGCTCCAGAGCGAGGAGAGGAAGCCACGCAGCCCGGCGAGCACCGCGGGGTTGTTGCCGAGCGCCCGATACACGTGCAGCGGGCGGTCCTGCAGCGACGAGACGAGCAGGTCTCGATGCTGTTCGGGGACGTCCTCGCTTTCGACGTAGGGTACGCGGGCCATACCGGGCGAACGACGGGACAGGAGTTAGATCTATGTGCCTCGGTATCACTCACCGGCTCGGGTCGCGTGGTTACTCCGTTCGCAGCCACGAGCGAACGCCCACCGCCACGGCGACGACGGCGAACCCGACTCCGAGCAGCCAGCCGGGCGATCCCACGGGAGCACCCCACGAGCCGCCCGAAAACGCGACCGAGACCAGGAACGTCGCCAGCCCCAGCAGGAACACCGCCAACGCCACCGGCGACGAACGGGCCTCCGAGAGCGTGTATCGCATACATGTGATGTGTTCCCAAACAACAAGTAACTTTCCACCGTCAGATCGAACCACAGGCGCTATGCGCCGCCACCGGCAACTGGGGACGAATGAGCACGGTCGACGTCTCCCGACGGAAAGCGTGGCTGATGGCCGCACGCCCGCAGACGCTCCCGGTGGCCGCGGCGCCGATCCTGGTGGGGGTGGGCCTCGCGCTCGAGGACGGCGTCTTCGCCCTCCTGCCCGCGCTCGCGGCGTTCGTGGGCGCGGCGCTGATCCAGATCGGGACGAACTTCGCGAACGACTACTACGACGCGATCAAGGGCGCCGACACCGACGACCGCGAGGGCTTTACTCGAGTGACGCAGTCGGGGCTGATCGCCCCCGAGGAGGTCAAGCGCGCGATGGCGCTCACGTTCGCGCTCGCGATCCTCGTGGGCTCCTATCTGGTCTACGTCGGCGGGGTCCCGATCCTCGCCATCGGCCTCGCGAGCGTCGCAAGCGGGATCGCCTACACCGGCGGCCCCTACCCCTTCGGCTACCGCGGGCTGGGCGACCTCTTCGTCTTCGTCTTCTTCGGGCTGGTCGCGGTGACGGGGACCTACTACGTCCAGGCCGCCGCGGTCCTCGCCGAGCCGTTCCCCCTCTGGATCCCGCCCGGCACGGTCACCCTCGAGGCGGCCGTCGCGAGCCTCCCGGTCGCCGCCCTCGCCACCACGATCCTCGTGATCAACAACGTCCGGGACCTCGAGACCGACCGCGAGGCGGGCAAGCGGACCCTCGCGGTCATGCTCGGCTACCGGTTCAGCAGGGCCGAGTTCGTCAGCCTGTTCGCGCTGGCGTATCTCACCCCACTGTGGTTCCTCGCGTCGGGCTTCGGCCTCCCGGTCCTGCTCCCCTATCTGACCCTCCCCTACGCGGCGCTGCTGGTTCGGACGCTGCTCACCCGGACCTCGGGCGAGGCGCTCAACCCGGCGCTCGAACGCAACGGCAAACTGATCGCGGCCTTCGCCGCGCTGTTCGCGATCGGGCTGGTGATGGGATGAGGGTCGAGGAGTTCTCCCTGTCCCTCGAAACGCCGCTCTCGACGGCGGCCGGCGAGATCCGCGAGCGGCGGGGCGTGGCCGTCGGGATCGGCGACGGCGTTGGCGAGGCGATGCCGCTTCCCGGCTGGACCGAGTCGTTCGAGGAGTGCCGGGAGGCCCTCGCGGACGTCGGCAAGTCCGACCCCTCGTCCGCGCTCGCGGACCTCGACGACCGCCCCGCAGCACGCCACGGCCTCTCGCTCGCGCTCGCCGACCGGGACGCTCGCGATGCCGGACGCTCGCTCGCTCAGCACCTGGGCGCGGGCGGGGGGTCAAAGGGCCCGGTCGAATCGGTGCCCGTCAACGCCACCGTCGGCGACGGCTCGGTCGAGAAGACCGCCGACGCTGCCCGGAAGGCGATCGCAGAGGGGTTCGGGACGGTCAAATGCAAGGTCGGCGCGCGCCCGGTCGAGGAGGACGTCGAGCGCGTCCGCGCGGTCCGCGGGGCGATCGGGAACGGGCCCGCGCTCCGGCTCGACGCCAACGGGGGGTGGAACCGGGAGGAAGCCGAACACGCCCTCAATTCGCTCGCCGAGTTCGACATCGAGTACGTCGAGCAGCCGCTTCCGGCCGACGACGTCGCGGGCCACCGCGAACTCACCTCCTCTATGCCGATCGCGCTCGACGAGTCGCTGGCCGGGCGCAGGGCCGAGGAGATCGAGGGACTGGCCGACGCGGCCGACGTCTTCGTCCTGAAGCCGATGGCGCTGGGCGGGGTCGATCGGGCGGTCGAACTGGGGCGGCGACTCGACAGCGTCGTCGTGACGACCACCATCGACGCCGTCGTCGCCCGAACGGCAGCGATCCACGCCGCCGCGGCGCTCGATCCCGACCACGCCTGCGGGCTTGCGACCGCCGACCTGCTCGCCGGGGACCTCGCGCCCGATCCCGCGCCCGTTACTGATGGTCGGATCGAGGTCCCGCAGGGGCCGGGACTGGGAACTGACGGACCCTGGAGCGAGAACGGGGGTGGGGATGATGCGTGATCCCGTCAGCTACCAGCGCCACGCCGTCCCCCATGCCACGGCACTGGTCGACGCCGGGACCGACGAGGAGTGGACGTACGCCGAACTCGACCGGGTGGTGGGACGGACCGCCGGTCGGCTGTGGTCGCTCGGACTCCAACCGGGCGATCAACTGGGCGTGCTCGCCGACACCTCCCCCGAGTTCGTACGCATCGTCCACACGGCGTGGCGGGTCGGGGCGGTGTTGGTCCCGTTCAACACCCGGCTGCCCGAGGCGGAGCTCCGCGAGCAGGTCCGGAGGGTCGACGCGACGGCGATCCTCGCCGAGGAAGGGTATGCAGAGCGCGCGCGGGCGGTCGCTGACGCCCCGGTCGAACCGCTTCCGGCGCTCGCCGAGGAGCCGGTCGCCGAGTTCGGCGCCGAGGACCCGCCGATCGACTCCCCTCGCGCCATGCTCTTCACCTCAGGGACGACTGGCGAGCCGAAGGCGGTCGTCCTCACGGGCCGGAACCTGCTCTCGAGCGCCGTCGCCTCCGCGTTCCGGCTGGGTGTCCTGCCCGACGACCGCTGGTACGACCCGCTCGCGGGCTACCACATGGGCGGGCTCGCGCCGATCGTCCGTTCGGCGCTCTCCGGCACCCGCGTCGTCCTTCCCGGAGGAAGCGGCTTTGACGCGGGGCGGGCGCTCGACGACCTCCACGAACACGACGCCACGGGCGTCTCCGTGGTCCCGACGATGCTCGACCGGCTGCTCGACGCGGGCGATCCCCCCGACTCGCTGCGGTTCGTCCTCACGGGGGGCGCGCCGACCCCGCCGGAGCTGATCGCGCGCTGTGGGGAGCGCGGGGTCCCGATCCACCCCACCTACGGCATGACCGAGACGGCCTCGCAGGTCGCGACCGCCCGGCCCGAGGAAGCGTACGCCGAGCCCGAGCGTGCCGGCCACCCGCTCGCGTTCACCCGCGTCCGGGCGGTCGACGGGGACGAGCCCCTCGGACCCGGCGAACCCGGCGAGCTCGTCGTCTCGGGGCCCACAGTAATGGAAGGGTACTACGACGACCCGGAAACCAATGATCGGGTCTTCGGGCCCTACGGCTTCCGGACGGGCGACCTCGGGGTCGTCGAGGGGGACGGCTCGGTTCGTGTCATCGGGCGCGTCGACGACGCGATCATCACCGGCGGCGAGAACGTCCATCCCGCCGAGATCGCCCGCGTCCTCCGCGACCGTTCGGGGGTCGAGGACTGCGCCGTCGTCGGCCTGTCCGACCCCGAATGGGGCGAGCGGGTCTGTGCGCTGGTCGTCGGCGACGTCGCGGAGCCCGCCCTCCGGGAGTTCCTCGAGGGCCGGCTCGCGGACTACAAGCGCCCGAAGACGATCGCGTTCGCCGACGAACTGCCCCGCACCGCCTCGGGCACGGTCGACCGCGGGGCCGTCCGCGAGCTCCTCGCGGAGCGCTCAGAGCCCCTCGAGTAGGGCGTCGATATCGGATTCTGTGTTGATCGCGTGGACCGACGCCCGGATCGCCTTCGGGTCAGGAAGCGTTCGAACCTGTATTCCCTGCTCCGCGAGTCGTTCGACGGTCTTCTCAGGGCTCTCGTCCGTAAACGTCACCAGCCCGCTCTCGTACTTGCGGGGGCTCAGCAGGCGCTCCTCGCCGAGCCCCTCCTTGAGCCGATCGGTCAGCTCGGCGATTCGGGACTCGATGGTGTCGTAGCCCACCTGCTCCATCGTTTCGATGGCTTCGGCGAGCGCGGCGTACGGCGCGGGGTTGGTCGTGCCGACCTCGAGCCGGCGGGCCCCTTCGTGGAAGGCGTAGGACTCGGCGTCGGGTTCGGCGACGCTGCGATACCCTATCGAGCGGGGTTCGATCTCCGCGAGGAACTCGGGCGAGACGGCGAGGAAACCGGCACCCCACGTCCCGAGCAGCCACTTGTGGCCCGCCGCGGCGACCGCGTCCGCGCCCCACTCCTCGACGTCGAGCTCGGTCTGCCCCGGCATCTGCACCGCGTCGACCAGCACCCGCGCGCCGGCGTCGTGGGCGATCTCGACCAGCTTCTCTACCGGGAGTCGCGTCCCGTGGGTCCAGGTGAGTGCGCTGAAACAGACCAGCCGCGCGTCCGCGACCGCCTCGGCGTATTCGTCGGGATCGATCCGCCCCTCGTGGGTCTCGAGTACCCTGACCTCGAGGTCGTTGACGTCGGCCAGCCGTTGCCATGGCAGGATCCCCGCCGAGTGTTCGAGATCGGTACGCACGACGACGTCGCCGGGCTCGAAGTCGACCGCGCCCGCGATCCGGTTGATGCCATCGGTCGTGCTCTGGGTCATCGCCACTCGCCGCTCGTCGGTGCCCAACAGCTCCGCCACCGCCCCACGAGCCTCGTCGTAGACCCGGTTCGCCGTGACGTACATCCCCTCGCCGGCGGGCGAGTCGTACTCGTGGTGCTCGAGACAGCCGGTCGCGGCCTCGACGATCCGTCGGGGACTGGGCCCGCTCGCGCCCGTGTTGAGGTAGGTGCAGTTCTCGAACCCCGGCGTCTCGGCCCTGAGCTCCTCGGGAGTCATGGACCGGCCTACGGACAGGGCCGTCATGACCCTCCCGGTCGCGGACGGTCAACGTTAAAGGCGTCGGGCGGCGTTGTTCGGGTATGAGCGCCGCCGAACTCGAAGCCGAGCTGTCGGAGGACGAACGCGCCGGCCTCGAACTCGTCCGCCAGAGCGGGGGGATCCACCAGAGCGACTTCTGGAAGGAACTGGACGTCTCCTCGCGAAAGGGTAGCCGGATCGTCGACAAACTCGCGGAGTCTGAGCTGATCGAGCGCCACGACACCGTCTACAACGGCCACAACACCTACCTGCTCACCCCCGCGGCCCGCGATCTGGACTTCTCGCTGCTGATGGCCGGCGACATGCTCTCACCCTTCATCGGCGAGGAGGAGATCGACGCCAACAGCGACGCCTTCTCGCAGTGGATCATGAACCTCGCCTACGAGGAGTACTGAACGCACGTTTTTACCCCACCCCACTCGCTTCGCTCGGGGGCGGGCCAAAAACCTGTCTGGCGGGACCGAAGGTCCCGCTGGCGCCACTGAGCTAGGCTCAGTGAGCGCACTAAAAACTCTCGTCACGGCTCCGCCGCGACGAGCCCGCGTCTCGTCTCAGCCCTCGAGCGCGCTCGCCGCGCGGACGATCCGCTTCTCGCCGAATTTCGGCCCGATCAGCTGGAAGCCGACAGGCAGGCCGTCGGTCGTCCCCGCGGGCACCGAGATCGCCGGCAGGTTCGCGAGGTTGACAGGGACGGTATTCGCGTCCGAGAGGTACATCTGTAGCGGGTCGTCGAGGCTCTCGCCCAGCTCGAAGGGGGGGACCGGCATCGTCGGGCTCGCGAGCACGTCGGCCTCCTCGAACGCCTCCTCGAAGTCCTGCTCGACCCACGCGCGGGCCTGTTGGGCCTTCCCGTAGTACTTCTCGTGGTAGCCCGCCGACAGCGCGTAGGTCCCGAGCAGGATCCGCCGTTTGACCTCGTCGCCGAAGCCCCGATCGCGCACGTCCGCGAAGCTCTCGTTCCAGTTGCCCTCCGAGTCCGTGTCGGGCCCGTACCGGACCCCGTCGTAGCGCGCGAGGTTCGAGGAGGCCTCGGACATCGCGATCACGTAGTAGGCGGCGACGGCGTGCTCGATCGAGGGCAGGCTCACCTCGTGGGAGCTCGCGCCCCGCGATTCGAGCTCGTCGATCGCGTCCCAGAAACGCTCCCGGACGCCGTCGTGGGCACCCTCGACGAGCTCGGTCGGGATCCCGATCGAGAGCCCGTCGACGTCGCCGTCGACGGCGCCCGCGTAGTCAGTTTCCGCACCCTCTCGGCGAGTGGTCGCGTCACGCTCGTCGGGGCCCGCGATGGCATCGAGCAGCCGGGCGGCGCCCTCGACGGTGGGCGCGAGCGGTCCGATCTGTTCGAGCGAGTTGGCGTAGGCGACCAGCCCGTATCGCGAGACCAGCCCGTAGGTGGGTTTGATCCCGACCACGCCGCAGAACGCCGCCGGGTTGCGGATCGAGCCCCCGGTGTCTGTTCCGAGCGCGAGGTCGGCCTCGCCGGCGGCGACCGCCGCCGCGGAGCCCCCGGAGGAGCCGCCGGGCACGTGGCCCTCGGCCGCGGGGTTCTCGGTCGAGCCGAAATGGGAGGTCTCGGTGGTCGAGCCCATCCCGAACTCGTCCATGTTCGCCTTGCCGACGATCTCCGCGCCGGCGTCCTTCAGGCGCTCGACGACCGTCGCGTCGTACGGCGGGACGTACTCCGAGAGCATCGCCGACCCGCAGGTGGTGCGCACGCCCTCGGTGCTGATGTTGTCCTTGACGGCGACCCGCTCACCAGCGAGGGGTCCCTCCCGGTCGCCTGCGATTCGTTCCTTCGTGATGAAGATCGAGTCCCCGCTCATGAGACGCTCGGTCCCTTGAAGTAGCCGTCCTCGGAGTCGGGGGCGTTCCGCAGCGCCTCCTCCTGGGAGAGGCCCTCGCGGACCTCGTCGGCGCGCATCACGTTCTCGAGGTCCCCATCGCGTTCGGCCTCGGGCACCTCGTCGAGAGTCTCGAACGCCGAGAGGATCTCGCTGAACTGCTCGGAGAACTCCTCGACCTCCTCGTCGTCGAGGCCGATCCGCGCGAGCTCCGCGACATGGCGGACCTCCTCGTCGGGGACGGACTGGTCGCTCATACTCTCCACCACCTCCGGACGGGGAGTAAGGGTTTCGAATGGACCCGCCCATCCGTAGCTTGAAACCGTCTCCCTCCCTACCCTCGCCGATGGGAAACGCAGCACTCCGGGAGCTCGCGGCGATCGAGGAGGTCCCCTTCGAGGAGATTTCGGGGGCCGTCGTCGCGATCGACGCCCACAACTGGCTCTATCGCTACCTGACGACGACCGTCAAGTGGACCGCCGACGGCGTCTACACCACCGCCGACGGCACCGAGGTCGCGAACCTCGTGGGGGTCGTCCAGGGTCTGCCGAAGTTCTTCGAGCACGACATCGTCCCCGTCTTCGTCTTCGACGGCGTCGTCACCGACCTCAAAGAGGCCGAAATCGACGATCGCCGGGCAGCCAAGGAACGCGCCGAGGCCGAGGCGCGGGCCGCCCGCGAGCGCGGCGACAGGGTCGAGGCCGCCCGCCTCGAAGCCCGTACACAGAGCCTGACCGAGACGATCCAGCAAACGACTCGTGAGCTACTCGAGTTGCTCGACGTCCCCTACATCGAGGCGCCTGCCGAGGGCGAGGCCCAGGCCGCCCACATGGCCAAAGCGGGCGACGTCGACTACGCAGGCACCGAGGACTACGACGCGCTGCTGTTTGGCGCGCCGCTGACGCTGCGCCAGATCACCAGCAAGGGCGACTCCGAGCGGATGGACCTCGAGGCCACCCTCGCGGCCCACGAGCTGACCTACGAGCAGCTGGTCGACGTCGGCATCCTCTGTGGGACCGACTTCAACGAGGGCGTCCACGGGCTGGGGCCGAAAACAGCAGTAAAAGCGATCCACGAGCACGGCGATCTCATGAGCGTCCTCGACGCCCGGAACGCCGCGATCGACGACGTCGAGTCGGTTCGCGAGCTGTTCCTCGATCCCGACGTGACCGACGACTACGGCTTCGACACAGCCCTCTCGCCCGACATCGAGGCCGCCCGCACGTTCGTCGTCGAGGACTGGGAGATCCCGGCCGACGAGGTCGCCCGCGGCTTCGAGCGCATCGAGGAGTCGGTGACCCAGACCGGGCTCGACCAGTGGACCTGAGGACTCGAAAACCGTTTTCCCCCTCCGGGACGCAGTCGGTGGTATGGACACCGACGACGTCGCCGAACTGATCGAATCGGATATCGAGGACGCGGAGGCGACCGTCACCCAGCCACGGGGCGTCGACGACGAGGACCACCTCGCCGCGGTCGTCGTCTCGCCGGCGTTCGAGGGCAAACCGCTGGTTCAGCAACACCAGCTGGTCTACGACGCGCTCGGCGACCACATGACGACCGACATCCACGCCCTCGAACTGAAGACCTACACGCCCGAGGAGTACGAGAAACAGTAGTCAGACCGGCGGCTCCGCGAGCTCCTCCTCGAGCCGGCGGTTGTGTAGCGCCTCGCCGGTCTCGCGGTCGAAGAGGTGGATCGCGTCCTCGGGCAGCCGGACGGTGACCGCCTCGCCCTGGGCGACCTGGCGCATCCCGCCGACGGTGGCGATGAAGCGGGTCTCGCCGATCCGGAGGTGAACGCTGTTCTCGTTACCCATCGGCTCGACGACGAGCACCTCCGCGGCGTAGTCGTGATCGCCCGCCTCGCCCTCGACCAGTTCGATGTCCTCCGGGCGGACCCCGAGGGTCAGCGCCTCGGCCTCGAGCTTCCCGGCGATCTCCGCCGACAGCGGGTACTCGAAGTCCTCGGCGACGAGCCGATCGCCCTCGCGTCGCACGTCGAAGAAGTTCATCGACGGCTCGCCGATGAAGCTCGCGACGAACTGGTTTCGCGGGCGGTGGTAACACTCGAGCGGCGTGGCGACCTGCTGGAGCACGCCGCCGTCGAGGATCGCGATCCGGTCGCCCATCGTCATCGCCTCGGTCTGGTCGTGCGTGACGTAGACGGTCGTCACGCCCAGCTCCTCCTGGATGCGCTGCAGTTCCGTGCGCATCGAGGAGCGCAGCTTCGCGTCGAGGTTCGAGAGGGGTTCGTCCATCAGGAAGACGGCTGGATCGCGGACGATCGCCCGCCCCAGCGCGACGCGCTGTTGCTGGCCGCCCGAGAGCTCCCGGGGGTAGCGATCCAGCAGGTCGTGGATCCCCATCATCGACGTCGATTCCTCGACCCTGCTGTCCATCTCCTCGTCCGAGAGGTCGGTCGACTCCTCGAGCCCGAAGCGCATGTTCTCCCGGACGGTCATGTGGGGATAGAGCGCGTAGCTCTGGAACACCATCGCGATGTCCCGTTGCTGGGGCTTCTGGTCGTTTATTCGTCGACCGCCGAGGCTGATCTCGCCCTCCGAGATCGTCTCGAGGCCGGCGACCATCCGCAGGGTCGTGGATTTCCCACAGCCCGACGGGCCGACCAGGACGAGGAACTCGCCGTCGGCGATGTCGATCGAGGCGTCGTCGACGGCGACGATCCGCTCGCCGTCGTCGTCGAAGTACTTCGTGACCCCGTCGAGGATCAGTTCGGCCATGCTCCCTCCATGGTGGTGTGTCGTGTGTTCATGCTCCTTCTCCTGCGACGCCCTCCGCGAACTGCTTTCCGAACATGACGTAGACGATCAGTGTCGGAAGCGCCGCGATGAACGCGCCGGCCATCTGTATGTTGTACTCCTGTACCAGTGCGCCCTGCAGGGCGTTTAGCTCTTGGGTGACGACGAAGAACTCCGACGACTGGACGATCACCAGCGCGAACAGCAGGTCGTTCCAGACCTGCGTGAACTGGTAGATCAGCGTCACCGCGAACATCGGCACCGAGAGCGGGAGGATGATCCGCCGGTAGATGCGCGCGACCGACGCGCCGTCGAGGCGCGCGGCCTCCAGCATGTCGTCGTCGATCGTCTGGTAGTACGACCGGAACAGCACCGTACAGATCGGGATCCCGTAGGCGGTGTGGGTGATCGTCAGCTCGATCAGGTCGCTTCGCGGTTCGAGCACCGGGACGCCCGTCAGCAGCGACGCGACGTCGACGAACGACCAGAACTGTCGCAGCGGGACGAGCACCGCCTGGTAGGGGATGAACACGCCCGCGATCAGCAGTGCGAAGACGAAGATCTGGCCGCGCCAGCTCACCTTCGTCAGCCCGTAGGCCGCGAGGCTGCCCAGCGTCGCCGACAGCAGCGTCGCCGGCAGCGCGAAGAACAGGCTGTTGACGAGCGAGCCACGCAGGTTGAACAGCGAGCCCTGCAGCGACTCCCAGGCCGCCAGCCACGGCTCGATCGTGAAGCCCTCGGGCCCCGGCGGCGCGAAGGGTGTCGTGCTTGCGAACGCCTGGGTGGACTTGATCGAGGTCATCAGCCCGCTCTCTAGGGGAGCGAGGTAGAACCCGACCATGGCCAGCAGGACCGCGTAGAGTCCGACCCGTCTGGGCGTGAGCCCTTCGAGGAACCCCTCCTCGTTCGATCCTCCGCCGCTCATAGCTCACCTCGTCTGTACTGCATGTAGATGTAGGGTGCGATCACGCCGAGCGCCATCGCGAACAGCACGATGGCGATCGCCGAGCCGTACGCCCAGTTGGTCGCCGAGAACGCCTGTCGGTACATCATCACCGCGAGGATGTCCGCCGACCGACCGGGGTTCGTGCCGAACATCACGTAGATGAAGTCGAACGCCTTGAGCGCGAACACCATGAGCACGACCGCCGCGCTCATCGTCGCCGCCCGGAGCTGCGGGACGATCACCCGCCAGTACATCCGGACCGTGCTCGCGCCGTCGACCTTCGCGGCCTCGTAGTGCTCGTCGGGGATCGACCGCAGCCCCGCCAGATAGACGATCAGGCAGTAGCCGCTGAACTGCCACATCAGCGCGAAGATGATCGCCGCGAGGCGGAACCTGGGATCCCCGAGCCAGTTCATCGCCAGGAAGTCGAGCCCGAGCGCCTGCAGCGTGACGTTGATCCCGCCCGAGGAGACGTTGTACATCCACGACCAGAAGATCGCCGTCACGACAAAGGAGAGGCTGAACGGCAGCAGGTAGATCGTCCGGAACGTGTTCTCGAAGCGGATCCCCTGATCGACGAGGATCGCCATCAGCAGCCCCAACACGAGCGCGACCGCCGTGAAGACGATCAGCAGAACGAACGTGTTGCGGGTCGCCGCGATGAAGTTCGCGTCCTCGAGCATGATCCGATACATCTCGAGCGAGAGGCTCGAGTAGTCGGGCTGGCCGAGCCCGGACCAGTCGGTCAGCGAGATCAGGAAGTTCCAGCCGATCGCCCCGTAGACGAACAGCCCGACGAGCAGCGCCGCGGGCAGCCAGAACGGTAGCGACTCCAGTAGCTCGTTGTCGATCGAGTCCGACCCGATGCTGAAGCGGCGGCCGGTCTCGGTCCCGCCGTCGGTTCGGACCGCTTCCTCGGTGGATCCGTCGCCTCGTCGACGCCGTAGCCGGCGTAACGTGTCGCGAATCACGTCCGATTACTCGAAGACGGAGACGATCCCGTCGTACGCCTGATCGGCGTCGAAGCTCTCGTTGAAGTTGGCGAACACGCCCTCCATGTCGCTGTGCTGGTCCGGGGGGAGTGCGAGCCCGTGGGCGATCTGTGGGGGTTGGTCCTCGCTCTCCTCGAAGTCCTCCATCTGGGCTTGGAGGAACTCGGTGAACTCGCCCATGTCGACGTCGGTACGGGGCGGGATCGATCCCTTCTCGACGTTGAACCGGGCCTGGGCGTCGGTCGTGCCCGCGTAGGCGAGGAAGGCCTCGGTCGCCTCGGGCGAGGGGTTCTCCGTCGGCATCACGAACGCGTCCATCACCGTCTGGTAGAGCCCCTCGGTGCCGGGGAACGGGATGTAGTCCCAGTCCTCGCCGTACTCGAAGTCCTCGCTGGCCTCGTACTGGCCGGCCGCCCAGTCACCCTGGTGGAGGAACGCCGCCTCGCCGTTGATGATCCGGTTGTTCGCCTCGTCCCATGCGACGGAACTGGCGTCGTCGTTGAAGTACGCGGCGTATTCGGCGGTGAGTTCGAGCGACTCCATGACCTCGTCCTCGACGCTCTCGGGGTCGCCGTCGATCGTCGTCTGGTAGGCGTCGGGATCGAGGCCCAGCAGCGCGTTCTCCCAGAGCTGCAGCGTCGACCACGGCTCCTGAGTCTGGTGGATCATCCCGACCGAGCCCGCGTCCTCGACGGCCGCGAGGGCCTCGACCAGCGCCTCGGGGTCCTCGATCTCCTCGGGGTCGATACCCGCGTCCTCGACGACCTCGACGTTGTAAAAGAGGTTGTTGAGACGGTGGATGTTGATCGGCACCGCGACGAAGGTCCCCTCGTCGTCCTGGGAGAGCTCCCGGGGTCCGTCGAGGTAGGCCTCCTGCATCTCGTCGTCCCAGATGTCGCCGACGTCCTCGAGCAGGTCCTCCTCGGTGTACAGCGTCAGCGCCTCACCCGGCCAGATCTGAAAGGTGCTCGGCGGGTTGCCGTCGATCACGCGGTTGCGGACGTCGGCCTCGAGCGCGCTGCCCGCACCGCCGGGCGTGGGGTTGTTGTCGACCTCGTAGTCGGGGTACTCCTCCTCGAACCCCTCGATCAGCGCCTCGATGGCGTCCTCCTCGCCACCGGCGGTCCACCAGTGGGCGATCTCGAGCTCGCCCTCGCCGTTCCCGTCGCCGTCGCCGCCCATACAGCCGGCCAACCCGGCTACCGCCGCCGCACTCGCCGCCCCGCTCGCTCGTAGATAGGTCCGGCGCGAGATCGTCCGTGATTGATCATCATTCATGGTTAGTACTGTAAGTACGACCGTATCTGTTCGGTCAGGACACTTAACAGTTTCGAGGTTTTTTCATAGTCGAATAACAACGTAAATCTATATCTGTTACATACATCCCTTCGGGTGATTTCCGCCCTACCACTCTGATATGATACATACTGACATGGCGTACTGAGGGGTCCGTCCCGGGGAATCACGTTCGGAATCGGCGGGGTCGCGTCGGCCCGCCGGTTCCAGTAGGTTTTACCCCGCGGGCCGTGAGGTCCCGGGTATGAGCGAGGACGTTCGGATCGAGGAGGACAGTCTGGGCGAGATGGAGGTCCCCGCCGAGGCCTACTGGGGCGCACAGACCCAGCGCGCGGTGGAGAACTTCCCGATCAGCGGGATCACGTTCGGTCGGCGGTTCGTCCGCGCGCTCGGGATCGTCAAGAAGGCCGCCGCACAGGCCAACCGCGACCTCGAGCTGGTCGAGGAGGACACCGCGGAAGCGATCATCGAGGCCGCAGACGAGGTCATCGCGGGCGAGCACGACGACCAGTTCCCGGTCGACGTCTTCCAGACGGGCTCGGGCACCTCCTCGAACATGAACGCCAACGAGGTGATCGCGAACCGCGCAACCGAGATCCAGGGGGGCGAGATCGGCTCGCGGGACGTCCATCCCAACGACCACGTCAACTACGGCCAGTCGTCGAACGACGTGATCCCGACGGCGATGCACGTCGCGAGCCTGGAGGCCGTCGAGAAGGACGTCCTGCCCGCCCTCGAGCTCCTCGAGGACGAGCTCGAAACGAAGGAGGAGGAGTTCTCGAACGTCGTCAAGACCGGCCGCACCCACCTGCAGGACGCCACGCCCGTCACCCTCGGCCAGGAGTTCGGCGGCTACCGGACCCAGATCGAGAAAGGACGGGTCCGCGTGAAGGCGACCCGGGCACATCTCGCGGAGCTCGCGCTGGGCGGCACCGCGGTCGGGACGGGGCTGAACACCCACGAGGAGTTCCCCGAGCGCGCGGCGGAGTACATCAGCGAGGAGACGGGGGTCGACTTCGTCGAGGCCGACAACCACTTCGAGGCCCAGGCCGCCCACGACGCGATGGTCGAGGCCCACGGCGCGCTGCGCGTGGTGGCGGGCTCGATGAACAAGATGGCGAACGACATGCGCCTGCTGGCCTCCGGCCCGCGAAACGGACTTGGCGAGCTCGAACAGCCCGAGAACCAGCCCGGCTCCTCGATCATGCCCGGGAAGATCAATCCCGTCGTCGCGGAGTCGGTCAACCAGGTCCACAAGCAGGTCGTCGGCAACGACGCGGCCGTCTCCGCCGGCGGGGGTCGCGGCGAGATCGACCTGAACCTCTATAAACCCGTGCTCGCGCACAACTTCCTCGAGTCGGCCGGGATGCTCGCCAACGCCGCCGAGACCTTCGGCGAGCGCTTCGTCGCCAAGCTCGAGGCCAACGCCGAACACTGCGAGGAGCAGGTCGAGCAGTCGATGGCGCTCGCGACCGCGCTCAACCCACACATCGGTTACGACAAGGCCAGCGACGCCGCCAAGACGGCCCTGAAGGAGGACAAGACGGTCCGGGAGGTCGTCGTCGAGAAGGGCTACCTCGAGGAGGGCGAGGTCGACGAGGTGCTCGACCCCGAGCTGATGACCCACCGCGGAATTCTCGGCCAGGAGTAACGTTCGGGAACGGGAATCGCGTTCACCGTTCACACGCCTCAACGAGCGGATAGAAACCAGTACAGCTATGTCTGACGTGTGAGTAGCATCTGATATGTACACGTGTCGTAACTGCAAGCGGACCTTCCGGACCGAGCTCGCGCTGTCGCTTCACCGCGACACGTGTGCGGAGGGTCAGCTGTTTTGCCAGGCCTGTGGGGACCGCTTCGCCGAGCGCCGGGCCACCCGCGACGGCTGGCACTACGCCTGCCCCAACGACGACTGCGAGGGCGAGGGACTCACCGAGGACATCCTCCGGGTCGACGACGTACGGATCACGACGCGGACCCAGTAGCCCCCTGTTTCTGATTTGGTCCGCCCGCTACTCGAACCGTGCGTCCTCCGAGAGGACGATCCCGCGCGCGATCGCGTAGACCAGCGCGTTGCCGATCCCGGTGACCATGAGCAGGACGGCGAGCCACCGAAGCGCGTCGGTGAGGACCGAACCCTCGAGCGCGACCGACGGGAGCGCCACCACCAGGGCGACCGCCCACCAACACAGCAGGATCGTGCCGATGACGAACCCGTCGGCGATGATCTCCTCGAGCGAGAGCGATGAGTCCATACGTGTTCGCACGGTGACTCGATACAAAACCCCAGTGCCCGTCGAGCCGGGACTGGGACGAGGGCGGGCCTCGTCGGGGCCACCGCCGACTGGACGGTTTTTTACCCCTCGGCTCCCCACGTCGGCACAATGACCGCCGACGACTACGACTACGAGGCGCTGGGGCTCGTCGCCGGCCTCGAGATCCACCAGCAGCTCGATACGGAGACGAAGCTCTTCTGTGCCTGTCCGACCGAGCGACGCGAGCCCGAGGCGTCCTCGCATACGTTCACGCGCTACCTGCACCCGACGAAGAGCGAGCTCGGCGAGATCGACGAGGCAGCCCTCGAGGAGAGCCGGGTCGACCGCGAGTTCGAGTATCTGGCCTACGACACGACCTGCCTCGTCGAGGCCGACGACGAGCCGCCCCACCGGATGGACGAGGAGGCGCTCTCGGTCGCCCTGGAGATCGCGGGGCTGCTCGACGCCGAGCCCGTCGACCGGGCCCACGTCATGCGCAAGATCGTCGTCGACGGCTCGAACACCTCGGGGTTCCAGCGTTCGTCGCTGATCGCCACGAACGGCGCGATCGAGACGAGCGAGGGCCCCGTTGGGATCGAGGACCTCCTCTTGGAGGAAGAAAGCGCCCAGCGGATCGAGGAGACCGATAACGGAGTGCGCTGGAGCCTCGACCGGCTGGGGATCCCCCTCGTGGAGATCGGCACCAGCCCCGACATCTCCTCGCCCGAGCAGGCCCTGGAGGCCGCAGAACGGATCGGCATGCTGCTTCGCTCGACGGGGACGGTAAAGCGGGGCCTCGGCACCATCCGCCAGGACGTCAACGTCTCGATCGCGGAGGGCGCCCGCGTCGAGATGAAGGGCGTCCAGAGCCTCGACGACATCGACGACCTCGTGCGCGGGGAGGTCGGCCGGCAGGTCGAGCTGCTGGAGATTGCCGCGGAGCTCGAATCGCGCGACGCGGCGGTCGGCGATCCCGCGGACGTGAGCGAACTCTTCGCCGACACCGACAGCGGGGTCATCGCCGGCGCCCTCTCGGACGGCGGCTCGGTGATGGCGGTCCCGCTGTACGGCTTCGACGGGCTGGTCGGCCGCGAGCTCCAGCCCGATCGGCGCCTGGGTACCGAGCTCTCCGATCACGCGAAGCGCCACGGCGCGGGCGGGGTCTTCCACACCGACGAACTGCCCGCCTACGGCGTCACGGAGGCGGAGGTCGAGGCGCTGCGCGAGGCGGTGGGGGCCGGCCCCGAGGACGCGGTCGCCATCGTCGCCGACGACGCGGACACCGCCGAAAGCGCGATCGGGGCCGTCGCGGCGCGGGCCGAAACGGCCATCGAGGGCGTCCCCGAGGAGACCCGCGGCGCCAACGAGGACGGCACCTCGCGATACCTCCGTCCCCTGCCGGGCGCCGCGCGGATGTACCCCGAGACGGACGTTCCTCCGGTGGATCCCGACCCGAGCGAGGTCGAGACGCCCGAGCTCCTCACCGAGAAGGTCGAACGCTATCAGGAAGAACACGGCCTCGACGCCGGGCTCGCCGAACAGGTCGCCTACGGCCGACGAATGCCGCTGTTCGAACACGTCGTGAGCGAGGGGGTCGATCCCACGCTCGCCGCCGGCACGCTCGAATCCACCCTGACCGAGTTGCGCCGCGACGACGTCCCCGTCGGGAACCTCTCCGAGGACCAGGTCGCCGGGACGCTCGCGCTCGCGCGCGACGGCGACCTCCCGAAGGGCAGCGTCGGCGACCTGCTCGCGGCGATCGCCGACTCCCCCGAGCTGACAGCCGAGGAGGCCCTCGAACGCGAGGGGCTGGGCGGGGCCTCCGAGGACGAGGTCCGCGCGGCCGTCCGCGAGGTCGTCGAACGAAACGCCGAGCAGGTCGAGGAGGAGGGGATGGCCGCTTTCTCGGGGCTGATGGGCGAGGCGATGGGCGCCCTGGGCGGGAAGGCCGACGGCGAGGCCGTCAGCGCCGCGCTGCGCGAGGAGATCCAGCAGCGAGCGTGAGCCCCCCTCCGACGGTCGACCCGCGCCGGCGCGAACGGACGCCGGTCCGACCGCACGCGCGATGACTGACGCCGAGGACGGCCCGACGCCGGCGTCGGATCGCATCGTCGGCCTCGACGCGCTTCGCGGGTTCGCACTGCTCGGGATTCTGGTGATCAACGTCCGGGCGTTCTCGATGCCCGAAGTGGTCCTGACCAACCCGACGGCCTACGGCGACCTGACCGGGGCGAACTACTGGGTCTGGTTCGCGGGCCACGTCCTCGTCGAGGGGAAGTTCATCACGCTGTTCACCCTGCTGTTCGGCGGCGGGGTCGTCCTGTTCGCCCGGAGCGTCGAGTCGAAGGGAGGCCCCGCCCTCGAACTGCACTTCCGCCGATCCGGGTGGCTCGTCGCGTTCGGCCTGGCGCACGCCTACCTGCTGTGGTACGGCGACATCCTCGTCGCGTACGGCGTCTGCGCGCTGGGCGTCGTCTTCCTTCGCGATCGCCCACCGCGGGCGCTCGCGTCCCTCGGGATCGTGCTGCTGGCGTTCCCCTCGATCACCGAGGTCGCCTCGGGGCTCACCGTCGACCCGGCCGCCATCGCGAGCAGCTGGCAGCCCTCGGGGGCGGCCCTCCGGGCCGAGATCGAGGCCTACCGTGGCGGCTGGCTCGAACAGATGGACCACCGGGTCCCGACGGCCCTCGAGCGCCAGACGTCGGGGCTGCTCGGCTACAGCGCCTGGCGGGTGGGCGGCTCCATGCTGCTCGGGATGGCGCTGTTCAAGTGGGGCCTGCTGACGAACGACCGATCGTCGCGGTTCTACCGCTGGCTGGTCGTCGGCGGGGCGGCAAGCGGGATCGCCCTGTCGCTCGTCGGCGTCTGGTACGTCCAGGCCAACGATTGGGCCGCCGGGGTGGCGCTGTTCTGGCGGCAGTTCAACTACTGGGCGAGCTTCCCCCTGGCCGGCGCGTACATCGGGCTGGTCATGCTGTACTGTCGGTGGCGCCCCGACGGGGTCGCGACGCGGGCACTGGCCGCCGTCGGCCGGACGGCCTTCAGCAACTACGTCCTCCAGACAGTACTCGCCACGTCGGTCTTCTACGGGCACGGCCTCGGCCTGTTCGGAGGAGTGAGCCGAGTCGGGGCGCTCGGCGTCGTCGTCGCGATCTGGGCGATACAGGTCCCGCTATCGGCCCTCTGGCTACGGCACTTCCGGTTCGGACCGCTGGAATGGCTCTGGCGCACCCTCACCTACGGGAGCCTCCAGCCGATCCGGAACGGGAGAACCGACGACTAGCGGCTCGTTCCCGAACGGCTCGGCGCTTCCGGGTCGCGCCCTCGATCGCCCGTAGTAGCCCACGTACCGTCGTGACCACCCAGCTACTCGGATGGGCCGTCCCACGAGTCGGTCGAACCACACCGCTGTTCCCTATGACTCGATACATCGTCACGTGGTAACACTTATACATATTGAACTACAATTATGGATAGGGTGTAAGGGATGGTCACGCCTCCGCCGGCCTCGAGGGGAACCGGGAGACCGACCGCCTCCCGTACGAGCGCGACGGGCGACGAGACGCCCGTCAGGGACTACGTCTTCGCGGCCCTCGGGCTCGCGATCGCGCTCGTCGCGGTCGTCCTGCTGGCCCCGGTCTCCTTCGCAGTGACGGGGGCGGGGAGCCTCGGCGCGACCGCGCTCGTCGGCCTGTTCGTCGTCTTCTGGCTGGCGATCTGGGTCTGCCTCCAGACCGCCTGGCTGTGGGTCTCGACCGCGTGAGCTGTCGAGCCACCCGTTATCGCTCCCGCGTCGCGCGCTCGATCGCCCGCAGAACCCCGTGCAACGTCGTTATCTCCCTGTCGGTCGGGTGGGCCCGACCCACGAGCCGCCGGACCAGCCGCATCGTCTTCGGGCGCTTGCCCTCGGGATATCCCACCGCTCGTAGCGTCTCGTCGAACCGGTCGTAGAAGCGCTCGATCTCGGGCTCGTCGGCGCGTTCGTGCTCCACGTCGGGCAGCTGCGAGTCGCCCATCGCCAGCCCCCGGAGCTCGTAGAGCGCCACCGTCGCGGCCTGTCCGAGGTTGAGAACGGGGTAGTCGGCGCTCGCGGGGATCGCACAGATCTGATCGAGTCGGGCGAGCTCCTCGTTGGTGAGCCCGACGCGCTCGCGCCCGAAGACGAGCGCGACGTCGGCTTCGACTCCCGAGAGGTCCTCGGCGAGCTCCTCCGGCGTGCGGAAGGGAAAGCGGACGTGTTTGCGGGCGTCCTCGTTGGTCGTCGCGGTGAAGCCCACGGTGTGGAACCCCTCGACGACCTCCTCGAAGCTCACCGTCTCGGCGTTCGGCAGGACGTCCTCGCGGGCCTGGCCGGCGAAGCCGTACGCCTCGCCGTCGGGATCGAGTTCGGGTGGGTCGACAAGCAACAGTTCGGAGAAGCCGAAGTTCTTCATCGCGCGAGCGATCGTGCCGACGTTTCCGGGGGTTTCGGCCCCGACGACGACCACCGAACTCACGAGGAGGGGTACTCCTGGGAGATGTCGAAGTCACGCAGGTCGATCTTCTCGTCGTCCTCGGGCGCCTCGACCTGCATCTCCTCGAAGTCGATCTCGCTGGGTTCGGGGACGTCCTCCGGGTCGGTCTCGACGTGCTCGATCCCCTCGTAGTTGCCCGGCGCGCGCCCGTCGTCGGCGAACCACTCGTGGAAGGCGTCCTTCAGCTCGTCCTCGCCCATGTACTCACGGCCGCCGTCCTCCTGGAACCAGTAGAGGAAGTCCGGCTCGTGCTCGTCACAGAGCAGCACCTCCGAGCGGGGCTCGCCGTAGACCGCCTCCGCGACGTTGCACTCCTCGAGGTTCGCGTCGCCGTGGATCAGCCAGCAGGCCTGACACGGCGAGGTGACCAGCAGCTCGAGGCGTTCGAGGCGCAGGCGCGTCTCGTCGGGGATCTCCTCGAGGGGTTTGAACTCCCCCTCGGAGTCGAACACCTCCCGCTCGTCGAACCGCCAGCCGCGAAGCCCGATGCTCACCTTGCCCATACCGGGGCTATCGGCGCGGTCGGTAAAAACCGCGTGGATCGCTCCACCGCGAACCGGACCGCCTATCTGCCCGTCGTCCCAACCCCCGCCCATGCGAACCGTCGACGCGGCCGGGCTGGGGATCGGCGACGACCACCCCTCGCGGATCATGGGCGTGTTGAACGTCAGCGAGGAGTCGCCCTACGACCCGAGCGTCTTCGCCGATCCCGGCGAGGCGGCCGCGTACGTCGATCGCGACCTGATCGACGAGGGAGCGGACATCGTCGACGTCGGCCTCGAATCGGCGAACAAGCGCCTCGACGTGCTCTCGGCCGAGGAGGAGCTCGACCGGCTCGACACCGCCGTCGAGGCCATCGAATCGGTTTCCGGGGAGGCGGTCTTCTCGATCGAGACGCGCTACGCGGAGGTCGCCGACGCGGCCCTGTCGCGGGGATTCGACATGGTCAACGACGTCTGTGGCTTCGCCGACCCCGCGATGCCCGACGTTTGCGACGATCACGACGCCGCCGTCGTCAAGATGGCCTCGCCGCCGGATCTGAAACGCCCCGGCGCCGTCGAATCGGTCGACGAGATCTACGAGGCCCTCGCGATGAACGGCTTCACCGGGAAGACGATCCTCGATCCCGCCTTCGGGGGCTGGTCGGAGGAGAAGACCCTCGCGGACGACCGCGAGACGTTTCGGAAGCTGCGGGAGTTCCGAGCCTACGGCCGCCCACTGCTGGTCTCGATCAACCGCAAGAACTTCCTGCGGGCGGTCGCCGGGCGGGAGACGGACGAGGCGCTGCCCGTCTCGCTGGCCGCGACAGCGATGGCCGTCGAGCGCGGCGCGCACGTCCTTCGAACCCACGACGTCGCCGAGACCCGCGACGCCGCCCTGATCGGCCGGGAGTTCGCCCGCGATCGGGTCCGCGGGACCGGCACCGATCCCACGGTCGAGGAACTCGACGTGACGACCCGAGCGGAGGCCGCGCGCCACCTCGAACGCGTCGGCGCGAGTGCGGGGATCGCCGACGCGGGGATCACCCGTTGGTTCCGTCTCGCCGGGCTGGGAGGGGCTCGCGAACCGCTCGCCGCCGCGGTCGCCGACGCCGAGGGGGTGCGCCTCGCCGGAACGGATCCGGCGGTACTGTTCGGCACCCCTCGCGGCTTCGAGGCACTGAACCGGGCGATCCCCGACGGTACGGACCGTCTCCGCGAGATAGTCTCGAAGATTTTACATGATATTAACTAAGAGAAAGCTTATACCGGAGGCGGTAAAACCGACAGGTGGAAGCCGGAACGGCCCCCGGGTAGGGGTACTCGGGCCACTCCGGCTCACGGAACCGTTTTTATCGACGCCGACCGACGAGCCACGGCCATGAACTTCGCGACCTGGGAGCCCGTCTACGGGGCGATCCTCGCCGACCTCGGGTTCGACCGCACCGGCGACGAGCGCGCCCGCGACGTCCTCGTCGACCTCGCCGAGCCCTTCGAGACGGATCGGCTCGCGGGGATCGAGGGCGCGACCGTCGCGGTGGCGGGCGCGGGCCCCTCGCTTCCGGGCGAACTCGACCTCGCGGCCGAGGCCGACTACGTGATCGCCGCCTCGACCGCCGCGGACGTCCTCATGGAGGCGGGCATCGACCCCGACCTGTTCGTGACGGACGTCGACAAGAACCCCGAGACGCTCCGGGGATTGACCGAGCGGGGGGTTCCGGCGGCCGTCCACGCCCACGGCGACAACGTCGGGCTGATCGAGCGATGGATGCCCCGGCTCGCCGGCGAGAACGTCCTCCCGACGACGCAGGCCGCCCCGAAGGGCCCCGTCAAGAACTTCGGCGGCTTCACCGACGGCGACCGCGGGGCCTTCCTCGCGGACCACTTCGGCGCGGCTCGGCTGGCGTTCCCGGGCTGGGACCTCGACGACCCCTCCGTCGGGCCGATGAAGGCCCGCAAGCTCCGCTGGGCCGAGCGGCTGCTCCGCTGGCTCGAGACCCGCCGCGACGAGCGCTTTCCCGTCCTCGACGGACGGCGGGACGGGATCGATCCTGTATATTAATCATTCAATAGTCCGTGGTCGGAGTGATGCGCGCCGCTGTACTCCACGACCACGGCGAACCGCTCGAGATCGAATCCGTCGACGCGCCCGAGCCCGACCCCGACGGGGTGGTCGTCGACGTCGAGGCCTGCGGGATCTGTCGAAGCGACTGGCACGGCTGGCAGGGCGACTGGGACTGGCTCGGGATCCAGCCCCAGGAGGGCCAGATCCTCGGCCACGAACCTGCCGGCACCGTCGTCTCTGCCGGGGCGGACGTCGAGTGGGTTCGCGAGGGCGATCGCGTCGCGGTCCCGTTCAACCTCGGCGACGGTAGCTGCCACCAGTGTCGGAACGGCCGCTCGAACATCTGTGAGAACGTCCGGCCGCTGGGGTTCGTCGAGTCGGCCCAGGGGGCGTTCGCCGAGCAGGTCCACGTGCCCGCGGCCGACCACAACGCGGTTTCGCTCCCCGAGGGGGTCTCGGCGACCGACATGGCCGGACTGGGCTGTCGGTTCATGACCTCCTTTCACGGGCTGGCCCACCGGGCGAACGTCAGTGCGGGCGACTGGGTCGCGGTCCACGGCTGTGGCGGCGTCGGCCTCTCAGCGGTCCACATCGCCGATGCCCTGGGTGCGAACGTGATCGCGGTCGACCTGGTCGACGAGAAGCTCGCGACGGCCGAGGGGCTGGGGGCGGTCGAGACCGTGAACGCGGGCGAGGTCGAGGACGTTCCCCGGGAGGTCAAGGCGATCATGGACGGCGGGGCGAACGTCGCGGTCGACGCGCTGGGGATCGCCGAGACGTGTCGCAACTCGGTGATGAGCCTCGGGCGCCGCGGCAAGCACGTCCAGATCGGGCTGAGCACGAGCGACGAGCGGGGGCAGGTCTCGCTGCCGACCGACCTGATGGTGATGAACGAGATCGAGTTCATCGGCTCGCTGGGGATGCAGCCCACGCGCTACGACGAGATCTTCCGGATGGTCGCGACCGGCAAGCTCGATCCCGGCGCGGTCGTCTCCGGGACCGTCTCGCTCGACGACGTGCCCGAGAAGCTGGCGGCGATGAGCGACTACGGCACCGAAGGGATCCCGGTGATCGACTCCTTCTAAACTAAAGTCCGCATATATTCCCCGAATTTCAGATTGTTCGTCACTATCTCCCCTTCATTTATTTCATCTTTTAATCTGCTTTTTATTTCCTCTGAACCACTTCCCGATACGATTCTTATTTTATCTCCATCTTCTACTCCTTCATTGACAGCATTGATTAATCTACTGTCATGACTGCTGATCCGACTTCCGATTACAATTAACTCTGTTGAAATGTCTATATAGGATTTTGCTGCTCTCCAAACAGGAGGATAAGCACGTACCTTTTCGTAGTCCTTTTTCCCTCCGATAGGTGGAATAACTGCAGGTTCATACATATGATCCAGATCAAAAACAAGATCTTTATAGTCGCGGGCTTCTAGTTCATCAAACCCCATATACTTCATGCTCGAAAGGGATTTATTGCTATGAACGGCTTGGATTCTATCTCGTAATGAACCCGAATATGGATTAGTTTGAATACCTGAAAAATCATTCAATCAGTTTATTGATCCGTGGACTTTTGATATTGATATACTTCGGGCTTTATGCTTTGGACCTCTGTAGAATCTCCTTCCCAATCCACCATAGTGATAATCACTCTGTTCATGCTTGATAGCTTTCTCAAACATTGTGTCATAGTTTAATGATATTACGCGTGCCTCTTGGTCAGATTCGAGGATATGAGTTGCTAGAGAAGTGTAGTTATCATCTCCTGGAGTATATTGAGACACGTACTGCCTAAACAATTCATAAAAATAGTAATATGATTCGCTTAGTGCTTTCTGCAGCCGATTTGATTCACGGTTATTCCCATTTTCGACTTCCTGACGAAAATTCTGATCCAGATTTTCTAAGAATACTTCGGAGTTCAGTCTTGAATCCCCTATACCCCGTCGCGATCCAACTTCTTTTTCCACTTCCTCTAGCAATTCTGTAAACTCGTCTTTTTTCAACAACCCTGATTTCCATCCATCGGCAAATAGCCAATCCCCCATTGGTGGTGTTGCTGAGTTACTATTTTTGCACCCAGCAGATGCACCCGCACCGAGCAGAAAGCACTGGGACATAATCTTTTAGTCTGGACTGGAGTTACTTATATTTGTTATATTTCCACCATGGATACAGAATATAAAGTAAAGATGCGATTTATGGAATAAGTACGACCTTCCCGCTGCTCTCGCGGTTCTCGATGAAGGCGTGGGCGTCGGCCGCCTCCTCTAGGTCGAACGTCTCGCCGACGACGACCCCCAGCTCGCCCGATGAAAAGCCCTCGGTGAGGTCCTCGACGGCCGAGAACACTCTCTCTGGTGCCTGCTGGCTCGCTCGGCCGAGGTGGTAGCCGATCACCGAGTGGTTGCCGAAGAACAGCTCCGGGGTCTCGACGACGCCGGGCTCGCCACTCGCGACCCCGTAGGTCACGACCCGGCCGAACGGCGCGAGCGTCTCGACGCTCCGCTCGAAGCTCTCGCCGCCCACGCCGTCGAGCACGAGATCGAGCCCCTCGTCGGTGATCTCGTCCACTTCTTCCGCGAACTCCGTCTCGGTGTAGTTAATCGGGTGATCACAGCCCAGCTCCGCGGCGAGGTCGAGCTTCTCGGGGGTGCTCGCGGTGCCGAACACCTCCGCGCCCGCTCTGGAGGCCAGCTGGACGGCCGCCGTTCCGACGCCGCCAGCGGCCGCGTGGATCAGCACCCGTTCGCCGTCCGCTCGCGGGCTTTGCCCGCTCGCGTTTTCCGAGGCGCCCTGCGCCTCGCGCTCCAGCCCGCCCCACTCGAACAGGCAGTTGTGCGCGGTGAGATACTGGACCGGGAAGCCCGCGGCCTCCTCGAAGCCCATCCCCTCGGGGACCGGAAACAGCGCCCCCGCGTCGGCGACGGCGTACTCCGCGTAGCCGCCCTGGCCGATCATCCCGACGACCCGATCACCCGCCTCCAAGTCGACCCCGTCGCCCGCTTCCTCGACGACGCCCGCGGCCTCCATGCCGGGCGTGAAGGGTGGCTGTGGACCGCCGGGATACTCGCCCCGACGCTGCATGACGTCCGCGAAGTTGATCCCCGCCGCGCGCACCTCGAGCAGTACCTCCCCCGACCCGGGCTCGGGTCGCTCGACTTCCCGTGGTTCGAGCGCGCCACTGTCGCCGAACGCCTCGATCCTGATGGCTTTCACGTCCCCGACTCGGGGCGCCGGCCCCATAAAACGGGACCAGAACTATGCGCCGGGGGAGCGTCGTCCCGCGTATGGCAGACCACCGTTTGGGATTCGAGTCGTTCGACGAGGAGACGGATCCGGTCGAACTCGACGTCGCGGGCGAGCTCCCGGAGTGGCTCTCGGGGACGCTCTACCGCAACGGCCCCGGCGACTTCGAGGTCGGCGACCGCGACCTGACCCACTGGTTCGACGGGTTCGCACTGCTGCGGCGCTTCCGGTTCGATGACGGGATCGAGTACTCGAGTCGCTTCCTCGAGAGCGACGCCTACCGGGCGGCCCGGGAGGGCGAGCTCCGGTATCCCGAGTTCGGGACGAACCCCGACTGGTCGTTCCTCGGGCGACTGCGGGGCCTGCTGGGCGGGGCCCGAACCGATAACGCCTCGCTGACGGTCCGTCACCGCGACGGCGAACACCGCGCGGTGACCGAGACCGCACGCGAGGTCGCCTTCGACCCCGTCGACCTCTCGACGCTCGGCACGCACGACGGGAGCGTCGAGGGGACCGGCACCCTCGCGCACGACCACTACGACTTCCACCAGGAGGAGTGGGTCGGCCTCGGGATCGACTACGGCCGCGACTCGGGCTACGTCCTCTATCACGACCCCGACGACGGCCCCGCCGAGACGGTCGCCCACGTCGAGCGCGACGAACCCGCCTACATGCACAGCTTCGCGCTCACCGACCACTACGCCGTGCTCACCGAACACCCCTTCACGACCTCCCCGCGCCGCCTGCTCGACTCGCGCCCGTTCGCCGAGAGCTTCCGGTGGTACCCCGAGCGCGACACCCGGTTCCTCGTCGTCGACCGACGCGAGGGGGAGGTCGTCGCCGAACCGACCGTCCCGCCCTTCTTCACCTTCCACCACGTCGACGCCTTCGAGCGCGGCGACGAGCTGTTCGTCGACCTGGTCGCCTTCGAGGACCACTCGGTCGTGGAGTCGCTCTCGCTCGCGAACCTCCGATCGCGCGCCCCCGAGGTCCCGGACGGCGAGCTCCGACGCTACCGGATCGACCTCGAGGCGGGGGAGGCGGAGGGCCGGACGCTCTTCGAGGAGGACATCGAGTTCCCGACCACCAACTACGCCGAGGCGAACCTCCACCCCTATCGGTTCTGCTACGGCGTCGGCTCGGAAGCGGGAAGCTTCAACGACCGCCTGCACAAGGTCGACGTCGAGCACGGGACGAACGAGGAGTGGAGAGAGGCGGAGCTACACCCCGGCGAGCCGCTGTTCGTCCCGCGTCCCGACGCCGAGGAGGAGGACGACGGCGTCCTCATCTCGGTCGCGCTCGACGTCGAGGAGGAACGTTCCTGCGTGCTCGTTCTCGACGCCGCGGGGTTCGAGGAGATCGCGCGCGCGTACCTCCCCCACGCGCTCCCCTTCGACTTCCACGGGACCTTCTACGCCGACGGCGAGGAGCCGACGCCGTCGATGACGTAGCCGGGACTACGCGATGAGCGACGGCGAAAACCGCGTTCTACAGAACGGGATCCCGAGACGGGGCGGCCGCTCGGCCGTTACTCCTCGATCGGGATCGTCTTTCCGTGCGGGGTCGACTCCTCGGCGATCGGGAGCCGGACCTTCAGGACGCCGTTCCTGTACGTCGCGGCGATGCCGTCCTCGTCGACGTCACGCGGGAAGCGGAACCGGCGATGGTAGGTCCGCTTTCGCCCGCGCTCGTCGTCGACGTGCTCGGCGGCGACGTTCAACACGCCGTCGTTCCACGCGAGGTCGATCGCCTCGCGCTCGAAGCCGGGCATGTCGACGCTGAGGACGAACTCGCCGTCCTCCTCGTACAGTTCGTAGTCGGTTCCGCCGCCCTCGCCGAAGATCCGGGAGGGCAGGTCGAGGCCTTGGTTCCATGTGCTGGTCGCGTTCGTCGGCAGCGCCATGGCTGTTCACCTCGAATGCATCCGATGCTATACTCACGGTTCGTAAAAATCTTACGCCGATCTACGGCGCGAGCGCCCCGATCGTCGCCTCGATCTCGTCCTCGCTCGCGCCCCGCGGGAAGCTGACCGCGACGGCGTCGAGCCCCTCGACGGACTCGAACCGCTCGACCCCCTCGCGGGCCTCCTCGGGCGTGCCCGCCGCACAGAGCTCGTCGAGCAGGCCGTCGGGGATCGCCGCCAGTGCCTCCTCACGATCACCGCTTCCCCACGCCGTCGCGACGGCCTCGGCTACCTCCCCGTAACCCTGGCGGGCCAGCGATTCCCGGTAGTAGGTCCCCATCCCGCCGACGTAGAAGGCGATATGTTGGCGAGCCAGTCGCCGGGCGCGCTCGCGGTCCTCCAGCGCACAGCAGGGCAGCGAGAGGGTCGTCCGCACGTCGTCCGGGTCGCGATCGCCCAGCTCGGCGCCGCGTTCGAGATCGGCGAGGCGCTCGCGGAGCCCGTCTGGCGTGAAGACGACGGCGTGCCAGCCGTCGGCGAACCGGCCGGCGAGCTCGACCGACTTCGGCCCCAGCCCCGCGGCGTCGATTTCCGGGGGGTCCTCGGGCGGCTCACCGCGGAGCCGGAAACCCGAGAGCTGGAACAGATCGCCGTCGTACTCGACGGACTCGCCCGAGAGCACCCGTTTGACGATTTCGACGGTCTCGCGGGTGTACCTGAGCGGCCGGTCGAACGCCGCGCCGTGCCAGCCCTCGATCACCGCGGGGCCGCTCGGCCCGATTCCGAGCCTGAATCGCCCCTCCGAGACCTCCTGGAGGGTGGCGGCGGTCTGGCCGAGCAGCGCCGGCGAGCGCGAGTAGACGGGGAGGATGCTCGAGCCCAGCTCTACGGAATCGGTGCGCTCGGCGAGCACCGTGAGGACGCTCACGGCGTCGCGCCCCCAGGTCTCGGGCAGCCAGACGCGGTCGTAGCCCGTTCGTTCGGCCTGCTGGGTGTACGAGACGATCGTCTCGACGCCCGACTGGGCGGCCACCGGCAGGTGGATCTCGCGTTCGCTCACCGAAAACTCACCTCGGGTTGTCCGTGCATACCACGGACACGGACGCTCGCCACTAAAAATCAGCGGGTCGCTCGACCGCCACCAGCTCCTCGACGTCGGGGATCTCGGCGCTCGCGTCCGAGAGCTGCTCCATACGCTGGAGGTGTTTCTCGGCGGCGTAGGTGGTGAGGTCCCCCTCGTCGAGGCCGGCCCCGTCCTCGCTCGCGGCCGCGGTCGCGGCCACCTCCTGGGTCAGCGGCAACAGGTTGTTGACCGTCCCGTGGACGACGTCGATCGGGACGCCCTCCCCGAGCAGCTCCTTCAGCTTCGCCATCCCGAACCCGACGTGGCGACCCTCGTCGCCGCGGATCTCCGCGAACCCGTCGACCAGCCCCGGGATCAGGGGCAGTTCGGGGATCTCGCCGCTGTAGTTGGTCTGGACGGCGTAGTAGCCCGTCTGGGCCATGATCCCCTCGATCGTCAGGTGGTAGTGACAGAGCGCCCGCACGCGGTTCGCGGGCGTGTCCTCCGTGAGCAGTCGGTCCATGGCCGCCTCGTTTCGCCCGAACAGCTCGTGGTAGGCGTCGAAGAACCAGCGGTCGTCGAGCGGCGAGCTCCGTTCGAGCCCGCGGTCGTCCTCCGCGGGGTTGATCACCTCCCGCCAGTAGCGGTCGAAGAAGTCGGTGTGTTTGGCCTCCTCGTAGAGCTGGGTCGTGACGAACATCTGGTCCTCGATCCCCTCCATGACGACCGACAGCGGCGCGAGGTCCTCGGTGACGGCCTCCTCGCCCGCGCCGAACAGCGCCAGCGTCCGCCTGAGGTCCGTGAAGGTCGCCTCGTCGAGCTTCCCGATCCGTTCGCGATCCGTGCTCAGGTCGATCTCCGCGGGGTCCCAGTGGCGCTCGACGGCGTTCCGGTAGTAGCGGTAGGACCGGGCGTCCCGGTCGAGGGAGTGCTCCGCGGCGGCGCTTCGATGCATGGATAAGAATTGTTGAATTCAGATAAAAGGATATTGCATGACGGGCTGACTTTTTACCGGTGGCGCGTCACTACCCGGTATGTCAGTCACGCTGTACCAGCTCGATGGTTGTCCGCACTGCGAAAAGGTCGCCGACCGGCTCGACGAGCTCGGCGTCGAGTACGAGACGATCTGGACCGAGGCGCTGCATTCGAAGCGAAACGAGGTCAAACGGGTCTCCGGCCAGCGGGGCGTGCCGGTGTTGGTCGACGAGGAGCGTGGGGTGACGATGCCCGAGTCCGACCGCATCCTCGAGTTCGCCGAGCGAAGCTACGCCTGAGCGCCCTCAGCGACGGACGCCCGTCGCCGCGGGCGCGGGCGTAGCCTTCTGGAGGGCGGTCTCGGCGATGTTCGCCCCGTAGTCGCCGATCCGCGACAGCGAGTCGACGATCAGCCCCAGCAGCTGGGCGTCGGTCGGGTCGACGCTTCTGAGGCGTTCGTCGATCGTCCGGGTCCGGGCGTCGATCCCCGCCGACCGGGCGAGCGTCGCCGTCGCGAGCTCCGTCGCCCGGTCGGAGTCCTCGACGAGGAAGGCGTCCATCGCGTTCTCGACGGTCTCGCGGGACTCGGTTTCGAGCGCCGCGAGCGGCTCGCGAACGCCCTCGGGGAGCCCGTCCAGCTCCTCGACGTGGCCCGCGATCTTGACCGAATGGTCCGCGATCCGCTCGATCTGTCTCGCACACGTCCGGTAGTCGAAGCAGGTCTCGCGCCCGAGGTCGATCGCGGCGGCCGCCCGCGGATCGCGCAACACGGAGCGAAACAGCCGCGAGGTGACGTACCACAGCCGGTCGACGTCGTCGTCGCGCTCGGCGAACGCCGCCGCCCGCACGGGCTCCCCCTCGAGCAGCCCCTCGGCCGCCTCCTCGAGCATCGACAGCGAGAGCAGGCGCATCTGCATGACGGTGTTGTGTAACGAGAGCTCCGAGGAATCGAGGAAGTCCTGGAGGACGATCCGGTCCTCGGTCTCGGCGCTGACCTCGAAGCCCACGAGGTCGGTTGCCGCCGACCGGATCGCACGACGCTGGTCGGTCGCGATCCGATCGCCCTCGAGGGCGATCTCGTCGAAGCCGTTGATGTAGAGGGTGACGATCCGGCTCTCGAGCTCCCCGGGGCTCGCGTCCTCGGTCGCGAGGGTCGTGCTGGCTTCGATGGCCACACTCGAGGGCGCGGCGACGAGGGTGTCGCCCTCCGGGTAGAACGCTAGCTCGCTTCCCGCCTCGATTCCGGTCTCGGTCGCCCACTCCTTGGGCAACGAGACGGTGTAGGTCGACCCGCCCGTGATCTGGACCTTACGGACCTCCATGCACCCCCTGTTCGCTCGCCCCTACATAAGCTCTTCTGAATCTATATACTTCAGTCAGAGCCGGGTATAGAGATCACAGTTCGGCGATCGGCCCCGAACGGACCGACTTACTATTGTCCGATGACCTCGGTATCACGAACGATCGTATCAGTCGGTGGATCTCGTGAGTGCGGATAAAACGGATACAAGGGCGTTTGTACGACGATATGGGTTCTAAGATCGCTATGGTCGCGATCGGAATACGTCCCGGGAAGTAGAGATATATGTATCTACATTCTACTATATATATCTCTTAGAAGAGTATTTACCATCTCTCGGGAACGGTGGTGATGATGGCAACTGATCCATCGGCTACGGGGACGACGAGGCGGAAGTTCTTGACTGCCGTGGGCGCGTCCGGGGCGATCGGACTGGCCGGGTGTACCGATTTCCTCGAGGACCAGGCGGGGTCGGAGGCGGCGATCGAGACGGTCGCCGTCGAGAGCGACGAGGACGGGGAGTTCTACCACCCGACCGAGGAGAACATCGAGAGCGGCGTCTACTCGCCGCTGACCAGGCCGCTGTTCATCTTCGTCAACCACGCGACCCTCGAGGAGAACCCGGACCTGATCGGCTCGTACGTCCAGTTCTACTTCGAGAACCAGCACGAGTTCGCCCGCGATACGGGCTACTACGCGACCGACGACGAGACCCGCGATCAGAACATGGAGGAGTTCCAGGCCGTACTCGACGACCTCGGTGTCGAGGTCGACCCCGACGACATCGACGGCGGGACGATCGACTGTTCGGGCTCGAACACGGTCGCGCCGATCACCTCGGCAGCGGGCGAGGACTTCGAGAACGAACACGAGGGCGTGAGCGTCGCGGTCAACCCCGAGGGGACCGGTGCGGGCTTTCAGGATTTCGCGACCGGTGGCTCGGACATCCAGAGCGCGAGCCGGGAGATCCTCGACGAGGAGGCCGAGGTCGCCGAGGAGAACGGCGTCGAGTACTCCCACTACGAGATCGGCTGGGACGGGCTGGCAGTCGTCAAACACGCCGACAACGACTGGATGGACGAGATCACCCTCGACGACCTCCACGCGGTCTGGCGGTACGAGTCCGAGATCACGGCCTGGAGCGACATCGACGACGAGTATCCCGACGAGGAGATCGACCTCTGGGGACGGGACGACGACTCGGGGACGTTCGACTACTTCACCCGCGAGATCAACGGCGAGATCGGCTCCATCCGGACCGACTACAGCGCCCACACCGACACCGGATCGATCATGGAGGGGGTCGCCGAGAGCCAGTACGCCTTCGGCTGGGGCGGGGTCGGCTACTTCACCGAGCTCGGCGGCGAGCCCGGCGAGGGCGGCGCCGAGGTCGAGGATGGCAACGACGGGGACGACGAGGACGACGAATAACGGGGGACGAGTTAGATGAGTACGGACACAGGCCAACCGTCGGGGATCACGGAGGACATCGCTTCGGGCGATCAGCGACGCGACCGCATGATCCGTCGGATCCTCCTTGGGGCGACGAGCATCACCGTGTTGACGACGATCGCGATCTTCGCCGTGCTCTTCGACAACACGTGGGGCTTCTTCTTCGACGCGACGTTTTCCGAGTGGGTCAGTACCTCGATTCTCAACCTCGGGATGGACGGACTGACCCAGCGAGTCACGTTTACCGAGTTCTTTACCGACTCCCAGTGGCGTCCCTCCCACGCAGACGACCCGCGGTTCGGCATTCCGACGCTGATCTCCGCGACGATCCTGATCACGGTCGGGGCGGCGTTCGTCTCGATTCCCATCGGGACCGCGGCGGCGCTGTACCTCTCGGAGTACGCGGGCACGCGAACCCGCAAGTACCTCAAACCCACTCTCGAAGTTCTCGCGGGCGTTCCGACGATCGTCTACGGCTTCTTCGCCGTCTCGTTCGTCACGCCGGTGCTGTTGCGACCCGTTCTCGAGGTCTTCGGGCTCTCGGTCGGGCGCAACAACGCGCTCGCGGGGATGGTCGTCGTCGGGATCATGACGATCCCGATGGTCGCCTCGATCTCCGAGGACGCGATGAACTCCGTTCCCGACGAACTCAGAAACGGCGCGTACGCGCTCGGGGCCTCGAAGTACAAGGTCTCGGCGAGCGTCGTACTACCGGCGTCGATCTCCGGCGTGTTCGCCTCCTATATCCTCGCGGTCTCGCGGGCGATCGGCGAGACGATGGCCGTGACGCTGGCAGCCGGCGCGACCCCGAACCTCACCGCGAACCCGCTGGCGGAGGTCCAGACGATGACCGCCTACATGGTGACCAGCGCCCGCTCGACCGCGCTGGTCGGCTCGGTCACCTATCAGAGCCTCTTCGCCGTCGGACTGGTGTTGTTCCTGATGACGCTCGCGGCGAACCTCGTCAACGACTACATCAAACGGCGGTATCGCGAGGTGTACCAATGATCCCGGTTACGACATCGCCGGCCATCCGAACCGCATGGAGGCGGTTCGCATGAGTTCAGTCACAATGCAGTTGCTCCCTACTCATACTCGCCACCGGGGGTGGCTCGCATGAGCACGGACACCGGCTCGGATCTGCTTTCGGACATCGACCTGACGTGGGTCAAGCGCAAGGAGCTGCTGTTTCACGCCACGCTCGTGTCGGCCGCGCTGTTCGGCGTGGTGATGCTCGCGCTGTTGATCCTCGACGTCCTGCTCGAAACGGCGGTCGGGGTCGTCGTCATCGGCATCGACGTCGGGACGTTCGTCAGTAGCGGCGCCTCGCGCAACTGGGAGAACGCCGGCTTCCTGCCCGCGATCATCGGCTCGATCTGGCTCGTTCTCTTCACGTTGGTCTTCTCGTTTTTCCTCGGCGTCGCCACCGCGACCTATCTGGAGGAGTACGCACCGAGAAGCCGGATCACCCGCCTCATCGAGGCGAACCTGACGAACCTCGCCGGCGTCCCGTCGGTCGTCTATGGACTACTTGCGCTCGGCGTCTTCGTCAACGGGCTCCGACTGGGCGAGATCCTCATCGCCGGCGCGCTCGCGCTCGCGTTGCTGGTCGTCCCGATCGTGATCGTCGCGAGCCAGGAGGCGCTGCGGGCGGTGCCCGACGGCGTTCGCCACGGCTCGCTCGCGACCGGCGCGACCCGCTGGCAGACGATCCGGGGCGTCGTGCTCCCGGCCGCACTTCCCGGGATCGTCACCGGAACGATCCTCGCGCTCGCACGCGCGATCGGGGAGACCGCGCCGCTGATCATGGTCGGAGCGGTGCTCGAAGCGCGCCAGTCGCCCGGCCCGACGGATCTGTTCGGGTCGATGCCGACGATGATCTACTACTGGTCGTTCCGGCCGATCACCGAGTTCCACCACCTGGCCGCGCTCGGCATCCTGATCCTGCTGTTGATCCTCGTCGGGATGTACGGCCTCGCGTTCTTCGTGCGCAACCGCTACGAAACGGGTGTTTGAAATGGCAACAAAGGAAAACGAACCACTCATATCGACCGAGGTATCGAGCAGCGAAACCGAACGATCCGCCCGGCCCGACGAGACGGTCCTCGCGGCACGAGACCTCGACGTCTACTACGGCGACGAACCGGCCCTTCAGGACGTCTCGATCGAGGTTCCCGAACACAAGGTGACGGCGATCATCGGCCCGTCGGGCTGTGGGAAGTCGACGTTCCTGCGCTCGATCAACCGGATGAACGACCTCATCGACGTCTGTCGTGTCGAAGGTGAGTTGGTCTTTCGCGGCAAGGACGTCTACGACGAGGACGTCGACCCCGTCGCGCTGCGCCGGACGGTCGGGATGGTGTTCCAGAAGCCCAATCCGTTCCCGAAGAGCATCAGGGACAACGTCAGCTACGGGCTCGAAGTGCAGGGCCAGTCGGCGACCGACGAGGACGTCGAGCAGGCGCTGCGCGGGGCGGCGCTGTGGGACGAGGTGGAGGGGAAGCTCGATTCGTCCGGGCTCGACCTCTCGGGGGGCCAACAACAGCGTCTCTGTATCGCCCGGGCGATCGCACCGGACCCCGAGGTACTGCTGATGGACGAGCCGACGAGCGCGCTCGACCCCGTCGCCGCCTCGAAGATCGAGGACCTGATCGACGAGCTGGCACGCGACTATACGGTCGTGATCGTCACCCACAACATGCAACAGGCGGCGAGAATCAGCGACAAGACCGCCGTGTTCCTTACCGGCGGAAAGCTCGTCGAGTTCGACGATACCACGAAGATCTTCGAGAACCCGGAGCACCGGGAGGTCGAGGACTACATCACGGGGAAGTTCGGATAGATGGCCCGAAACGAGTATCAGAACCGGCTCGAGGGGCTCCGGGAGGACGTCCTCCACATGGGCGAGACGGTGCGCGAGCGCCTCGGGATCGCGTTGCGCGCCCTCGAGGAGCGAAACGAGGCGCTCGGCCGGGAGGTCATCGAGCGCGACTACGAGATAAACGAGACGTACCTCGAGCTCGAACGCGAGTGTACGGACCTGATCGCGCTCCAGCAGCCCGTCGCCGGCGACCTGCGCTTCATCGCCGCCTCCTTCAAGATCATCACCGACCTCGAACGCGTCGCCGACCTCGCGACCAACCTCGGCGAGTACGCGGGGCGCGCCGAACGCGAGATCTACCCTGACGTCGACGTCGGCCACATCGGCGAGCGGGTCGACGAGGCCCTGGGCGAGGCGATGGCTGCCTACGCCGAGGAGGACGTCGAGGCCTGCTACGCGATCGCCGAGCGCGACGAAGAGATCGACGACCTCTGTGAGCGCGCGAGCGAGCTGGTCATCCGGGACCTGATCGAGACCGACATGGACGGGGCCGAGACGGAACGACTCTTCGGGGAGGTCTCGCGCCTGCTGCTCACCGTCCGGGACCTCGAGCGCGTCGGGGACCATGCCGTCAACATCGCCGCCCGCACCCTCTACATGGTCGAGAGCGACGACGAACTGATCTACTGAGGGGGCTACACCCGATTCCGCGAGCAGCCGGTGGATCACGACACCGCGAACGCCACCGGCGGCTGGCAATAGGCCGCGAACACCGGCACCGACGCCCAGCCTACTTCGGGGTGGTAAACCCGACGACCCAGGGCGAGCGCCACGGTCCCGACGCCGAGTCCATCCACGAGTACGTCCCCTCGCTCCGCGGGGTCGACCCCGAGACGATCCACTCCTGGGACGAGTCGGAGCCGATCGCCGACCATGCCGAACGCCGCGAGGCGGCCATCGAGACGTTCGAGCGCACACGGCGAGGACTGAACCGACCGGAACCGGTCGAAAACGGTCGGCAACAACGTATTTTTCCGATGACTTGTCACTAGAAACATCTGTTTGCGTCCGCAATCGTTCCAGTGCAATGGTACGATTCTCGATCGCGAACGGACGCGAACTCGAAACGATCCGGCGGTGGTTCGGCCACCTCCGTGAAACACGCCCCGGACGGCTCACGGCGAGCGCATATGCGATCTGCGTCCACTGCTCGCTGTTGCTGGCCGCGGTGGGCGCGAGCAAGGTCGCGGTCGTCTCGCTCCTGCTGTCGATCCCGGTGAACGTGGCCGCGGCGGTGGCGTTCCTGGTGACGCTCGCGGTCTACAACCACAACAAGCTGACCGACCTCGCGGAGGACGGGGTCAACGACCCCGACCGCGCCGCCTTCTTCGGCTCACGAAAGCGGCTCTTCGGCCTGCTCTCGGCCGGCGCCTACCTCGCGGCGCTCTGTCTGTCCGCCCTCGGCGGCCCGGTGGCGTTCGCGCTGGCGCTGTTCCCGGGGGCCCTCGGCGTGCTCTACAGCAGCCGCTGGCTGCCCGGGTCGGGGGCCGACCGGCTGAAGGACGTGCTGGTCGTCGGGACGGGCGCGGTCGCCCTCGCGTGGGCCGTCCCCCTCGCGCTCCTGCCGCTCGCGTTCGAGGGGCGTTCGTTCGGCGCGGGCGCGGCCGTCGTCCTCGGCTTCTTCTTCCTGCGGACGGTCGTCGGCGTCGAACTGTTCAACGTCCGCGACGTCGCGGGCGACCGACGGGAGGGCGTCGGCACCCTGCCGGTCGCCCTCGGTGTTCGCCCGACGCAGGCCGCCCTCGGGGCGGTGAACGCCTGCTCGTTCGCGCTGCTCGGCGGTGCGGTCCTCCTCGACGTGCTCGCGACGGCGGCGCTCGCCGTCGCGCCGGCGATGCTGTTCTCCTCCGTGCTCGTGGCGCGTCTCGGCCGGGACCGGTCGATCGACCGGCTCTGCCTCGCGAGCTACCTCGAATCACCCCTCATGGCCGTCTGTCTCGCCGCCGCAGTGGCTTTCGGAGCTTGATTTAACTTCCACTAGTAGAAAACATATAAGAGGAGCCGGGCTGTGGCGGGAGTATAGCGGGTCGGCCGTTTCGGACGATGGTCAGATGGTTCAGCTAACGCCGACGTTCGTGCTGATCGTGGGTGCGGTGCTCGCCGCGGGGAGCGTCGCGGCCCTGGCGTGGCGCCAACGGCCCGAACCCGGTGCGGTCAGCCTCGCGGCCCTCATGCTCGCGGCGGCTTGGTGGTCCGCGACGCATCTCGGCACCCTCCTCTCGGGGACGCTGGCCGGGACGCTGTTCTGGGCGCGACTACAGTGGTTCGGAAGCGTGGCGCTGCCGGTGTTGTGGATCGTCTTCGCGCTCGAGTACACCGGCCGCGACCAGTACGTCAGGGCCCCGATCGTCGCGGGGCTGTCGGTCCTCCCGGCGCTCACGATCGCGCTGCTGTGGACGAACGGCTCGCATGGCCTCGTCCGCGAGACGGCGACGCTCGTCGAGCACAACGGCTATCTGGTCCTCGAGTCGGTCTGGGGGCCGTGGTTCTTCCTCGCCGTGGGCTACGCGTATCTCCTCGCGGCCGTCGGGTCGCTGCTGTTCGCCCAGCTCGCGGTCGGCTCCTCGTTCCTGTATCGTAGCCAGGCCGCGGCCCTCCTCGTCGGCGCCGCGCTGCCGTGGCTCTCGCATCTCGTCTATCTCAGCGGGCTGACCCCCTGGGCCGGCCTCGACCTGATGGCGGCCTCCTTCTCCGGCTCGGGGGCCGTGTTGCTGTTCGCGCTCTCGCGGGGCAAGCTGCTCGAGGCCAACCCGTCCGCGAGCCGCCTCGCGAGCGAGTTCGTCGTCGGGGGGATCGACGACGGGGTCGTCGTCGTCGACTCCCGCGGGTTCGTGGTGGACCTGAACCCCGCGGCACGGGGGATGCTCGACGCAGGCACGACCGACGTCGTCGGGAGGCCGGCGAGCGACGTCGTGCCGGGCTACGACCCCGGGGACCCCCCGGCGGGAAGCGACTCCGAGGTGACGATCGAGGACGAAGAGACCACCCGGTACGTCGACGTCCGGGTCTCGATCTTGAAGGACTACCACGACCGGGTCGTTGGCCGGGCGGTCGTCCTCCGGGACGTGACCGAACGCCGTCGCCACCGCCAGCGCCTCTCGGTGCTTCACCGCATCCTCCGGCACAACCTCCGGAACGAGATGACGGTCGTTCGGGGCCACGCCGTGGGGATCGCGGACGACCATCGGGACCACGCGAGCGCGATCGAGGAGAGCGCGACGCGGGTCATGGACCTCAGCGACAAGGCCGCCCAGATCGAACGGATGGCCGAAGGGAGCGACGAGGACCCGCCGGCGATCAGCCTCGATAGCACGATCGCGAACACGGTCGAGTCGCTCCGGTCCGAGTACCCCCGGACGACGTTCGTCGTCGGGGAGCTCCCGGCCGTCGCGTGTGGCTCGCCGGCGGGGACGGCGATACACAACCTCGTCGAGAACGCCGCCGAGCACAACACCGACGACGAACCGACGGTCACCGTCGAGGCGGCCGTGGAGGGCGAGGCGGTTCGGATCTCGGTCACGGACAACGGGCCGGGGATCCCGCCCGTCGAACGGGAGGTCCTCGAAGCGGGCGGCGAGACCCCCCTCCGACACGGCAGCGGGATCGGCCTCTGGCTGGTCAGCTGGACCGTCGAGCTGCTCGGCGGGACGATCGAGTTCGCGGAGAACGACCCCACCGGCAGCGTCGTCACGCTCCGCCTTCCGGTGCTCGGTCGCGACGGTGCCGACCCCGGGACGCGGGAGTGATGTACGATAACGTGGGGCTTCTAAAGCTTTAACAGCGCGGCCGGAGATGATAGGGACGGAGGAGATCACTATGCCAGAGAAATCAAACGCCGAACTTCCGCCGCTTCCGTACGACTACGACGCGCTCGAACCGTCCCTCTCCGAGCAGGTCGTCACGTGGCATCACGACACGCACCACCAGGGCTACGTAAACGGCCTCAACAGCGCCGAGGAGACGCTCGCGGAGAACCGCGAGTCCGGTGATTACAGCGGTACCGGCACCGCGCTGGGCAACGTCACCCACAACGGCAGTGGCCACTATCTCCACACGCTGTTCTGGGAGAACATGAGCCCCGAGGGCGGCGACGAGCCCTCCGGCGAGCTCGCCGACCGAATCGAGGAGGACTTCGGCTCCTACGAGGGCTGGAAGGGCGAGTTCGAGAAGGCCGCCACGACGGCCAGCGGCTGGGCGCTGCTGGTCTACGACCCGGTTGCGAAGCAGCTCCGCAACCTGGCGGTCGACAAGCACGACCAGGGCGCGCTCTGGGGCGCCCATCCCGTGCTGGCGCTCGACGTCTGGGAACACTCCTACTACTACGACTACGGCCCGGACCGGGGCAGCTTCATCGACGCGTTCTTCGACGTCGTCGACTGGGAGAACCCTGAGGAGGAGTACCAGAAGTGCCTCGAGCAGTTCGAGTAAGTCGGTAGATCCCGCCGTTTTTTCGCGCACACCGTGGGCTTTAGTGGCGTCTCCGTCCAACCCCGAGTATGCCAAAGCCCAAAGAGGAGTTCGACGAGCTGTACCCTTGTGACTTCTACACCCCCGAGGAGCTGTTCGAGGAGGGCGAGATGTACACCGTCTACGAGATCGGCCGCCTGCTTCAGGGGATCGACCCCGAGGCGGAGCTCGAACCCGACACCGAAGCCGTCCTGCTCGACTGGGCGATCCCGTGGGTGGTGAACAACGGCGACGACCTCGTGGTCGGCAACCCCGTCTCCGAGGACCAACCGGGATACTACGGGCTGAAGCGCGAGGAGGACCTGGAGGACTAGAACCGCGCGGCCTGCCCGGCCAGCTCGATATGCGAGTAGGCGTCGTCCTCGACGCTCGGACCGTGGCCGGTGTGGAGCTGTGCGAGGTCCGCGGCGACGACCTCCGCGACGCGGTCGATGCTGTCGATCAGCGCCCCCCGATCACCCTCTTCCAGATCCGTCCGCCCGAAGCTCCCGTTCCGAAAGATCAGGTCGCCCGCGAAGAGTATCCCCGGATCGGCGGCGTAGAAACAGAGGTGGTCGTCCTTGTGGCCCGGGGTGTGCAGCGCCCGGTACTCGTGATCGCCCAGCGTCAGGGACTCGCCGTCGTCGATCGCGTGGTCGACCTCGGGGTGATCGGGGTCGAACCCTTGGACGTTGACGTCGAACGCCTCGCGGACCCCCGGAAGGTTCTCGACGTGATCCCGGTGGGTATGGGTCAGGACGACGCCGTCGAGCGCCTCGACCCGCTCGCGGATCACGCTCGCGACGTCGAAGTTCGCGCCCGCGTCGACGAGGACGGTTCGTTCGCCCTCGACGAGGAACGCGTTGCTGGTGAAGGCCTGGACGCCCGCCGCGAGGTTCGTGATCATGCCGGCTCATCGCCCGCCGTCGGGATGACCCTTTCCGTCCGTCGTGAACTCGAGGCGTAGTCCGCCGGTATCGCTCCCCTCGAGCGAGAGCTCCCAGCCGTGGCCCTCCGCGATGTTCGTGATGATGACCAGCCCGAAGCCGGTCCCCTCCTCGCTGCTGTAGCCGGGTTCGAGCGCAGTCGCACGCTCCTCGGGGTCGATTCCGGGGCCGTCGTCGCCGATCGCGAACCCCGTCGGCGTGGCCTCGACGGTGACGGTCAGATCGCCCGTCGAACCGTGTTCGACGCTGTCGCCGGGATCCGGTGGATCCCGGCTGCAAGTCGAGCATGGCTCGACACTGTCGTCGGCCTTCGGCCGACTGCTCGTTGGACCGTGTTCAACGCTGTCGTCGGGATCCACCGGATCCCGGCTGCGAGTCGAGCCATGCTCGACGCTGTTCCGAAAGGCGTTCTCGAACAGCTGCGCGAGGCGGCTCCTGTCGGCCTCGACGGTCCGGTCGTCGCCGACGACGAGGGTCGCGCCGTCCGTGTCGACGTTCGTCCACGCCTCCTCGGCGACGGTACCGAGCACCACCGGCTGTCTCCGGCCGACCATCTTCCCCTCCCGGGCGAGCACCAACAGCCCGTCGATGATCTCGCGCATCCGCCGGTGGCTCTCGCGTACCTGTTCGAGATGCTCGAGATCGCCGGTCTCCTGTGCGAGCGAGGCCGACCCCTCGGCGACCGTCAGCGGGTTGCGCAGGTCGTGGGAGACGACGCCGATGAACTCCTCGAGGCGGGCGTTCTTCCCCGCGAGCGCGCTCTCGCGGGCGATGCGATCGAGCGCGGCCGTCGTGGTCTCGACGAGCAGCTCGGTGAAGTAGACGTCCGCGTCGTCGAACGCGTCCCGGCTATCGGAGGCGACGATGAGCACGCCGTGCTCGCCGAGCGGGTAGATCATCTCGCTGCGGAGATGCGTCTCGGGGTTGTGTGCTTCTTCCTCCTCCTGAACCCCTTCGAAGACCCGCCCCTCCCCGGAATCGAGGACCTGCCAGGCGAGACAGTCGCCGCGCTCCAGGGTCGGGACCGTCCCCAGCGACTCCTCGACGACCTCGGTGTAGGCGACGGGTTCGAGCCGCTCGCCGGCGTCGTCGGCGAGGTGAACGCCGGTGTGGGCGAGCCCCAGAACGCGGTTCGCCGCCGAGACCGCGACGGTCGCGGCCTCCTCCCTCCCCTCGGCGGCCATCAGCTCGCGGGTCGCCCCGAGCAACCCCTCGAGCGTCCACCTCGTCCGGTCGTCCTCGGCGTCGCGCCCATCCCCCGGACCGTCGACGGCCGTCCCGCCGTCGACACCCCCGTCCTCGACGGGGCGTCGCGGCGCCCGTTCCCGGTCACTCGCCGGCGTCGGTTCCCCCTCCGCGGCGGCCTCGATCTGCGCGCGGAGCTCCTCGGGTCGGTCGATCGTCGCCGTCGGCAGGACCCGCGCGCCGGCCAGCCGCCCCTCCGAGGCCGCCGCCGCGTCGTCGGTCAGGACGAGCGTCGGGAGCCGACTCCCGTCGCCGAGCGCGTCGGGCCGCCATCCGAGAGAGACCACGCAGTCGAACGCCGTGCCCACCGTCTCCTCCGGGGCCAGGGTGGAGAGCGCCACCCCCTCGCCGAGCTCCCGATCGATCGCCTCACCCACGCCGGGATCGCCGATGAACGCCAGCCGTACGGGTGGGGCCATTGTAGTATTGATCAATCAGTAGTCACATATCCTTTACGACCGTCCGACGGTCGATCGGTGGGTGTTATGTAGCCGGCGGCGCCCCCACCGTGTATGGACGTCACGCTGCTCGAAGCCACGGAGGACCCCGAACGGGTCATCTGTACGGCCGCGCGGAACGACTACATGAGCGGGTTCGTCGGCGACCAGTCCTTCGAGGAGGTCATGGCGAGCATCGACGGCGAGGGGATCGAGGAGAAACAGGAGACCCTGATCGGCCACCTCCTCTCGCACGGCCACTTCGGCCCGTTCGAACACCCCCAGCTGACGATCGCCGTCAAGGGGATCTCTCGGGCGTGTATGGCTCAGCTCACCAGGCATCGCCACGTCTCCTTCGACGTGCAGTCGATGCGCTACGTCGCCTTCGACGACGTCGATCCCGCCGAGGTACGAAACGGCGAGATGGTCGTCGTCCCGCCCTCCGCGAGCGACCCGAACTGGATCGGGCGCAACCAGAAGAGCGGCGCGGTCGACGAGGAGACGGTGAGGGAACGCGAGCGGGTGTTCACCGAGTCCGTCTCCCGGTCCGTCGAGGAGTACCAGGAGCTTCTCGAGTTGGGGATGGCCCCCGAGGACGCCCGGTTCGTCCTGCCGATCGGCACCGAGGTCAACCTCGTGATGTCGATGAACGCCCGGATGTTGATGCACGTCGCCGACATGCGCGCCGCCGCCGACAGCCAGTGGGAGATCCGCGAGCTGACCGAGGAGGTCCTGGACATCGCCGCCGACTGGTGTCCGATCACCTTCGCGTACTACGACGAGCACATGAAGGGCCGGAAGAACCGCCTCGCGCCATGACCGGCGAGGCGCGCGACGCGACGGGCGAGGGGCCGCTGTCGGGGCTCACGGTCGTGGACTGTTCGCAGGTGCTCGTGGGCCCGTTCTGTACGATGCAGCTCGGGGACCTCGGCGCGGAGGTCATCAAGGTCGAACGCCCCGGCGTGGGCGATCAGACCCGCGGTTGGCATCCGCCCCGATTCAGCGAGGAGGGCCCGAGCGCCTACTTCGCGAGCGTCAACCGGAACAAGCGCTCGGCCACGCTGGATCTGGGGAGCGAGGAGGGACAGGCGGTCCTGCGGACGCTCGCGGCCGACGCGGACGTCCTCGTCGAGAACTTCCGGGTCGGAACCATGGAGACGTGGGGCTTGGGGTACGAAGACCTCCAGGAAGTGAACCCCGAGCTGATCTACTGCTCGCTGTCGGGCTACGGCGAGTGGGGGCCGGATAGCGAGAAGCCGGCCTACGACCTGATGATCCAGGCCGAGGGCGGGATGATGAGCATCACCGGCGAGGACGGGGGCGATCCCGTTCGGGTGGGCGTCGCCATCGCCGACATCGGCGCGGGGATGTACGCCACCCAGTCGATCCTCGCGGCGCTGCTGGCCCGCGAGCTGCGCGACGCGGGCGGCCAGAAGATCGACGTGAGCCTGCTCGACGCCCAGGCGGCCTGGATGTCCTACATGGCGACGAACTACTTCGCAGGCGGCGAGGTCCCCGGGAAGATGGGCAGCGCCCACCCCACCATCGTCCCCTACCAGGCGTTCGGGACCCGCGACGGCCACGTCGTGGTCGCGGCGGCCTCCGAAAAGCTCTGGCGGGCGATCGGCCGCGAGGGGCTCGTCGAGGACGAGCGCTTCGTGACGAACGCCGACCGGGTCGAGAACCGCGAGGAGCTGGTCCCGATCCTCGAAGCCGAACTCGGGGAGTACACCACCGAGGAGGCGGTCTCCCTGCTGACCGACTACGACGTGCCCGCACGCGCGGTCAACGACATGGCCGACGTCTTCGGCCATCCGCAGATCGAGGCCCGCGGTATGCGTCGGGAAGTCGAAGCCCCGTCGGGGGCGATCGAGATGCCCGGCAGCCCGATGTTCCTCTCGGAAACGCCGACCTCGATCCGCCGCCATCCACCCGAACTCGGCGAGCACACTGCAGAGGTGCTTCGGGAGGCCGGCTATACCGAGGGAGAGATCGACGCCTTCCGCGAGGCCGACGCGATCTGATTCAGAAGCCGCTGAACTTGTCGCGCCGGTAGAGGTCGAGTTCCGTGACCGTCGAGTTCCGCTGGCCCGCGGCGAAGACGACCGCGTCGGCGATCTCCTCGGGCTCGGTGACCTCGCCCTCGCCGAAGCGCTCCTCGAAGGACTCGCCGGAGGCGCTTCCGAACTCCGTGCGGACCTCGCTGGGGTTGATCACCGAGACGGCGACGCTCTCGCCGACGCTCGCCTGGACGCTGTGGGCGAACCCGCGGGTCCACCACTTGGTCGCTGCATAGACGGGGTTCGACGGCCGGGGGAAATGCCCCGCGAAGCTACCGATGAAGAGCAGGTTCCCCTCCGACTCCTTCAGATGGGGCAGCGCCGCCCGCGTCGCGAAGAACATCCCGTCGACGTTGGTGTCCTGCATGAGCCGGTAGTCCTCCGTCGAGAGCGACTCGACGTCGCCGCCCCGTCCCAGCCCCGCGTTGTTCAACAGGACGTCGAGCCCGCCGAAGCGCTCGACCGTCTCCTCGACCATCGCGTCGACCGCCTCCTCGTCACGGACGTCCGTCGGAACGGTCAACGTCTCGACGCCGTGCTCCGATTCGAGATCGTCGGCGATCTCCTCGAGGCGCTCCTCGCGGCGCGCGGCGAGCGCGATGTCGACCCCCTCGCGTGCGAGCGCGTGCGCCGACGTGGTCCCGATGCCCGAGCTCGCGCCGGTGATCAGCGCGGTCCGTCCGTCAAACGATAGGGTCTCCATATCCCACGGTCGCCGCCACACCTGTTGACTGTTCGGTTGTGACGAATATCGGTCATAAACTATTTCGTATTGGAAATCTAATATATCATCGAATGAACTGGATACTCGAACCCGTTGAGGGGGCCTCGCCGGCCGACGCGCTTCAGACGACGTCGGTCGGCGGCTGGATCGTCGCGCTCGGCCTCGGCGTCCTCCTCGCCGGCAGCGGCGCGGTCGCGTGGCAGCGCCGGACCGAGGAAACGACCTCGCCACCGTCGCCGGACCACGACGTACCCGACGAACCGATGGCCCTGACCGACGAGGAGCGCGTGCTCCGGCTGCTCGACTCGAACGGCGGGCGGATGCGCCAGACCGCCATCGTCGAGACGACCGGGTGGTCGAAGTCCAAGACGAGCATGCTGCTCTCGGAGATGGAGTCGGAGGGATCGATCAGCAAACTGCGGGTCGGCCGGGAGAACCTCATCAGCCGGCCCGGTTCCGAGCCGGAGGCGATGCGCTCGCCCCTCGAGACCGGGACGTGATCGAACGATAGCGCCCACCACACCCGCGGGAAAACGCAACTGTTAAACGATTCTCGCGGCTACCGGAGAATGCGAACGGACGCGCTCCGTTGGTGTAGTCCGGCCAATCATATTGCCCTCTCACGGCAATGACCAGGGTTCGAATCCCTGACGGAGCACTCCCTTCCTGCGGTCGTTTTCACGAGCGTTACGACGATTCGTCCGATGATGTCCCGTTCCGCGTCGAATTAAACCAACGTACGTGATAATTATTCTTTAGCGCAATCGTTTTACATCGATCGGGCGACTTCCGATCCAGGCCGATGAACGAAACAAGCGGGGAGGCTGACGGGGACGGAGGGGGACTGGCGAGGGCCGAGATCGCCTACGGGATACCGCTGTATCTCTATCTGCCGCTTCTGGCGGTGGTGCTCGCGGCGGTCTACACGGGCGACCTGCCCGACGACATGGTCGGAGCGACCGCGTTCCTGCTGGTCGTCGCGGGGATCACGGTCTTCGTCGGCGACCGACTTCCGATCTGGCGGACCTGGTTCGGCGGCGGGCTGGTGCTCTGTCTCGTGTTGGGGTTGGTTATCAACTACTACGCGCTGATCCCGGCCGACGCCTACGCGTCGATCGACACGTTCCTCACCGAGGGCTCGAACATGCTCGACTGGTTCATCGCGGCGCTGATCGCGGGCAGCATCCTCTCGATGCCCCGGTCGTATCTGGTGCGGGCGCTGCCGATCTACGCACCCTCCGTCCTCGGGGGGCTCGGCTTCGCCGCCGTCTTCGCGTACGCGGCGGGGACGCTGTTGGGCTACGGCGGGATCCAGTCGCTGTTGATCGTCCTGATCCCCGTCTTCGGCGGCGGGATGGGCGCGGGCGGGATCCCGCTGAGCGAGATCTACGCGAGCGGGACGGGCACCGGCTTCGACCAGATGTTCTCGATCATCGCCCCCGCGATCATCCTGGGCAACATGGTCGGCATCCTCTTCGCCGCGATCGCCCACCGGATCGGGACGCTCCGGCCCTCGCTGAGCGGCGACGGGATCGTCATGCCCGAGGGCAAGTGGAAGCCCGCCGACGGCATCGAGACGCCCGACGTCGACCTCACGGAGGACACGATCGTGATGGGCTGGACGATCGCCGTGGGGCTGTTGGTGCTCGGCTACCTCCTCGAGAACCTGATCCCGATCCACCCCTTCGCGATCATGATCCTGCTCGCGATCGGCATCAAGGTCGCGGGCGTCTTCCCCGAGCGCCTCGAGGAGGGTGCGGGCCACTTCTACGACTTCATGATCGCGGGCTTCGTCGGCCCATTGTTGCTCGCGATCGGGATGTCGCTGATCGACATCGACGTACTCGTCGAGACGCTCGATCCGACGTACTTCGCGATCGTCATCCTCACCGTACTGGGCGGGGCCCTCGGTGCTGCGACCGTCGGCTACCTCTTCGGGATGTACCCCATCGAGGCCTCGCTCTGTGGCGGGCTCTGTATGGTGAACATGGGCGGCTCGGGCGACGTCGCGACCCTCGCCGCGGCCGAGCGCATGGAGCTGATGGCCTTCGCCCAGATGTCCTCGCGGATCGGCGGCGCGATGATGCTCCTGGTCGGCCAGACGGCGGTCTCGCTCTGGGGCGCGTTCCTGGTGTAATCGCCCCCGAAACGCGACCGTCCACCTTCTCCTCGCACCCGATCCGACGACGAACCGGCCGGTATTTGGTCCATTAGCCGCTGGTATGGCTCGTGAATCGATCCTATCGAACGTATCTCGTCACCCAGGAGGACCTCTCTGTCGACCGTTCGACCCGCGAGGTCGTCGAGCGGGCGATCGAGGGTGGCATCGACGCGGTACAGCTGCGCGAGAAACACGCGACGGCCCGCCGGCGCTACGAACTGGGCCGCGAGCTGCGCGAGCTCACCGAACGGGCAGGCGTCGACCTGATCGTCAACGACCGCGTCGACGTCGCGCGGGCGGTCGACGCCGACGGCGTCCACCTCGGCGACGACGACCTCCCGATCGGGGTCGCGCGCGGGATCCTCGGCGAGGGAGCCGTGATCGGGCGCTCGGTCTCGACCGTCGACGCCGCCCGGGAGGCGGAAGCCAACGGCGCGGACTACCTCGGCGTCGGGGCGGTCTTCCACACGTCCTCGAAGGACGACGTCGCCGACGACGAACTCGCCATCGGCGTCGAGCGCGTCCGGGAGATCCGCGGGGCGGTCGGGATCCCGCTGGTCGCGATCGGCGGAATCACCCCCGAGAACGCCGCGTCGGCGGTCGCGGCCGGCGCCGAGGGCGTCGCGGTCATCTCCGCGATCACCGGCGCGGACGACCCCGCGGCGGCGACCCGCGAGCTGCGGGCGGCCGTCGAGGACGGCCTGGAGGGGGAGGAATGACGGCCGACGAACCCGGTTCCGAACCCGACCCCGGCCCCGACGTCGACCTCCGGGCGATGCAGGCATCGATCGAGGGAACCGAGCCGCTGGTCAACGCCGTGACCAACGCGGTCACGACCAACGACGTCGCGAACACGGTCCTGCACTGGGGCGGCCTGCCGGTCATGTCGGACGACGTTCGGGAGGTCGCCGACATGGTCGCGACCGCCCAGGCCTGCCTGCTGAACATGGGTGACGTGAGCGAGGACGGCGAGGAGACCATGCTGACGGCGGGTCGGGCGGCCAACGACGCGGGAATCCCGGTCGTACTCGATCCCGTCGGCGTCGGCGCGACCCCGACGCGCACCGACGTCGCAAAGCGGCTGGCCGCGGAGCTCGACGTCGCCGTCGTCAAGGGTAACTACGGCGAGATCAGCGCGCTGACCGGCGAGGGGGCCACCGTCCGGGGCGTCGAGTCCGTCGGCGAGTACGACGGGATCGGACGGACGGCGATCGCCTGTGCCCGCGAGACCGGCGCGGCCGTCGTCGCCTCGGGCGAGGTCGACGTGGTCGCCGACGCCGAGTCGGCCTACGAGGTCCGCGCCGGCGACCCGATGCTGGGGCGGATCGTCGGCACCGGCTGTATGCTGGGCGCGGCGCTCTCGGTCGTCGCCCCGAGCCTCGACGACCCTCTTTCGGCCGCGCTCGCGGGGACCTGTGCGTTCGGGCTCGTGGCCGAACGGGCCGCCAACGGGGAGTACGGCGAGTACGCGGGCCCCGCGAGCTACAAGACGGCCTTCCTCGATGCGATGGCCGGCTTCGACGAGACGGGCGGCGAGGACGCCGACTCCCGGATCCGCCGGGTCGCGCGAGCGGAGTAAGGGGACACCCGGTCACGACCCGCCGTCGACGAGGTCGGTTCCGCCGATCTCGACCCCGTCGCCCGCCTCGGTGTCGTCCTCATCGGTTTCGTCGGCCTCGTCTTCTTCGCCCGCGTCCCCATCAGCCCCGCCTTCGTCGACCGCGCCGTCGTCGTTCGTATCGGGCTCGTCGCCCTCGGCGTCCTCGTCCTCGGTTTCCTCAGCGTCGTCGTCCGAACCCTCCTCGGCGTCCGCGTCGTCATCGTTCCCGCCGAACAGCGGTTCGTCGTCCTCCTCGACCTCGTCGTTCTCGTCGCCGTCCTCATCCTCACCGCTATCGGGTTCGCCGTCACCGTCGATCCCTCCGTCGTCGCTACCTGGACCCTCATCGTTCCCGTCGTCGTCGCCGTTCGCCTCGCCTTCGTCCTCGTCGACCGTGTCGGCGCCGGTGGCGTCGTCAGCGTCGCCGGCTCCCTCCCCTTCCGGTTCGGCGGGCTCGGAGAGGGACGGAAAGCCGTGGAGCACGCCGCCGGCGCCGATGATCACGCCCGACACGACGAGCATCATGGCCCCGAACGTGAGGAACGTCCACGCGTCCGGCGGCTCGGGACCCCTCTCGCTGCGCGGCTTGGGCGGTCCACGAAGGCTATCCGACATTCGTCCCGACTCTTCTCGGCTACGCTACTTGTACGTGACGAGAGTCGACGGCCGCTATCGGCGGGCCGGCTCGCCGTTGATGATCGCCGTCATGTCGGTACAGGACGGACAGCCGTACACTTCACCGTCGTTTCCGGCGAACACCCGTTGGAACCGCCCCGTCACGTGTTCGCCGCATGAAGCACAGGTTGGCATGTGCATTCCCCGCTTCCCCGTACTACCGATCCCGTTATCAACTTATCCTCTAAGACTATTGTCAAGTATGGCGCCGCGATCGCCTTCCGATACCCGGCCCCTTTTGATGTCCGGCCGTCTATCCCCAGCGGAACCATGACTGACGACACCCCGTCGCTGCTCGGACGGCTGCTGTTCGGCGGCAGCCTCGCAGCGCTCGCGTACAACAACTTCCAGGAGATAGAAGGAATGATCGGCTACGCCGAATCGAAGGCCGTCCCCCGGGCCGACCAGCTGGTCCCCTTCGCGAGCGGCATGCTCGCGTTCGGCAGTCTCGCGGTCGTCTTCTGGCGGGTCCCACGACTCGCCGCGGGCGCGATCGCCGGCTTCCTCGTCGGCGTCACCCCGCTGATGCACGACTTCTGGAACATGGAGGGCGAACAGCGCGCCACCGAGCAGACCAACTTCCTGCAGAACCTCGCGCTGCTGGGCGCGGCGCTGGCCTTCCTTGGCCAGGCCGACGAGGATAGCGACGACGCCTAATCGAGCCGCACCGACGTCCCTTCTTCGGCAGACCGATAGATCCCGTCGATGACCCGCTGGACCGTCAGCGCCTGCTCGACCGTGTTCAGTTCGGGCGTCTCGCCGCTCGCGACGCTCTCGAGGAACAGCTCGTCGCTCGCGGCCCAGCCCGTCTCGGGCAGGCTGCCCTCCAGCTCCGAGCGGACGTAGTGATCGGTGCCCTGGTGGCCCGTCTCGAGCAGCTCGAGCTCCTCCTCGCCGAGGCTGAGGCGCGCGCCCGCGTCGGTCCCCCGGACGAGGAACTCGTTGGTCGGCTCCTGGGAGGCCGCCCACGCGATCTCGAGCGAGATCGTCTGGCCGGTCTCACACCGGATCAGCGCGGTCACCGAGTCCTCGACGTCGAACTCGCCCTCGCCGGTCCCCCAGTCGTCGGGGTCGGCGTAGTCCTCGCGGCCCGCGAAGTTCGACCGCGAGATCCCCATGACCTCCTCGACGGCCGGGAAGTCGAGGATGTACAGCGCGAAGTCGATCGCGTGGACCCCGATGTCGACGAGCGCGCCGCCGCCGGCCAGTTCCTCGGAGGTGAACCACGTGCCGAGCCCCGGGACGCCCCGCCAGCGGACGTAGTTGCCCTGGATGTGCGTGACGTCGCCGAACTTGTCGTCCTCCTGATACCCCTTCACCATCTCGACGGCCGCAGAGAGGCGGTTGTGGAAGTTCACCGCACAGAACCCCTTGGAGTCGCGGGCGGCCTCGGCGATCCGTTCCGCGCTCTCTAAGGTGTGGGCCAGCGGTTTCTCACAGAGCACGTCGAGGTCGCGTTCGAGCGCGGCGACCACGGCGGGCTCGTGGAACTTGTTGGGCACCGAGACGGCGACCGCGTCGAGCTCCTCCGCCGCGTACATCTCCTCGAACTCCCCGTAGGTCGCGGCCCCGAAGCGCGAGGCGAATTCCTCGCGCACCTCCTCGTCGAGGTCGGTCCCCGCGACGACCTCGTGGCCGAACTCCTCGGCGTTCTCCGCGTGGACCTGTCCCATGAAGCCGAGCCCGACGACCGCGAGGCGAACCGGTTGCTCCGTCATGATAGGGACTCACTCGGATTCGGATAAATAGCTGCCCATATCGAACCCGTCCATCGAAAGGGCTCATGGCGCTCGCGCCCGTACTCCCCGCCATGACCGAGGTCACCGTCTACACCCGCGAGGACTGCCACCTCTGTGCGGAGGCGATCGGGACGATCGAGGAAGTAGCGGACGACGCCGGAACGGAGGTCGACCTCACGCTCGTCGACGTCGACGAGGCCGGCCTCGCCGACGAGTACGGCGAGCGGGTACCCTACGTCCTGGTCGATGGCCGCCCCGCGTTCAAGTTCCGCGTCGATCCCGACGAGCTGCGCGCCTGTCTGGAGGGCTCGTAGCCTACTCCCAGAGCCCGTAGAGGTCGTCGCGGACCGGCTCGGCGATCCGCTCGCCGTCGAGATCGAGGGCGGGCTCGCCCGCCCCGACCTCCCCGATCGCGGCCGCCTCGATCCCCCGTTCGTCGAGCTCCGTGAGCGCACCGTCGACCTCTCCCTGAGGGATCGCCGCGAGCAGCGCGCCCGAGCCGAACATCTTCAGGGGGTCGACGCCCATCGCCGCGCAGAGCTCCCGGGTCGGCCCCCTGACCGGCACCCGGTCGCGCTCGATCCGGGCGACGACGCCGGAGGCGACCGCGAGCTCGAGGGCGCCGTCGACCAGCCCGCCCTCTGTGGGGTCGTGCATCGCGGTGGCGTACTCGCGCAGGACCCGCGCCTCGGGGAGGACGCTCAGCTCCGAGAACAGCGCCGCGCCCCGGTCGGTGATCTCCCGGGGGAGGCCCGACTCCTCGCGGAAGTCCGTCGCGAGGATCGCGGTGCCCTCGATCCCCGCGCCCTTCGTCAGCACGAGGACGTCGCCCGGGTCGGCCCCGCCCGTGGGGACGTACTCGTCGGCGAGGCCCAGACAGCTCAGACAGACCAGCGGGCGGTCCCGGTCCGGGGCGTACTCGGTGTGGCCGCCGACGATCGCCACGCCGGCCTCGCGGGCGGCCGTGTCGAGCTGCGAGACGACGGGTTCGAGCAGGTCGTCGTTCGGCAGGAAGACGGCCGCGGTGAGCCAGCGGGGCTCGCCGCCCGAGGCCGCGACGTCGTTGCAGGCGACGTGGATCCCGATCTCGCCGATCCGTTCGGCGGCCAGCGAGACGGGATCGGTGTTGGCGACCAGCAGCTGTTCGCCGACGCGGATCGCGGCGGCGTCCTCGCCGTAGGCCGGGCCCACGACGACGTCGTCGTCCGGAGCGCCGGTGTTCGAGAAGACCGTCTCGAGGCGTTCGGGGTCGACTTTCCCGATCATGCCCCAGGGGAGGGTATCGACCGTTGTATACTGCCCGCTATCGCTCGCCGAGCTCGCGGCTCACGGTCGCGAACAGCACCGCCCCGCAGCCCGCACACCGGAAGGCGTCGGGCTCGATCTCTGTCGTCTCCCCGTCGCGGTGGACGGGAACGGTCGCTGGTTCGACCGTCAGCTCCAGCGGGCGATCGCAGTGTGGACATTCGACCATGAACCGGGTCGGCGCCCGCCGGACATCCCTCTTGGTATTTCAGGACGATATCCTTTCGAATGAAACACGGATGTCTGACGGATAGCTGACTGACTTTCAAGAGGGTGGCCGCGAGAGGGTCACGGTATGGAGTCACTATCCGACCATGGCTCCCGTCGATCCACGGGAGGGCGCGGGCCCGATCGTGGATCCGGCGGGGCGACCGCCGCGCTCAACAGGGTGCTCCTGTTGACCGGGGCGTTGCTGTTCATCAATGGCATCAGTGTCACACTCATTGCAGCACTCATACCGTTTGCCATCAGCAGCGCTATCGTCATCACGTCCGTCACCGTCCTCACCATCGTGGCTGCCGTCGCCTACGCCGCGAAGCGAAACCCCGCCCGGACGCGGGCGCTCGTCGAGACGGCCCGCCCGCTGGTCGAGTCGGTGACCGACCGCGACCGTCCGCGCCGCCAGGGCGGCCTGTAGCGCCCGCGAACCGTTCCGTTTTATCACCGACGCCGGGAACCCGCTAGCGATGGCTCCCTCCCGGCCCGCGGCGATCGCGCTCGTCGCGCTCGGCGGCTTCGTCGGCTCGATCGCGCGATACGGCGTGACGCTACTTGCGCCCGGACTGGGCGGGACCTTCCTCGTGAACGTCACCGGGAGCTTCGCGCTGGGCTACGTCTTCTACACCTCCTCGACGACCGACCGGATCTCCCCCCGGACCCGGCTGCTCGTCGCCACCGGCTTCCTCTCCTCCTATACGACCTACAGCATGTTCGCCTTCGAGACGGTCGACGTTTCACTGATGTGGGGCCTGCTCAACGTCCTCGGGAGCTACGCCTTCGGGTTCGGGGCGGCGATCCTCGGCCGCCGGCTGGTCGTGGGTGGGTGGCGATGATCGAGGCGCTGTTGGTCGGCCTCGGGGGCGCGGTCGGCGCGGTCTCGCGGTATCTCGTCGGCCTCGGCGTCGGGCGGTTCGACGTCCGCTTCCCCTACGAGACGCTGTTCGTGAACGTCGTCGGGAGTTTCGTGCTGGGCTGGGTGACGTTCGCCGGCGCCGGGGAGGGTGCGCTGCTGGTCGTCGGGATCGGCGCCTGCGGCGCGTTCACGACGTTCTCGTCGTTCTCGGTCGACACGACCCGGCTGGTCGAGGACGGCGAGCCCGTTCTCGCCGTGGTCTACGCGCTCTCGAACGTCCTGTTGGCGACGGGCGCGGTCGTCCTCGCCCGGCTGCTCGTCCCGACAGTATAGGTTTTACATACCCCGTCCCCCGAAAGGGGGTATGGCAACCGAGGAGGTCCCGGAGGAGTTGGCCGCGCTCGCGGAGAAGATAGCGACGGAGTACCGCGACTCGGAGTACGAGATCGCGCTGGTGCTCGCGAACGCCGACGAACCCCTGTCGACTGAAGAGCTCGCCGAGGAGGCGGACTACACCGAACGAACCATCACGAAGCGCGTCGGCACGCTCGAGGAGCGGCTGGGCGGCGACCCGCTGCTACGGCGCGACGACGAGGATCGGCCGGTGCTCCACCCGGAGCTCGGCGCGGCGATCCGCGAACAGGCCGAGTAACGCGAGCGCTTCTCGATCGGGTCCCTTCGTCAGTAGTCGTCGGTACAAACAGAGTACGCGGCGCCGACCGGGCCGTTCCCGGTCGGCGCGGGGGCGATCCGCGGTGGGGGGGGGGGAGGGCGGATCGCCCCGGCGTACTGGTGGGATGGCGACGACGAATCGTCGACGCCATCGAGAGTGCGATGGGGAGGGGGGTGGCCTCTGACAGGCACAACGGCCGTCTCCTTGACGGCAAATATTCCAAGAACTGCCATGAATAAATACTTTGTGTATATTACAACATGTGTTGAAAATTATAATACCGGAATGGATTTTTAGCCCGCTGGGCACCGGGCGGCGCGCTCTCAGGCGCCGCCGGTTCGCTCCTCGATCGCGTCGACGAGCGGGCGGCGGTGGCACCGCTTCGAATCGGCCTCGTAACAGACGAGAACGATGTCTTCCCCGCCTGCGACCCGCTCCGCAAGCCCCGAGAGGACCTCCCGCGCCTCGGGCGATCCGAGGTGCTCGTCGTATCGCTCGCCGAATCCCACCTCCTCCCAGGCGGCGTTATGCGCGCCCTCGTCGCACATCCCCCGCGTCTTCAGGCCCTCGCGGCGTTCCTGGAACTCCGAGAGCAGCTCCTCGGGCGGACCGAGCTCGGGGACGTTCTCGTCGATCTCGCCGTGGAACCACGCCGTCGGCCGGCGGACCACCCCGATCCGGGTCGCCTCGCCCAGGTCGGCGAGGCCGTGAGCGAGCGCGGCGTGATACGTCTCCGAGACCGTTCCACGTCCCATACCGATAGCTGGGCGTCGAGCGCCTAAAACGCCCCGGCGGGCAACGGTTTTCGTCCCGGCCCGCCCACGGTGAGTATGAGTCGTTCCCCATCGAACCGGCCTGCCAGCGGTGGTCGTCGGTGATCGGAGCCCCCCTGCGCCGCGGGCGCTGGGACGACCATCCCTACGTCGCCGTTGGGGACGGCCCGCGAACGCTGATCGTGATCCCGGGGCTCAACGACCCGCTCTGTCGGGTCACCGACCGGTGGTGGTTCAGCCTGCTCGCCGCCGCCTACTGCAACCGCTACGCGGGCCGGCACACGGTCGCGATGGTGAGTCGGCCCCCTGGCCTCGACGAGGAGGCGTCCGTCCGTGAACTCGCGGGCGGCTACGCCGACGTCCTCGAAGAGATCGGCCCCGCCGACGTCATGGGTCTCTCGATGGGCGGGTTCCTCGTCGCGGAGCTCGCCGCCGATCGCCCCGACCTCGTCGAGCACGCGATCCTCGGGCTGGCCGCCGCCCGGCTGAGCGAGCGCGGCAGGGAGGTCGTCGGGCGCTGGCGCGAGTACGCGGGGGAGGATCGATGGCGACCGATCTGTACGGAGGCCGCGGGCGCGGTCGCGGGCGGCCTCCGGGGTACGGTCGCCCGCGACGCCGCCCGGCTCTACGGGCTCCTCGGCTCCCCATCGCCGGTCGACCGCCACGATTTCCTCGTCTCCGCCGAGGCCTGCCTGGCCTACGACGGGACCGACCGCCTCGAGGAGATCGGGGTCCCGACGCTGGTGATCGGCGGGACCGAGGACCCCTTCTTCGCCCCCGAGGCGTTCCGCGGGACCGCCGCCGGAATCACCGACGGCCGTCTGGTCGAACTCGACGGCGTCGGCCACGAGGCCGTCCTCGACCACCGGCGGCCGTTCGACGGCGCGATCCGGGAGTTCCTCCATGACTGATCGGGTCCGCCCGTTGGCGAGGCGTAACCACCCGCTCTACGCCGAGAGCGGATCGGCACTCTCGAGGACGAGTTCGCGCGCAGCAGGCGAGAGCGTGTAGATCCCGTCCGATCCCCGCTCGACGCAGGAACAGCCCCGAAGCTCCATGAGCAGCGTCCAGACGTGTTGGAACGGCGCCGAGACCTCCCCGCCGACCTCGCTGGCGGTCGCGCCCTCCCGATCGGCCAGTACCTCGATGACGGCCCAAGTCTCGGTCTCGCCACAGAGCGACCGCCGGCTCGCGGCCTCGATCTCCGCGGCGATCCCCACGGCCTCGGCGTTCGGCCCGCCCGTCTCGTCCCTGCGTTCCCCGTCCGCACCGTCGCCGTCCGCCGAGGTTTCGGGCGCCCGTTCGTCCGTCCCCTGAGGCCCCTCCAGCCGCCCGCGCAGCTCCTCGATCTCGGCCTCCAGCGCGGTGTTCTCCGAGCGCAGCCGTTCGAGCTCGTCGTCCATCGTCGCCTCGGGCAGCGTCGCCTGTGCGGGCTCGATCGTTCCCTCTCCCGACAGCGCGTCGGCCATCTGGCGGGCGGCCTCGCTCACGTCGCGGGCCGACTCCAGCTCGCGCTCCAGTTGGTCGATCCGCCGATCCCGCTGGGCGAGCTCGCGTTCGAGCTCCGCGACCCGCTCTCGTTCGCGTTGCTGGTCCTCGCTGATCGACTGGAGGTCGCCGACCAGTCCATCACTGACCGATTTGAGCTCGGGACGCTCGAAGTCCTCCAGCCCCGGCGTCGCCCCCGCGTCGAAGGTCCGCTTTCGCTTGAACTGCACCCGCCGGACCTCCCCATCGGTCCAGTCGGTCTGGAGAAAGGCCTCGCCCGCGTCGAGCTCCGCGACCCGCTCGCCGTACTCGCCGCCGACGATCCGTCCGACGACCTTCGTGTCGTTGTCCCACGTCAACCGATGCCAAACCAGCCAGTTCGCCTGCGTGATGAAGTCCTTCTTGACGTCGGCGGGCCGCTGGCTGATGCCGACGATCCCCAGCCCGTGTTTCCGCCCGCGTTTCCCGATCTTGATCAACATCCGGCCAGTTTCGTCCATCCCGCCGCCCTCGGGGATGTACTCGTGGACCTCCTCGACGACCAGCAGGAACGGCTTCTTCAGCTTCTTCTCCTTGGCGAAGAGGTGGCGGGCGGTTTCTCGGAGGAGTTCGTCGGCGGCGTCCTCGTCGAGGTAGCCCGAGACGTCGAGGATGGTGGGGACGTTCTGGTCGAGGGCGAGTTCGGCGACCTTTTCGGCGTGTTCGGGGCCGACCTGGATGTCACACTCCTCGTCGGCGCCGGCGTGCAGCAGCTCGTACTCCTCCTTGAGCCCGTAGTACTCGCCGTCGGTGTCGACGATCAGGACGGGGTAGCCCGCCTCGAGCAGCTCCTCGACGACGACGCTCGCGGTGTTGGACTTGCCCGACCCGGACTTGCCGGTGATGAAGCCCCGGCCGGTCAAAAGCTGGACGACCGGCATTCCGACCGGCGTCCCGTCGTCTGCGGTTCCGATCGTCACTCGCTCGTCGCTCATGGTTCGCCTCGCGCGTTCATTGGCAGGAAATATCGGGTATGTTACTTAAACTCTGTCGCCGGCGGAGCGAGGGGTTTACCGGACGGCGGGGTAAGTGGAGGGTATGAGCGAGGGATGGTTCGCCGGGGTCACGCCCGACGACGGGGCGCGTGCGGTCCGCGAGGGCCGCGCCGACGCCCCCGAGGACTGGCCGGCGCTGGCGGTCGAGTCGGGGTTCGCCGACACGCGAGAAGGGTACTACGAGCGGCTTCACGACGCGAGCGTCGCGGCCGCCAGCGAGGAGGTCCGCGAGCGCGAGCGGGCCGACGACGCCCAGCTCGTCCACGCGGTCCGCGCGATGGACGACGCCGAGCGCGTCGCCAACGAGCTCGCCGAACGGGTCGCCGAATGGGGCGGCAGCCTCGGGATCGACGAGGGTGCCGGCGTCGAGTACGCCCGCGAGCTGGCCGGGCACGAGCCCGAGGACCCGGTCGAGGAGCGGGCGGTCGCGCTCGCCTCCCGGACCGCCGCGGTGGCCGACGAGGCCGATTCCCTCAGGGGTTTCATCGAGCGGACCACGCCCGCGGTCGCGCCCAACCTCGCGGTGCTTGCGGGGCCGGTGCTCGCGGCACGACTGATCGCGCTGGCCGGCGGGCTCGGCGAGCTCGCGAAGAAGCCAAGCGGCACCCTTCAGGTGCTCGGCGCCGAGGACGCGCTGTTCGCCCACCTGCGGGGCCACGCCCCCTCGCCCAAACACGGCATCATCTTCACCCACGAGTACGTCCGGGGCACCCGCCCCGAGGATCGGGGCTCGGCCGCCCGCGCGCTCGCGGGCAAGCTCACCATCGTCGCCCGGGTCGACCACTACTCGGGCGACCGCCGGCCCGAGCTCGACGACGAACTCGACGACCGCATCGCGACCATCCGGGCGCGGGAGGACGAGACATGAGCCTGCCCAAGGGGATCGAACGGCGCGATCTGGGCGGGTCCGATCGCCTCGCGACCCGCGGGGAGCCGGTCTACGGCGAGCCCACCTCCGAGGGGTGGCGCGCGTGGGACCCCAACCGCTCGAAGCTCGGCGCGATGCTCGAGACGGGGATGGAGACGGGGCTCGCGGGAAGCGATCCCGAGGCCGGTCCCTACACGGGCGATACGGTGCTCTACCTGGGGGCCGCGAGCGGCACCACCGTCGGCCACGTCGCGGACTTCGCGGGGCCGACCTACGCCGTCGAGTTCGCGCCCCGGCCCGTTCGGGACCTCGTCGGGGTCGCAGAGGACCGGCCGAACCTCTTTCCGCTGCTGAAGGACGCCCGCACGCCCGAGAGCTACGCCCACGTCGTCGAGTCGGGCGTCGACGCGATCGTCCAGGACGTCGCGACCCGCGGGCAGGCCGACGTGGCGCTCCGGAACCGCGAGTTCCTCCGCGAGGACGGCCGGCTGCTCGCGGCGATCAAGGCCCGAAGCGAGGACGTGACCCGCGAGCCCGACGAGGTGTTCCCCGAGGTCCTCGAGCGCCTCGAGGAGGGCTACGAGGTCCTCGGGACCGAGCGCCTCGAACCGTACCACGACGACCACCTCGCGGTGGTCGCCCGGCCCCGGTAATCCCGGGGCATAACAGGGGCTATTTATCCGCGGGGGCCGAACCCGGTTCCGATGGAGACGGGTTCGGCCGAGAACTTCACACGGATGGGCACGCTCGGGATCGAGGAGGAGTTCTTCGTCGTCGACGACTCGGGCCGGCCCGTGTCGGGGACCGACGAACTCGTCTACGCGAACGACCCCCCCGGCGTTCTCGAGGACCGCCTCGATCACGAGCTGTTCAAGTTCGTGATCGAGACCCAGACGCCCGTGATCGACTCCCTCTCGGAGGCCGGCGACGTCCTGGGCGAAGTGAGAGAAACGCTCGTCTCGTACGCCGCCGAGCACGGCTACCGGATCGCCGCCGCGGGCCTGCATCCCGCCGCGAAGTGGCGCGAGCTCGAACACGCCGAGAAGCCCCGCTATCGCTCGCAGCTCGATCGCATCCAGTACCCCCAGCATCGAAACACGACGGCAGGGCTGCACGTCCACGTCGGGGTCGACGACGCCGACAAGGCGACCTGGATCGCCAACGAGATCCGCTGGTTCCTCCCGATCATGCTCGCCCTCTCGGCGAACTCGCCGTACTGGAACGGGTTCGATACCGGCCTCCAGTCAGCCCGCGCGAAGATATTCGAGGGGCTGCCCAACACCGGGATGCCGACGGGCTTCTCGAGCTTCTCGGCGTTCGCCGACTTCGAGCGCCTGATGGTCGAGCAGGGTTCGATCAACGACCGCGGGGAGCTGTGGTACGACGTCCGGCCCCACTCGGATCACGGCACCGTCGAGGTCCGCACGCCCGACGGCCAGGCCGATCCCGAGCGCGTGCTGGCGTTCGTCGAGTACACCCACGCGCTCGTTCTCGACCTCGCCGAGCGTTACGAGGACCACGCCGATCCGTGGGCCGCGGGCCACGATCACCGCCGCGAACTCCTCGACGAGAACAAGTGGCGCGCGATGCGCCACGGCCACGAGGCCTCCTTCATCGCGCGGGATCGCTCGGGGGTCGTCTCGCTGGGCGAGGTCGTCGCCCGGGAGTGCGAACGCCTCGGGGTCGAGGGGATCGGCCGGATCCACGCCGAGGGAAGCGGCACCGCGCGTCAGCGCCAGCTCCACCACGAATCGGGCCCCGAGGCGCTCTACGAGTCGCTCGTCCTGTCGCCATAGCGTCCTCAGGACCGATCCACTTCCCTCGTTTTCGACGGGAGACACCCCCTAGGCAAGACTTTTCACCGCTGCAATCTTCCGTCCCTTCAGAACGGACATGTCCGACGATGACACAGACACCGGCGACGAGATACCGGTCGAGGTCGACTCCGAGGAGGACTCGGACGCCCGGACGCGTATCGAGGAGGGTGCCGACCGCGCGGTCGAGGAGTTCGACAGGGGGATCGTCGACCTGCTGGCGTGGGTGCTCGACACCGAGACCCGCGCGCGGATCTACGTCTACCTCCGGCAGTACCCCGGCTCGACCAGCGAGGAGATCGCCGAGGGGACGGGCCTCTATCCCAGTACCGTCCGCGAGGCGCTCGCGGAGCTCAACGAGGAGGGCAACGTCTCCCGGGAGAAGCGCGAAAGCGAGGGCGCGGGCAACAACCCCTACGAGTACACCGCCATCGCGCCCAGCGAGCTCGTCGGGGGGATCCTCCACCAGGTCCAGGACGAGCTCAACACGGTGTTCAACCTCGATCAGTACCTCGACGAGGACGGCGAGGAGACGAGCCGGCCCATCAGCATCACCGTCGACGACACCGACGCCGGTTCGGAGGAGCCGCACGATCGGGACGAGGCGGACGACCCGACCGGTGAGGACGGCGAGGAGATCGGGGAGTAGCCCTTCCGAAGGCTCTAAACCACCGGCTCGCATCGCACCGGTATGCAGGTTGCGCTGGGTGGGACGTTCGATCCGGTACACGACGGGCATCGCGCGCTGTTCGAGCGCGCCTTCGAACTCGGGGACGTCACCGTCGGCCTCACGAGCGACGAGCTCGCGCCCGAAACCCGCCGGGAGGACCGGTACGTTCGGCCCTTCGATGAGCGAAAGGCGGACCTCGAAAGCGAGCTCGCGGCGCTCGCCGAGGAGCACGACCGCGAGTACGAGGTCATGGAGCTCGAGGAGCCGACGGGCATCGCCACCCAGCCCCGCTTCGATGCGTTGATCGTCTCGCCCGAGACCGAGGCCGGCGGCGAGCGGATCAACGAGCTCCGACGGGAGCGTGGCCACGACCCCCTCGAGCTGGTCGTCGTCGACCACCTCCGGGCGGAGGACGGCGACGTCGTCTCGAGCACCCGGATCGTCAACGGCGAGATCGACGAACACGGCAACCTCACGCCCGACCGTGACGGACGCGACCGCGAGCGTTCGCGGTAGCTCCCGGCGGTCGGTTCGATCGCGGAAAACGACGGCGTGGTTACGCGGCGACGCCTAACCGCTCGAGATCCTCGTGGGAGTACTCGTCGCGGAGCTCCTCAGCGGAGTGTTCCTCGCGTAGTTCGGTGCGTTCGTCCTCGCTCATCCCCTCGACGGGACCGAAGCAGTGACACATTCCACTTCCCTCTTAGCCCCCTGGAATCAAAAACCCTGTTAGCACCGCCCTACCGGTTATGTAACACCAATACGAGAATGGCAAGGATTAGTATGGAGTGTTGGAGCGTTGTTAACCAGTCCGGTCTACCAGGTCGGCGGCTCGAGTCCGGCCTCCTCGAGCAGGGACTTCCAGCGGTTCTGGACGGTCAGGCGGGTGACCCCGACGGCGTCGGCGACGTCCCCCTGGGAGCGGCGCTCGCCGGCGATCAGTCCGGCGGCGTAGAGGCTCGCGGCGATCGCGGCGGGCTTCGAGCGCTCGGCGTCGGGGGCCGTCGAGAGGAAGAGGTCCTCGGCGGTCGAACGGGTGTCGCTCCCGAGATCCAGCTCGTCGGCCGCCCGGTCGAGGTCGGCGAGCCACCGTTCGTTCTGCAGTCGGTCGCTTGCACGATACACGGCCTGTGTTGGTCGCGATCGGATTTAAACCGTTTGACCGCCCCGTCGGTCATTATCCAGCCGGTCCCTCGTTTCTTCCCACCTCGCGGGGGCGACGCGGGTACTATGTGGACGGCACACCACACTTCGGCATGTCGTTCGATCCCGAGCGCATCACGACGGTCACGTTCGACTCCTACAGCACGCTGGTCGACGTCGACGCGGCCGAGAGCGCCCTCGAGGAGCGCGTCGAGGACCCCGAACCGGTGTCGAAGCTCTGGCGATCGCGCTCGCTCGAGTACACGTTCGTCGCGAACGCGATCGACGCCTACCAGCCCTTCTACGAGATGAACCGCGACGCGCTCCAGTACGCCCTCGACGCCCACGGGGTCGACCTCCCGACCGAGGAGCGCGACGAGATCCTCGCGGTCTACCACGAACTCGACGTCTTCGACGACGTGCGCGAGGGGATCGAGCGCCTGCGCGACGGCGGCTACGACCCGTACGTCGTCTCGAACGGAAATCCAGGAATGCTCGACTCGATGGTCGAGCACGCGGGGATCGGCGACCTGCTCGAGGACACGATCAGCGCCGACGAGATCCGGACGTTCAAGCCGGCCGCGGAGCTCTACCGCCACGCCGCGGCACGAACGGGAACCCCGATCGGGGAGATCGCCCACGTCACCGCGGGCTGGTTCGACGTGCTGGGGGCGAAACATGCCGGGATGCAGTCGGTGTGGGTCGACCGGAAGGGCTCGCCGTGGGAGCCCTTCGGCGGCGATCCGGACCTGACGATCGAGCGCTTCGACGATCTGGTGGAGGCGCTGGGACTGTAGCAGGCGGCGGGTGGGCGAACAGCGACGGGTTTTTACTCCGCTCGCGGGAAACCCGTACTGCGCGCGGGTTGCCGAGCTAGGCCAAAGGCGCAGCGCTTAGGACGCTGTCCCGTAGGGGTCCGCCGGTTCGAATCCGGTCCCGCGCACTGAACGGAACGCTGTGAGCGAAGCGAACAGCGCGGAGTGAGGGAGCAGGACCGATTCGAAGCAGGGAGCAGCTCTGCTGCGACCGAGGTTCGAATCCGGTCCCGCGCATCCACCTTTTACTCGCCCGGCTCGCGGAGGATCGCGAGGAAGTAGAGGGAACCGACATCGAGGCGCTGGAGGCCGAGATCGACGAGGCGGTGTACGACCTGTTCGATCTCACCGAGGAAGAGCGCGAGGTGATCGAGGAGTATCTGGAGGTCTTCTGAACCACCTCAAACGAACTCGACGTCGAGTTCGTCGGTGATCACCTCGACGTCGAAGTCCGAGTCGGCGACCACGAGCCGCTCGTCGAGCCCCTTCGCGGCTCCGGCGATGAACGCGTCGCGGGCCGCGAGCGGCTCCCCGCGACGGTAAAGCGCGTCCTGGAGCTCGCCCGCCGAGCGCGCGAGGTCGGGGGTTCCCTCGACGACGGTGAGCCAGTCGAGCGCGCCATCGAGGGCATCGAACTCCGCCGGACCGGACCTGAACACCTCCCCTTGGTATAGCTCGAACATCACCAGCGGGATCGTGATCGCGCGCTCCTCATAGCGGGTTTCGATGTAATCTACCGTCTCGCTAACACCGTCGAGGTAATCGATGAGGACGCTACTGTCGTAGAGCGTCATCGAGAGCCGACGCTCCGTTTCATCTCCTTTCGTGCCCGGCGGGCGCCTTCCGCTGCGTCAGTGCCTTCCCACAGCCCGGCACCCTCCCGGACGCTTTCGCGTCGCTCTCTGATGAGTCGCGAAAGGACGTCGTCGAACGTTTCGTCGTCACCCTTTAGCGCGGCCAGCGCTGCATGGGTCTCCTCGTCTACTCGAATGCTCTTGCTCATACGATACAGTATACGAGTCTGTATACAATACTGTTCTGCCGCCCGGAAACTGACTCGATGGCTCCTTCAATCAGTAGGCGTCCCTGCAGTTACGGACCACACGGACTGAAGGAGCAGTCTCAAGAGAAACGCCGTGCTCCTTTCGTCCCGAGCGTCGTCAGCTCCCGTCGTCCGAGTTCCCGTCGCTTCCCGACCCGCTCAACGCCTTCTTCAGGTAGTAGTACCCCCCGAGGGCGACGAGCGTCGTGGCGATCGCGCCGGGCACGCCGTATCTCTTGTAGCCGAACGACGCCGCCTTCTTGCCGATCGCGAGTACTCCGACCATTGTGTTCTCCCGTTGAGCAGAGAGGGCCAAAAGCGTTCGCCCGGATCGTGTCTGCCGTGCGTCGGACGCGCTGAGGCGTGCCACAACGCTTTTTCGCGCGCACGGAGTGGTCTTCGACAATGGACCCTGTCTCCGAGCTCCTCTCGGGCATCGTCGCGGACGCCGACGCGGTCGCGCTCTTCTCGCCCAGCGGATCCCTGTACGACCGGTTCGTCGAGGCCGACCTCGACGCCGACGTGATCGTCATCGGCACCGAGAACACCGTCGACGCCGATACCTTCGTCGAGATCCCACTCGAGTTCGTCGACATCGAGGACCTCGTCGAGTTCGGAGTCGGGGCGGCCGTCGGCGACGGCTACGTCGAGGACGGCGACGTCGTCGTCTGTGCGACCGCGTCCTTCGACGACGAGATCGACACCGTCTCGCGGGTCCGGGCCGCGGAATCGGTCCACTCGGACCTCTACGACCTGTTCGTCAACTCCCGGGCCGAGCCCGACGTGATCCGCAGCGTGCTCGAGGTCGCGATCGATCTCGGCAAGAAGGGCCAGAAGGGCAAGCCCGTCGGCGCGTTGTTCGTCGTCGGCGACGCGGGCAACGTGATGAACAAGTCGCGCCCGCTCAGCTACAACCCCTTCGAGAAATCGCACGTCCACGTCGGCGACCCGATCGTCAACGTGATGCTCAAGGAGTTCTCGCGGCTCGACGGCGCGTTCGTCATCAGCGACTCGGGCAAGATCGTCTCCGCGTACCGCTACCTCGAACCCGCCGCCGAGGGGATCGACATCCCGAAGGGACTCGGCGCGCGCCACATGGCCGGCGGGGCGATCACGCGCGACACGAACGCCACGTCGATCGTTCTCTCCGAATCCGACGGCCTCGTGCGGGCGTTCAAGGGCGGGACGCTCGTCCTCGAGATCGACCCGGAGGAGTACTGAGATGCAGATCTCGATCCTGCGCGAACCGCTGGTGCTCGCGCTCGCGGTGTTCGTCGGGGTCGTCGTCCTCGGGTACGTCCTCGGCCAGCTCACCAAACAGGTGCTGACCGCGATCGGCATCGGCGACGTCGTCGAGGGGACCGCCTTCGACCGCACCGCCCAGGGGCTCGGTAGCTCGACGGTCTCGGTCGTCTCGCGGCTGAGTTCGTGGTTCATCTACGCCGTCGGCGTCCTGCTGGCGCTGTACGTCGCGGGCGTGCTCGAGCTCCACCTCCTGATCGGCGAGCTCGCCTGGCTGCTGCCCCGGGCGTTCATCGCGCTGTTCGTCGTCATCGCCGGCATCATCGCGGGCGACAAGATCGACCTGCTGATCGACGAACGCCTCCGGAGCGTCAAGTTCCCGGAGGTCGGGCTCGTCGGTACGGTCGCCAAATACAGCGTCATCTACGTCGCGGTCCTGATCGCGCTCGGCCAGCTCGGGATCGCGACCAACGCCCTGCTGGTCCTGCTCGCGGTCTACGTCTTCGGGCTGGTCTTCCTCGTCGCGGTCGCGGGCCGGGACCTGCTCGCCTCCGGCGCCGCGGGGCTCTATCTCTTCCTCAACGAGCCCTACGGGATCGGCGATCAGGTGCGTATCGGCGACCGTTCCGGCGTCGTCCAGGAGGTCGAGCTGTTCGTCACCCGCATCGAGGACGACGGGACCGAGTACATCGTCCCCAATCGCACCGTCTTCGAGGAGGGCGCGAGCAAACGGCGGTCTTAGAGTCCGCCGAGCTTCCGCAGCAGCTGGCCGCGGTACTCCTCGTCGCTTCGCTTCCCCTTCCGTTCGAGCACGTTCCGTTCGAGGGTCTCGAGCGCCAGCGAGAACGCCTCGTCGCCGCCGTAACCCTCGCCGGTGCCGGCGATCTGGCCCTCGCTGGTCCGCATCCGGACCTGACATCGGTAGAGCGCCTGGCCCCGGAGGCTCTCGTCGTGCTCCTTGAACCGGACGTGGACGTGGTGGACGTCCATGGTCCGGTGTTTGTCGCTGATCTCGAGCAGGCGCTCGCCGACCTCCTCGCGGGAGGTCGAGCGCAGCGCGTCGATGTTGGTGATCTGGACGTCCATCCCCTCCTCCTGGGTGTACGAGAGCGCGCGCATCACGTCGGTCTTGGTGACCACGCCCGCGACGCGCTCGTCGTAGTCGGGCGAGACGATCAGCCCGTCGTAGTCGTACTCGAACATCGTATTGACGGCCTCCGCGACGGTGTCCTCGAGGCCGATCGTCTGGGCGGGCCGGCTCATCTCGTCGTAGACGGGGAGGTCGATCAGGTCGAGGTCCTCGCCGCCGCGGGTGCCGTCGGTGGGCCGGTCTGGCGTCCGCAGGACGAAGTCGACGATGTCCTTGACCGTCACCATCCCCTCCGGACGCCCGTCCTCGCTGATGGGCAGCCGGGAGACGCCGTGCTCGCGCAGCCTGTTGATCGCCGTCCCCAGCGTGGTGTCCGTCGAGATCGTCACGACGTCGTCGGTCATGATCTGGCGGACCTCGAGCACGTCGAGGTTCTCGAGGGTCGCCTCGAGGATGGCGTCCTGCGTGATCGCTCCCCAGAGCTCGCCCTCGACGTAGACCGGGGCGATCCGGGTCTCGCTCTCGACGAGCTGGCGGGCGACGTCCCTGACGTTCGCGGTCCGCTCGAACAGGGGGACGGCCTTCGCGAGCCGCTCGGCGGCGGTCTCGTCGTCGCGATACGAGCGGAGCCACTCGCGGGGCGTGATCACGCCCTCGCACTCGCCGTCCCGGGCGACGAACACGCCGTCGATGTGCTCGTCCTCGAAGTACGGCTTGAGTTCGGCGATCCGGGTGTCCGGTTCCACCGCGACGTACTCGTCGGTCGCGACGTCGCTGATATCCATACGGGAGGATGGTCGCGCGTCGTCAGTTAAAACACTGCCTGCGTTCGCCGGGCGATCACTGGGTGTCGGCCGCGCTGGCGAACAGCTCGTCGTACTCCGCGGGGAACTGTTCGCGCGCGTCGACGAACGCCTCGCCGACCGCCTCCTCGAGGGCGTGGGTCGTCGCGCGCGTCGCCCGGGTCGCGAACTCCTCGTCGACCCCGGCGCGCTTCTCGAGCCGCGCTATGAACTCCTCGGGGCCGAACTCCTCGCTCGCGTCCTCGGTGCCGACCGTCCCGGCCAGTTCGTTGGGGAGTTCGCCGGCGATCTCCTCGGCCTCACCCGGTGCGAGGCGCTCGGAGAGCGTCTCGAGGACGGCCTTCGCGGCCGTCTCTGCCTCGTCGTTCGATTCGAGGTCCGCCTGCTGTCTGACCATCGTGTAGAACTCGGAGGGTTCCATACACGAAACTACCCCCGTCATGCCCTTCAAGACGAGGCCGTCACTCGCCGGGAGTCCGCACTTCAGCGGGGACGCCCGCGGCGGTCGCGCCCGGGGGCACGTCCTCGGTCACAAGGGAGTTCGCCGCGACGCTCGCGCCCGCGCCGATCTCGACGCCGGGCAGGACCACCGCGCCCGCGCCGATCATCGCCCGCTCGCCGACCCTGACGGGCCCGGTCCGGTACTCCTTCTGGAGGAACTCGTGACAGAGCAGGGTGGCGTCGTAACCGATGATCGCGCCGTCCTCGACGGTGATCAGCTCGGGCCAGAAGACGTCGGGCGTCGATTCGAGCCCCCAGGAGACGCCCTCGCCGACGGTGACGCCGACCCGCCGAAGCAGCCAGTTCTTGGCCCGGAGGCTCGGCGAGTGGCGCGCGAGAACGATCGCGAGGTAGTTGACGACGATGCGGAGGGGGTGGCGCGCGTCGGGCCAGTTCCACAGCGAGTTCGCGCGACCCGGCGTCGGGTGGCGGCTCACGCGCTCGTGACGGGGCGGGATCTCGTCGCTCACGTTCCGGCGTACGCCCGCCCAGCCCTTGAATCCGCCCGGTCACCCGATCACTCGGGGTCGGTCTCGTCCTGGCCGAGCGACTCCTCGTCACCCTCGTCGTTTTCGTCCTCGCCGTCGGTTCGGTCGCTCTCGCCGCCCGCGCTCCGCTTGTCGTCCCCGCCGTCCTCGGTTCCGCCGTACTGTCCGTCGTCGTTCTCGACTTCGTTGCTCCCGTACGCTGGTTCGTCGTCGTCTCCCATGGGCGAACCGAGACCGCCCACGCCCGAAAGGGCGGGGCCGGCAGGTGCCGTCACTTTTCACGCGCCTCGCGGCGCGGCAGGTCCTCGATGGCCGGCCCGTCGAGCACCCGCCCCTCGGGGGTGAACCGCGAGCCGTGACACGGGCAGTCCCAGCTCTCCTCGCCGTCGTTCCAGCGCAGCACGCACTTCATGTGCGGGCAGATCGCCGAGACGGCGTTGATCTCTCCTGATTCGTCCCGGGAGACCCCGACCGGCCCGTCGTCGGTCTTCACCACGGTGCCCTCGCCCGCTTCGAGGGCCGCCTCCTCGCCGGCCAGCAGTGAGCGCGCCCAGTCGGCCGTGAAATGCGCGCCGACCTCGGCGTTGTGGGTCACGAACGTCTTGGCCGACTCGCCGTTGACCCGTGCGGGCGAGAACACCTCCTGATGGGGGTGCTCGCCGTCGCGGATCAGCCCCGAGATGATCTCGCCGGCCGCGACCCCGCCGGTCATCCCCCAGCCGCCGAAGCCGGTGGCGACGTAGGCGTTCTCGCCGACGGGGCCGAGCCGGCCGATGTAGGGGACTTGGTCGAACGTCGTGTAGTCCTGGGTCGACCAGCGGTACTCGACCTCGCTGACGTCGAAGTACGTCCGGGCGAACGTCTCCAAGCGCTCGTAGCGCTCGCGCGTCGAGCCACCCTGTGCCGTCTCGTGGTTCTCGCCGCCGACCAGCACGAGCGGCTCGCCGTCGAGTTCGTGGACCCGGATCGACCGGTAGGGGTCGCCCGCGTTGTAGTACATCCCCTCGGGGGGTTCGCCCGCGACCCGGACCCCGAGCACGTGCGAGCGCTTGGTCTTCATCCGCGCGAAGAACCCCCCGCGGTCGAAGACCGGGAAGTGGGTCGCACAGACGACGTGCTCGGCGCGGACGGTCCCCGACTCGGTCTCGAGCTCGTAGGGGCCGCTCCCGCTCAGGTCGGTCGCGCGCGTCTCCTCGAAGACCGCGCCGCCCTCCTCCTCCACTCTCTCGGCCAGCCCGAGGACGTACTTGCGGGGATGGAACTGGCCCTGATCGGCGAAGCGGACCGCGCCCGCCGTCTCGTAGGGGAGGTCGACCTCCTCGCTCCCGACGAACTCCGCGGGCAGGCCGAGGCGTTTCGCCGCCTGGGCCTCGTCGTACACCTGCCCGCGGCTCTCGGAGTCGTCCGCGTAGACGTAGGCGGGGGCGCGCTCGAACTCGGCGTCGAACCCCTCGCTTCGCTCGGCGACTTCCTCTAAAGCGTCCTCGTTGGCCTCGGCGTACTGGCGCGCGCGCTCCTCGCCGACCGTTTCGAGCAGGTGGCCGTACTTCAGCCCGTGCTGGGAGGTGACCTTCGCGGTGGTGTGGCCCGTCACCGCCGCCCCGACCCGGTCGCGTTCGATCACCGCCACGTCGCGGCCGTCCTCGGCGAGGCGAGCAGCAGCGGAGAGCCCCGCGATGCCGGCGCCGACGACGGCGACCTCGACGGTTCGATCGCCCTCGAGCGGCGGGTGTCGCGGTCCGTCGGTCGTCGCGATCCACGGCGACTCGTCATGCGTCCGCTCGTGATCGTCCATGGGGCGGGCAACCACGGGAACCCCCCTCGTCGTTACCCCTGCGTGCGCCGGCCCCTACTCCCCGCGGAGCTCGTTCATGTGGCCGATGCGCGACTGGACGAGTTCGGCGGTCCCGATGTCGTGGCGGACCCGCACGCCCTCGTCGGCCCCCTCCAGAGCCCGCTCGGCGATCGCCTCGGCCTCGGCGATGCTCCCGGCGATCCCCACGACCGCAAAGGCACGAGATGTGGTGGTATAGATGCCGTCGTCCCTTCCGTCCACGCTCGCGTAGAACAGCTGTGTGTCGCCGTCTTCAGTCGCCGCTCGCGCCACGCTCTCCTCGTTGACCTCGACGAGCGTCCCGCCCTGCGGGTCGTCGGGGTAGCCTTCGGGAACGGCGTACTTACAGACGGTCGCGCGCGGGGCAAAGGAGAGCTGCGGGAGGTCCTCGCCCTCACGGGCCGCGATGAGCACGTCGAGGAAGTCGGTGTTCATGACGGGGAGCGTGTTCATCGCCTCGGGGTCGCCGAAGCGGGCGTTGTACTCGATGACCTTCACGCCGTCCGCGGTGAGCATGAACTGGCCGTAGAGAACTCCCGTATAGTCGCCCAGTGCCGCGACCGTCGCGTCGAGGATCCGGACCGCCTCGCGGTATTCCTCCTCAGTCATGAACGGGAGTTCGAGCCCCGCGTCGCTGTACGATCCCATCCCCCCCGTGTTCGGCCCCTCGTCGCCCTCGTAGGCGCGTTTGTGGTCCTGGACCGCCGGCGTTACCCGGAGCGAGCCGTTCGCGACGAGCCCTTGAACGGTGAACTCCTCGCCGACGAACCGCTCCTCGAGGACGATCCTGTCGTACTCCTCCTCGCGGAGGTATTCCTTCGCACCCTCCTTGTCCACCTGGTCGCCGATCACCTTCACGCCCTTTCCGCCCGTCAGCCCAGCGGGCTTGACGGCGAGGTCCGTAGTGGAGGAGTCGATATACTCGCAAGCTTCTTCCGTGCTCTCGAAGGTCTCGAACTCCGGACAGCCCGGGATGTCGTGCTCGCGCATGAACCGGCGCTGGTAGGCCTTGTCCGTCTCGATCCTGGCCCCCTCGGCGCTCGGGCCGAAGGGGTAGACGCCCGCCTCCGAGAGCGCGTCGGCGACCCCCGCCTGCAGGGGCGCCTCGGGGCCGACGACCGCGAGGGTCGCGCCGACCTCCTCGGCGTAGCTCGTCATGGCGCTCGTGTTCGTGGCGCCGAGCATCCCGAAGTCCGCCGCGATCCGGGCGATCCCGGGGTTTCGGTTCCCGGCACACGCGTAGAGCTCGCAGTCGCTGTCCTCGAGCGCCCGCGCGATGGCGTGCTCGCGCCCGCCCCCGCCGACCAGCAGCACCGTCTCTGACATGGCTGAGTGAGGCGCGGGCCGAAGCCTAAAGGTTGCCCTTCGCCCGCTACAGGCGCGGGACGACCTCCTCGCCGAGGCGTTCGACGCACTCGATCAGGTCCTCCGTGTCGATGCCCGGCGCGTACGGCCGGAAGACGAAGTGGACGTCGTCGCCGAGCGCCTCGCGGTACTCCTCGACCCCCTCGACCACGTCCTCGGGGGTGCCGACGAGCGCACGCTCCTCGAGCTCCTCCTTCTGCTCCTCGGGGAGCTCGTCGACCTCCTCCTCGCCGCCCCACTCCTGGTACTTGCGCTGCTGGTAGAAGTAGCCCTCGCGCAGCGTCTCCCAGGCCTCCTCGTAGCTGTCGCCGACGAAGGCGTACTGGATCGCGTAGGTGGTAAACTCTCCCTCGATCCCCTCCTCATCCCGAACGCGCTCGATGTCGTTCTTCCGATGCTCGATGTCCTCGATCGAGAGCATCTCGTTGGCACACCAGCCGTCGCCCATGCGCGCGGCCCGCCGGACCGCGGGTTTGGCGATCGCGCCCAGAACGACCTCCGGGGGCTCGTCGGGCGTCGGCGTCACCTCGGCGTCGGAGGAGACCGGGTGGAACTCCGAGTCGTACTCCAGCGGTCCGGGCTCCCAGGCGTTTCGCAGCAGGCGGATGGCGTCCTCGGTGCGGTCGGTGCGTTCGTCCTTCGGGACCCCGAAGTTCTCGAACTCGAAGTCGAGGTAGCCCACCGAGAGCCCCAGCGTGAGCCGCCCCTCCGAGAGCGCTTGGACGGTCGCGGCGTCCTCCGCGAGGCGGACGGGGTCGTAGAAGGGCGTGAGCGCGACCCCCGAGGCCAGCGTGATCTCGTCGGTCGCGCCCGCCAGCGCCCCCAGCGTCGGGGTCGTCCCCGAGAGGTACTCGTCGTCGGTGAAGTGGTGCTCGGAGGTCCAGACGCTGTCCAGACCCGCCCGCTCGGCCGCCTTTCCCACCTCGAGGAGGTCGCCGTAGATCTCGCTCGCCGGGCGATCGTCGTCCGGCCGTCGCTGTGCGGTCAGGAGTCCGATGCCGAAGTCCATACCCCCGGGTTCGCCACGCCGGTCCATAAACGCCCGCCCGGACCACGCCCCTGCCGGTAGTATTACTTCCCGGGGGCCGAGTGACACAATCGAGCATGGAAGACGTAGCGATCACGGACGTCGAGACGTACATCGTCGCGAACCCCTGGAAACCCTGGGTGTTCGTCGAACTCGAGACCGACGCCGGCGTCACCGGCCTCGCCGAAGCCACCACCCACGACAAGCCACGGACGGTCGCCGCCGCCATCGAGGAGATGTCGAAGTACTTCATCGGCAAGGACCCCTTCGACACCGAGGCGATCTGGCTCGAGATGTACCGCGACGAGTGGTTCTCGAAGAACGTCATCAACACCACCGTCTGTTCGGCCGTCGACATGGCCTGCTGGGACATCAAGGGCAAACTCCTCGACAAACCCGTCTACGACCTGCTGGGCGGCAAGGTCCACGGCGACCGCCTGCGCACCTACGCGAACGGCTGGTACACCGAGGCCGAGGGCGAACCCGAGGGATTCGCCGAGGCCGCGGAAGCGGTCGTCGCCGACGGCTACGACGCCATGAAGTTCGACCCCTTCGGCACCGCCTGGCAGCGCATGCCCAAGAAGGACCTCAACCACTCCGTCGACATCGTCCGCGCCGTGCGCGAGGCGGTCGGCCCGGACGTCGACCTACTGATCGAGGGCCACGGGCGCTTCACCGCCGGACAGGCCGTCGACATCGCCCGGAAGCTCGACGAGTTCGAGCCGACGTGGTTCGAGGAGCCCTGCCCGCCGGACTCGATCAACAGCCTCGCGGAGGTCGCCGATAAGTCGCCGATTCCGATCGCGACTGGCGAGCGCCACATGACCAAACACGACTTCTTCGAGCTGATCACCCGCACCGATGTCGACATCATCCAGCCCGACCTGATGAACACGGGCGGGCTGACGGAGGGCAAGAAGATCGCGGCGCTCGCCGAGGCCGACCACGTGAGCTTCGCGCCGCACAACCCCCAGGGGCCGGTCGCGTCGGCGATCTACGCCCATCTCTGTACGACGGTGCCGAACTTCATGATCCAGGAGCTGTTCCAGACCTACGACGTCGAGTGGGTCGACGACCTGCTGACCGAGCCGCTGGTCGTCGAGGACGGGTTCATGGAGGTGCCCGACGGCCCCGGCTTCGGCATCGAACTGGATCACGACGTGATCGAGGAGCACGCCTACACGGGCGAAGGGGTCCACACGATCAACCTCTTCGAGAAGGACTGGGAGAAACGCGAACTCGATCTGCGATAGGCGTCACGGATCGAGCGACACCGTTTTCGCCGCATCGGTTTCGATCGACATCGACCGCGCGCTCAGGAGCTCAGGCGAACGGGAACAGCGTCGAGAGCACCATGACGACGATGAACCCGGTGATGGAGACGATCGTCGTCAACACGGTCCAGATCTTGATCGTTTCCTCCTGGGTGAGCCCGCCGACCTCCTTGACGATCCAGAAGCCGCTGTCGTTGAACCACGAGAAGATCGAGCCGCCGGCGCCGATGATCATCACGAGGTAGACCGGGTGGACGGTGAGCTGGGGGAGCAGCGGGGCCATGATCCCGGCCGTGGTCAGCAGCGCGACGGTCGCCGAGCCCTGCGCGATGCGGACCGTCGCGGCGATGACGAAGCCGGCGACCAGCAGCGGGATGCCGACACCCTGGAGCGCGCCCGCGATGTAGTCGCCGATCCCCGAGGCGGCGAGCATCGCGCCGAACGCCCCGCCGGCGGCGGTGATCGCCGCGATGTGTCCGCCGCTTTTGAGCGACTCGACCAGTTCGTCCGACCAGACGTCCCGGTCGAGCGAGCGCGCGCGGAGGTAGGTCAGCGCCGCCGCGAGCGCCGCCGCCGTCAGCGCGAAGTTCGCGTCGCCGACGAAGCCCGTCGCCGCGTTCGCCGCGCTGTCCTCGGCGAGCATTCCGGCGTCGACCATCGAGTCGGTGACCGTGTTCGAGGCGATCAGGAACACCGCGAGGAGGATCGGCAGCGAGGCCTCGAACAGGCCCGGCAGCGCCGAGGTCGGCCGCTCGGAGAGCTCGCGCATCTGTTCGGCGGTCGAACCCATCGTCTCGCGAAGCGGGATGTCGGGGAGCTGGCGGTTGATCCACTTGCCGTAGAGCACGCCCGCGACCAGCGCGGTCGGCAGCGCGACCACGATCCCCACGAGGATCGTGACGCCGAGGTCGACGCCCAGTTCGAGCGCGACCGCGAGCGGGCCCGGCGTCGGCGGCACGAACCCGTGGGTCGTCACGCCCGCGGCCCCGACGACGGCGATAAAGAGCGCGTAGTCCCGGCCCGTCCGGGCGCGCATCGATCGCGCCAGCGGCGCGAGCAGGTAGAAGACGTTGTCGAAGAAGACGGGGATCGCGAGCACCCCCGAGGACCCCCAGAGCGCCAGATATGACCGCTCTTCCCCCGTGAGGCGTTGGAAGGCCCTGACGATCCGCTCGGCGGCGCCGCTCTCCATCATCGTCTTGCCGATCACCGCCGCCATCAGGATCGGGATCCCGATCCCGACCATCGTGTCGCCGAAGCCCGCAGCGGTCTCGGCCGGCACCTCGGCGAACGGCACCTGATCGGTGGCCGCCCCCACGACCAGCGTCGCGATCACCAGTCCGATGAACGCGGGCAGCTTGAGCCAGACGAGCAGCGCCACGACGGTAACCAGCCCGATCAGGAAGACGGGAACCGGGTTAGCGAATACCATGATTCGCATGCAGAGTCATGCGATAAATAAATTGTGTAGGTCTGGCCGACGTCCGTCCGACAATTGACGGATCACTTAGGCTTATGTGACGGGACGCCCTCGATGGAGTATGACGAACGTTGCCATCGTCGGCGGCGGACCGGCCGGACTGAGCGCGGGACTCTTCGCCGCGAAGAACGGACTCGAGACGGTCGTGTTCGACACGGACGCGACGTGGATGCACAAGGCCCACCTGTTCAACTACCTCGGGATCGGCTCCGTGGACGGAAGCGCCTTCATGGCGACCGCGCGAAAGCAGGTCGACGACTTCGGCGTCGACCGCAAGCAGGGCGAGGAGGTCACCGCGGTCGAGGCCACGGACGGCGGGTTCACCGTCACGACCGACGAGGACGAGTACGGGGCCGACTACGTGATCCTCGCGACCGGCGCGAAACGGGACCTCGCCGAGGAGCTCGGCTGCGACCTCACCGAGAACGGCGTCGTCGACGTCGACGTCCGCATGGAGACGAGCGTCGAGAACGCCTTCGCGACGGGCGCGATGGTCCGGGCCGAGGAGTGGCAGGCGGCCATCGCGGTCGGCGACGGCGCCGCCGCCGCGCTGTCGATCCTCTCCGAGGAGAAGGGCGAGCACTACCACGACTTCGACGTGCCCGCCGACGCCGAGGCGACGTTCGGCGCGATGGTTCCCGACGACGTCTGACCGGCCGATCTACACGCCCGGCACGCCGATCGCGGAGGCCGAGACGAAGCCGGCCGTCGCGAGCGCGTAGAGGGCGCCCGCGGCGACGAGCCAGGCGACGAGCCCGATCAGGGCCGCGGCACCCCACCCGCCCGTATGCCGGACGTTGATGACGCCGATCCAGGCCGCCAGCGCCAGCAGCGGGCCGACCAGCGGGATTCCCCCGAGGAAGAAGCTCACGACCCCCCAGGCGACCGCCCCGATGAGGGCGGTGATCGCCGCGCCGCCGAAGCCGATGGCCTCGTTGGTCGCGAGGCTGACCCCGACGTAGATTCCCAGTGTACCGACCAGCAGGCTGACGACGAACACGATGGCCGTATCGAGTACCATACTCAATGGTCCGATAGGTATCGGGGTAAAAGCGCTGCCTGCTAGTTCAACTCCGAGCTCGCCTCCCGGTCGACGGGCTCGTACTCGGTCTCACAGGGCGGGCCGTCCGCGAACCGGAACTCCGTCGATCTCTCGGAGTCGACGCGGATCAGCGACGACGAACGGGTACCGTATTCCTCGGCGTGGACGCAGAAGCCGTAGTCGTGGTCCCGGAGCGTGGCCGCCGCCCGCTCGTGCCAGTCCCCCGAATCCTCGCCCGGCTCGGGCTGCAGCGCCTCGCGCGCCCGACGGGCGCTTTCCGCCTGTCGCTCGCCGAACTCCGCCCGTCGAGCGGGGATCTCGAAGTCGCCGTCGGCACCGACGTTGACGACGATATGGACGCCGGGCTCGAAGTTCCGCACCCGCAGGCTCCCGTCCCACTCCAGCAGGAGCGCCGCGTTCCGGTCGATCAGCGCGAGGTTGAACCCGTCGTACTCGAACTCCTCCACCGAGCGCTCGACAAACCGGGTGGCGTCCTCCGCGGACTCGCGTTCGAGGGCGTCGCCGACCAGCAGTCCCCGCGAGCGCTCGCCGGCGAGTTCGTGATCCAGCCAGCGGTTCGTGACGACGGCGACCACCCCGTGCTCGTTGTGGCCGATCCAGGTCCCGCCGGCCTCCTCGTCCCACGGCGCGACGATCCGGGGCTCCTCGCCGTAGATCCCCGGCGGATGGGAGGGACGGCCGAGCGCCTCGTCCCGGTTGGCCGCGACGAGGACGGGGGCGTCGGCGAAGGCCTGCCAGGCGAAGATGAGCGTACACACGCCTCGGGGTAGGACCCCGACCGTGATAGCCCTGTGGCTACGGCCACAGCCATGGCCACGGTCACGGTCACGTTTACCCGTCCTGACTTCCTACCCCGAGCCATGAGCACCGATCGGAACCGGCTCGACGAGGAGGAGAGCCCCTATCTCCGACAGCACGCCGACAATCCGGTGAACTGGCAACCGTGGGACGACGCGGCGCTCGCGGAGGCCGAGGAGCGCGACGTCCCGATCTTCCTCTCGGTGGGCTACTCGGCGTGTCACTGGTGTCACGTCATGGAGGAGGAGAGCTTCGAGGACGAGGCGATCGCCCGGCAGCTCAACGAAGGGTTCGTCCCGGTCAAGGTCGACCGCGAGGAACGGCCCGACCTCGACAGCATCTACCAGACGATCTGCCAGCTCGTCACCCGTAGGGGTGGCTGGCCGCTGTCGGTCTGGCTCACCCCCGACGGCCGGCCCTTCTACGTCGGGACCTACTTCCCCCGGGAGTCGCGCCGCGGGACGCCGGGGTTCGGCGACCTCCTCGGGAACCTCGCCGAGAGCTGGGAAACTGACAGGGACGAAATCGAGAACCGCGCGGATCAGTGGACCCGCGCGATCACCGACCAGCTCGAGGAGGTGCCCGAGGCGGGCGAGCGCCCGGAGGGCGTGCTGATCGAGGCCGCCGACGCCGCGCTGCGGGGCGCGGACCGAGAGCACGGCGGGTTCGGCGAGAACGGCCCGAAGTTCCCCCAGACCGCCCGGCTGGAGGTCCTGCTTCGGGCCTACGACCGCACCGAGCGGCGGCCCTACGGCGAGGTCGTGCGCGAGACGCTCGACGCGATGGGTAGTCGAGGGATGTACGACCACCTCGGCGGGGGATTTCACCGATACGCCACCGACCGCGAGTGGGTGGTTCCCCACTTCGAGAAGATGCTCTACGACAACGCCGAACTCCCGAGGACCTACCTCGCGGGCTACCGGGCCACCGGCGAGGAACGCTACGCCGATATCGTCGCGGAGACCCTCGGGTTCGTCGACCGGGAGCTCGGCCATTCTGAGGGTGGCTTTTTCAGCACGCTCGACGCCCAGAGCGAGGACCCCGAGACGGGCGAGCACGAGGAGGGCGTCTTCTACGTCTGGACGCCCGAGGAGGTCGAGGAGGTCCTCGACGAGGAGAGCGCGGCGCTGTTCCGCGGGCGCTACGGCGTCGAGCAGGGTGGCAACTTCGAGGGGAGAACGACGGTGCTGACGCTCTCGCGGGGCGTCGGATCGCTGGCCGAGGAGTACGGGATGGACGAGAGCGAGGTCGAAGAGCGCCTCGGCGAGGCCAAACGGCGGCTGTTCGAGGCCCGCGAGGAACGCCCGCGCCCGCGCCGCGACGAGAAGGTGCTCGCGGGCTGGAACGGCCTGATGATCTCGGCGTTCGCGGAGGCCGGGCTGGCACTCGACGATTCGTACGCCGACCGCGCCGCGGAGGCGCTCTCGTTCGTCCGCGAGCAGCTCTGGGACGCGGAGGAAGGGTTGCTCTCGCGGCGATACAAGGATGGAGAGGTGAGGATCGACGGCTACCTCGAGGACTACGCGTTCCTCGCGCGCGGGGCGTTCGACACCTACCAGGCGACCGGCGAGCTGGAGCACCTGGCGTTCGCCCTCGACCTGGCGCGGGCGATCGAGCGCGAGTTCTGGGACGAGGAGCGAGAGACGCTGTACTTCACCCCCGAAGCCGGCGAGGAGCTCGTGACCCGTCCCCAGGAGCTGAACGACCAGTCCACCCCGTCGAGCCTGGGGGTCGCCTGCGACGTCCTGCTCTCGCTTTCGCCCTTCGCCGACGCCGATTTCGAGGGGATCGTCGAGCGGGTCCTCTCCCGATACGGCGACCGAGTTCGGGGGAACCCGCTCGAACACGCGACGCTGGCGCTGGTCGCGGATCGGTTCGAGAACGGCTCGCTCGAGCTGACGATCGCCGCCGACGAGCTACCCGAGGAATGGCGCGAGACGCTGGGGAGCGCGCACCTCCCGAACCGGATCCTCGCGCGCCGGCCGCCGACCGAGGACGGACTGGAGGAATGGCTCGACGAGTTGGGGCTTGACGAAGCGCCGCCGATCTGGGCGGGCCGCGAAGCCAGGGACGGGCCGACCGCCTACGTCTGTCGCTCCTTTACCTGCTCGCCGCCGGTGACCGAGATCGGCGAGGCCCTGGAATGGGTCGAGGATCTCGACCCCGCGAGTCCCGCGGACTCAGGCTGAGGCCTCGATCTCGCGCAGCTGTTCCGCGAGATGCGCGAAAGCGGGGATCGGCTCGCTCTCGACGAACCGGGCGACCTCTTCGCCGTCGCGTTCGACAATCTCGCCAGAACTCTCCGAGTTCTGGCTGCCAGTTGAGCTTCGCTCAACGATGACGGTCGGGATGTACTCGATGCCGTACTCCTCGACCTTCGGGCCCTTCTTCGAGCCGTCGTCGAGCTTCTCGACGGGGTACTCGTGGATCCGATCGTCGGGAACCCCCGCGGCGTCGAGGGCCGCGCCCAGGTCGGGCAGGACGGCCCGGCAGTCGCCACACCAGTCGCCGCCCCAGACTCGAACGACCAAGTCGTCGGCGTGTCGCTCGAACGGTTCGAGCTCGCGTTCGTGTGCCTTCGCGTCCCACGTCGGGTTCGGTCGCATGGTCTCGAGGGTCATGGCAGAGGGTTCGTCGCGAGGGATCTTAACGGGCGTGCTAGTCGTCGGGCACGAGCACCGTGAGGAGGATCCCGATCCCGGAGAGGGCCGCGAGCCCGAGGAACGCCCCGTCGAAGAAGCCGCGCTCTGCGACCGCGCCGACGAGGAGGGGGGCGGTCGCCCCGAGCGCGATGTAGCCCGTCCGCAGCAGGCCGAGTCCGCTCCCCTTCATGTCCGCCGGCAGCGCGTTGACGAGGAACGTCTGGGTCAGCGGCGTCGCGCCGACGAGCGAGCTCGCGACGACCGTCACGACGACGATTCCGGCCAGCTCGTCGAGAAAGGGCAGGGCCGCGAGCGAGAGCGTCGAGACCCCGCAGACGACGTACAGCGTCGGGCGGGTGCCGAAGCGATCGCCGCCGGCGCCCGCGATCGGCTGGACGGCGACCCCGCTCGCGAAGAAGAGGCCGAACAGGCCCGCCGCGAGGCCCGGCGAGAGCCCCTTCACCTCGACGAGGTAGGTGGGGTAGAAGCCGGTGAAACCCTGATAGACGGCGAAGAGACAGACGTGGACGCCGGTGACGATCAGGATCGACCGTTGGGCGATCCCGCGGGCGACGTAGCCGAAGGTCGAAAGCGAGAGGCTCTCGACTGCGCTGCCCTCGGTCACCTTCCCGGGCACGACTCGATGGAGGACGACCGCCATCAGGACGAACAGCGGGACCGTCGCGCCGAAGCCCAGCCGCCAGGAGGCGGCCGCCGCGAGCAGCCCGGCGACGACCGGCAGGATCGCGTTGCCCGCCTCGCCCGCCGACAGCGTCAGGCCGATGGCGGTGCCGTCGCGCTCCTCGTAGATCGACGAGAGGATCGTGAAGCGCGCGGGGCCGAACAGCGCCGTCGAGAAGCCGAACAGCGCCGTGGCGAGAAAGAGGACGAACGCCGTGTTCGAGAGGGCGACGACCGCGATCATCGTTCCCGAGACGAGGGTACTGACCACCAGCGCGTTGCCCTCGCCGACCCGATCGCCGATGACCCCACCGGGGAACTGCCCCAGCGCGTAGGCGACCCAGAGGACGGTTATGAGGAGGCCAGCGGCCGTCAGCCCGAGGTCGAACGCCTCGCGGATCGAGGGAAGCAGGGCGGGAAAGACGAGCCGGAGGCCGAGCGAGAGGAACCAGCCGCCGGCCACTCCCAGGAGGATCCAGCCCCGCCCGTCGCTCCAGAGGTCGCGTACCACCGCTCGAACGCCGCCGACCCCGACTGACTGCACAGCGCATCCCACGCCAAGCGTTCGCATTCGACTGTCGGTCCCGGCAGCATCGGCGGGGTATCGGGCGGAGTTGCTAATACCCGCGCGGCGATTTATTACCCGCGTCCATCAGGGGTTTATACCTGTGTTCCCTATTCGTCTCGCATGTACGGGAGCATTCTGGACGCCATCGGGACGCCGCTGGTCCAGGTCGACTCCCCGGAGGGGTCGACGATCGCGGCGAAGCTGGAGTCGTTCAACCCGGGGGGCTCGGCGAAGGACCGGCCCGCGCTCGCGATGATCGAGGCCGCGGAACGCGAGGGGCTGCTCGCGCCGGGCGATTCGATCGTCGAGCCCACGAGCGGGAACACGGGCATCGGCATCGCGGTCGCCGCGGCCGCCCGGGACTACGAGCTGACGATCGTCCTGCCCGACACGATGTCGAAGGAGCGCCGCCGGCTCCTCAGGGCGTACGGCGCCGACATCGAGCTCGTCGCCGGTGACATGACCGACGCCCGGGCGCGCGCCGACGAGATCGTCGCCGAGACCGGCGCCGTCCAGCTGGGCCAGTTCGAGAACCCCGCGAACGCCGAGGCCCATTACCGGACGACCGCCCCCGAGATCATCGAGGCCGTCGAGGGCCGCGAGATCGACGCGCTGGTCGCCGGCGTCGGCACCGGCGGTACCATCACCGGCACGGGGCGGCGGCTCAAGGAGGAGTACCCCGGGATGGACGTGATCGCGGTCGAGCCCGAGGGCAACGCCGTCCTCTCGACCGGCGAGCCCGGGGCCGACGAGTTCCAAGGGATGGGCCCGGGGTTCGTCAGCGACCTGCTCGACGTCGAGCTGCTCGATGGGGTCGAGGTCGTCGCGCTCGCGGACGCCGAGCGGGAGTGTCGCCGCCTCGCGCGCGAGGAGGGGGTCCTCGTCGGCCAGTCGAGCGGCGCGGCCTCGCTCGCCGCGCGCCGGGTCGCCGAGAGTCTCGCGCGGCCCGAGCTGAACTGCCCTGAGGCACCCGATATGAGTTCGATGAGCGCCGACGGGGGCGCGGAGGCCGGCTACGACGACTGCCCGCTGGTGGTGACGATCTTCCCCGACAGCGGCGAGCGCTACCTCTCCACCGGACTGTTCGACTGACCTTCGACCCGCACCACGTGACGGTCCGGTCCATTTCCCACCCCTCGAATCAGACGTACGAGAGCACGTCCAGCCCGTCTATCCGGTCGAAATGCCTGTCGTTCGCGAGTACCGGCTGGTCGATCGCGAGCGCCGTCGCCGCGATCAGGGCGTCGGCGCCGTTGATCTCGTCGCCGCTCCGTTTGAGCGAGCAGGTGAGTCTGGCGGCCCTGACGGCGATCGAGGCGGAGAACTCCACCGGCTCGACCCACCAGAGGTCCTCCTCGACGTCGTCGATCGCCTCTGGACCGTGGACCCACGCGACCCCCTCGTAGAGCTCGTAGAGCGCTACCGGCGACGTGAAATACGGCCCGTCGCGCTCCGAGAGGTAGTTTAGTGCCGCCTCGTGATGGTCCGCCTCGGGATCGGTGTAGTCGATCAGGAAGCTCGCGTCGATTAGCGTCATTCCCCCTTCCGCCCCCGATCGCCGAGATCGCGGCCGAGCCGCCGTCTGCTCGCCTCGGCCGCCTCCGCGACCCCTGGCCAGTTGCCGGCGGTATCGAGCGGGTCCCGGTCACCCCGCGTCAACCGTCTGAGCGTATCGGAGAAACTCTCGTCGGGGCGCTTGTGCGCCTTGACCCGCTCGTAGACGTCCTCCGTGACGGTGATGTTCTTCGACCCCATGTACATGTAACTGTACACGCAAGCGAACATATAATTATCGTCGGTGGGCCGGTAGTCTCCCGAACTACGCTGCCGTGACATCGACAGCGGCGAGCGCTCCCTCTCGACAGGCCTGTTCGGCTGAGTTCCTACTGACGGCCAGTAGTGTTATGTCTCTCCGCGGATAGAACGCAGTATGCCGTCGATCACGCGCCGTCGGCTCGTGACCGGCGGGGCGGTCGCCGCGGGGTCGATCCTCGGCCTCGGTTACGCCTATCGAGAACGAGTGGAGCTCGCCGTTCTGGGGACGATTCGGGGCTGTCCTGGCCCGGGAGACGCCGAGCTTCCCGGGACGGAACTCGGATACGAGGTCCGTGCCGTCGAGGGTGAGCCCCTGATCGGGGGCGAGTACGCACCCGACATCGCGCTCCTCACGTCCTCCGACGATGTCGAATCGCTCTCGCTCGACGGGCGCTCGGAACCCCGGGAGTTCGTCGAGGGAACCGACTTCGAAGGATCGACCCTGATCGCGGTACAGGTGATCGGCTCCGGCCAGTCCGAGGGCGTCCGCTTCGTCGGCGTCGAGCGGCTCAAGGACGGCACGCTCCGTTCCTACAGCTGCGTCACCCGCCCTTCGGGCCACGACGACGCGTACCCCTACGGCTGGCTTGTCCGGGCCGACACCGCCTCCCACTCCGAGGTCGCACGCCACACCCATGGCGGCGGCAACACCGACGTCGACGTCGAGGCCGGGTGAGCTACCCGCCGAACTCGCCCTCGGCGACCCGGACGACGACCGTCTCCTCGACGTCGCGCAGGTCGTACTCGGGAACCGCGCCGTCCCGGCGGGTGACGTACATCGGCTCGACCAGCGCACCCCCCTCGACGCCGTAGATCGCGAGGCGCTCATCGGTCTCCTCGGGCCGGAGGTCGTTATCCCGGACCTGACCGGCCAGCTTCCGCGAGAGCCACTCGGCCTCGCTGATCGAGGGCTCCCTGACGAACGCGGCGTCGGCGAAGCGCACCAGATACCAGTTCAGGTCGTTCAGCAGCGAGACGGCGCCGCCGAGGCTCACGGTCTCGACGGCGACGGTGTTCTCCCACGGCTCGGAGAGGTCGTGGGTCGCGAGCGCCCGCCGGGCGGTCTCGCGGCTCAGAAGCTCGAAGCGAACGTCCACCTCCGGTTTGCCGACGATGCAGACGGTCGTCACGCGCGGAGAATGTCGGGGCCGGCGAAAGTCGGTTTCGCTTCCGGCGGCCTACGGCTCAACCCGCTCGATCCCCGCGACCGCCTCCGCGACCAGCGTCCCGAGGTCGGGCTCGTTCCCCTCGACCGCCTCCAGCGAGGCGTTCGTCTCGGGGTAGTCGGGCGCGATCCGGTTGCAGCCCGCCTCGATGGTCGCGTCCTCGTAGGTGTCGAGCTCGCGGGCGCGGGCGATGATCTCCTGCTTGTCCCACGCCAGCAGCGGGCGGTGGACCGGCAGGTCGGTGACGCAGTCGGTCACCGCGAGGTTCGCGCTCGTCTGGCTCGACTTCTGGCCGATCGCCTCGCCGGTGACGATCCCTGCTGCCCGCGTCTCCTCCGCGACCCGTTCGGCGACCCGGAGCATGAACCGCCGAAGGGAGAGCATCCTGGTCGGGCCGACATCGCTCACGAGCCGGTCCGCGGCCGCGCCCGCGGGCGCGATCCGCAGGTCGCGTGCGTGGTTCGGCGCGTATCCGGCGAGGGTGCGGGCCGATTCGATCGCTCGCGCGACGTGATCGACCCCGCCGTAGGCCTCGAAGTCGAAGTAGAGGGGGATCACGGGGCTGCCGCGCTTCATGACCTCCCACGCCGCGACGGGCGAGTCGATCCCGCCCGAGAGCAGCGCGACGAGCGGGCGCTGGCTTCCCAGTGGGAGGCCGCCCGGCCCCGCGCGCTTCTCGACGAAGACGAACGCCTCCTCGGGGCGACACTCGACGTGGAACGTTCGGGCGGGGTCCTCGAGGTCGACCTCGGGATCGTCGAGGGCGTCCCAGACCGCCCGCCCGCCCTCGCGCTCGATGTCCTTGCTGGTAAAGGGGTGGTCGTCGCGCTCGCCGGCCCGGCGCGCGTCCACCGCGAACGGCCCCTCGACCTCGCTCCCGGCGGCGGTTTCGGAGAGCGCCTCGCGGATGGACTCCATCGTCGGCTCGGTCGAGATCGCGGGGCTGGCCGAGACGATCCCGAAGGTGTCGCAGGCGGCGTCGGTGGCGGCCGTCGCGGCGTCGGCGTCGGTGCGGATCCGTGGCCGGGACCACCGCCAGTCGAGCTCGCAGGTCACGTTCCGGATATCGAGCATCGCCCGGAGGTTCGCTTCGAGGGTCCGCTCCATGTCCCGCTGGACCTTCGTGCTCTTGACGCCGATATCGCCGTAGCGAACGAGGACGGTGTCGGCTTCGGGCGGGGTCATGAGCGGGGTAGAGCGAGGAGGGATAAACGGGCTTCGAACGGGCTAGAACGTCGAGAGCTCGCCGTCGATCGTCCGCTGGGTGATCCCCGAGACGTCCGCGAGCTCGCGGTCGACGATCGCGATGACTTCGTCCTCGATGTCGGCCAGTTCGACGCCCTCCTCGGCGACGACGTGGGCGTCGGCGACGTGAGGTCGGTCGATCGGCCGGCCGATCTGGCTGAGCAGCCGGACCCGCAGGTCGCGGATCCCGTCGACCTCGTCGACGACCGAGTGGGCGATCTCGGTCGACAGCAGGTTGTAGATCTTCCCGATGTGGTTGACGGGGTTCTTCCCGCTGGTCGCCTCCATCGACATCGAGCGGTTGGGCGTGATCAGGCCGTTCGCGCGGTTGCCCCGACCCACGGAGCCGTCGTCGCCCTGCTCGGCGGAGGTGCCGGTGGTCGTCAGGTAGATCGAGCCCTGCTCGTAGTCGTCGGCGGTGTTAACGTGGACGGAGACGTCCCGATCGGTGTACTCGCGTGCGAGGTCGGCGACGTGCTTGCGGACGCCCACGACGGCCTCGTCGTACTCGTCGAGATCGGCGACGTACTCGTCGATCATCGCGGCCGCGACGGTGATGTCGATCCGGTCGCCCTCGCGTTTACCCATGATCTTCACGTCGGGGCCGACCTCGGGGTTGGTGTCGCTGTACTCGCCGTTGAGGCTTCGCTCGGCCTCGAGCACGATGCGCTCGGTCTCGGTCAGCGGGGCGTGGCCCACGCCGAAGGAGGTGTCGTTGGCCATCGGGACGGTCGTCCCCTCCTCGCCGAAGACCTCCTGGAGGTCGCCCGAGCCCTCGCCGAGCTTCACGTCGACGATGACGTCGGTGCCGAACTCGAGTTCGGGGACGTGCTCGGCGAGGTAGTCGCGGGCGGCCTCGAGGGCGATCTTCCCGGTCGGGATCTTCGTCCCCTGGTACTCCTTTGTCGCGCGCCCGACGATCAGCAGGTAGATCGGGTCGACCATCTCGCCGCCGCCGAAGGCGGGCGCGGCGTTGCCCGCCACTAGCTGGGTCTCGTCGGTGTTGTAGTGCAGCACCTTGCCGACCCGGTCGATGTACTCACGCGAGAGCGCTCTCGAGACGCTCTCGGCGACGCCGTCACAGATCGAATCGGGGTGGCCGAGCCCCTTTCGCTCGACGATCTCGACTTCCTGATCCTCGACTGCTCGGCGATCGATCGGCTCGACTCGGATGTTCCGCTCGGTCATTGACGAGCCTACACGTCCGGGTATGCTATACCTTGCGATAACTACTCGGCTGCGAAATATGCACGCTGTGTATCACACGCCCGTTATCCCGATCGATAGCGACGGCCTCAGGCGGTGAGGACGGTGACGGGCCCGTCGAAGTCGAGGATGAGCGACTGTGCGACATCGCCGAAGATCGCTTTCCCGGCTGGCGATCGGCGCTTGCCGCTGACGAAGAGGTGCTCACTGCCGAGTTCGTCCGCGAGCTCGATTACCGCGGCCGGTAAGGAGCCGACTTCCTCGCGGATCGTATACGGGACCTCCTCGCCGAAAGCCGCCTTCGCGCTCGATTCCGCGTTCTCCCGCGCGACCCGCTGCAGCTCGTCGAGGGTCCGGTCGGGCCGCGCCCGGCGCTGGAGGTCGTTCTGTATCCGTTTCTTGTCGAACGCGAGACAGAGCACGACATCCGTGTCCGTCCCCCGAGCGTACGTCGCGGCGGCTTCGAGGAGCTGGTTGTCGATCGAGTCGCCGGTCTGAACGACTAGCGCGGTTGCCATGGCCGACCTTGTCCGTATACGAACAAAAAACCACCACGAAACGATGGTTGTTTGAAAGATAGTGAAATTCTGTCGCTTCGGCGTTTACACGCTTCGAAACCAATCGTAATAGTATGCAACCGTAATCGACTAACGCTACGATTCAGCAGTACTGTATGAGAATATCCAACTCAGCTGCGTGGTCGAGTCGAGGGATCGACTCGGCATTTCTGAAGCACGAGATCGCCTACGGCGTGCCGCTGTACCTCTACCTCCCGCTGCTCCTGGTCGTGTTCGCGGCGGTGGACACGGGACCTGCCGGACGACGTGGTCGGGGCCGGCCTTTTCGCTCACCGGTTCGGGGATCACCGTCTTCGTCGGGGGAATGGGCGCCGGTGGGATCCCGTTGAGCGGTGAGCGAGGTCCATGCGAGTGCAACGGGGACCAGTTTCGACCAGATGTTCTCGATCATCGCTCCCGCGATCATCCTCGGGAACGTGCCGGGGAGCTTCTTCGCTGCGATCGCGAACCGAATCGGGCAGATGCGCCCCTCGCTGAGCGGCGACGGCGTCGTCATGCCCGAATCGAGCTGGCAGACCGACGATAGCGACGAGGAAACCGGCGTCGCGCTCACCGAAGAGACGATCATCACCGGCCGGATGATCTCGATGGTGATGCTGTTGTTTGGCCACCTACTCGCGCTTCTGATCGGCCAAGCTGCGATCTCCGTTCGGGGCTCGGTACTCGTCTGAACCGCCGGCGAACCGCCCACGCGACGAAACCGTTCTCACCGCGTCCCTTCGAGCAGGAGTCCGAGATAGGAGGTTCGGATCTCCTCGCTCGGGTCGAGCCCGAGCGACTCGACCGTCCGGGCGACGCCCTCCCGCGCGGCGTCGACCTCGCCTTCGGGGACCTCCGTCTCGACCTCGACGAACTCGCCCAGCCCGACGACCCCGTCCAGGGTTACGGTGTGTTCCCCCAGCGAGAACCGCTCGCGCTCCTTCTCGACGGTTTCGACCGGCACGAACCCCAGCGAATCGAGGATCGAGTCCATGGTGTCCCCGTCGCCTAGCTCCGTCTCGTGCTCCTCGCGGGTCTTTCCGGTCTCGCCGACCAGCGGCCCCTTGTAGGTGAGCTTCGCCCGACCCTCCCCCTCGCGCTCCTCGCGGCGGACCCGCAGCGCCTCGTCGGTCTCCGCGAAGTCGCGCGTCGGGGCGTCGTAGTACGTGTCGCGCTGCGTGACGGTCCCGATCCGGTCGGCTCCCCGTCTCGCGAGCGCCTCCCGCACCGCGCTGTGGTCGGCCCGGACCTTCATCTCGACCTCGTACATGCCCTCCCGTACCGAGCGATGGCTGAAAAACGCCCGCGTTCCGATCGCCCGGTTTCCCACCCGCTAACGGCCGGGCTACAGCCCTCGGCTGCGGGGCCGTCGTCGGGCGTTAGCCGTCGGCTAGACCCCACTCCTACCGGCGGCGCTCCTCGCCGGGTGACTGTCGTCGGCCCGATCGCTCCCGTCGGACCGTTAGCGACGTACTACCTCGCTGATAGTATCTAGATAAGTAAGTGTCGATGGGTGGTTGGTTCAGGTGATGCGCGAGATAAAACGACGACGCATGATCCAGCTGTCCGGCGGTATAGCCCTCACAAGCATGGCCGGCTGCCTCGGCGCCGACGAGGACCCGGACGAGGACGAGGAGGAGAACGGCGACGACGCCAACGGCGAGAACGGTGACGACGACCACGACGACGGCACGAAGGACGACGACAAGCCCAAAAGCGGCGACGACGCCCCGAAGGTCGACGTCGAGACCCCGGACGGGAAGACGGTCACGATCGAGCCCAAGGACAAGCCGACCGTCGTGATGTTCGCCGACATCGAGAGCGAGGAGTGTAAGGCCTACTCCGAGACGCTGGTCGACCTCCACGGGAAGTACGAGGACCACGCGTACATGGTGACGGTCAACTCCAACCTCGACGTCTCGAAGGAGGACGTCAAGGCGTTCCACGAGGAACACGGCGGCGACTGGGAGCACGCGATGGGCGATCTGGACGCCCTCGAGAAGTACGGCATCACGGCCTCGGTGACGATCTGCGTCATCGACGAGGACGGCAAGATCGCCTTCCGGTTCGAGGGCGACGTCGACCGGGAGACGGTCGAGAAGGTCCTCGAGGCGTACGCCGAGGGCGAGATCGACGAGGAGGCGGTTCGCGAAACCCTCGAAGAGTACGCCGAGGGCGAGGTCGACGAGAAGGCGATCGAGGACGCCATCGAGTCGTACTCGGACCACTGAAGGCCGTCCATCGACCGTGTCCGCGGCGGGCACGAAACGTTGTTCTTAAGGCGCGAACGCCTGTCGTCTGTGGTATGAGTGACGAAGAAGAGGCAGCCGCAGCCGATGAACCTGAGACCGAAGCCGACGCCGACGCCGAGGCGGAGGCTCAGACCGACGAGGACGCCGAGGAGGCCGACGGGCTCTCCGATGGCGACTTCGTCCGCCTCGCGTACACCGCACGCACGGTCGAGGGCGACCAGCTCGTCGACACCACCGATCGAGAGATCGCCGAGGACGAGGGCGTCGACGTCGAGGAGCAGAACATCGAGCCGCGCGTGATCGCGCTCGGCGCGGGCCACCTCTTCGAGACGGTCGAGGAAGACATCGAGGGCAAGGAGGCCGGCGACACCGGCAGCGTCGTCGTCCCCGCCGAGGAGGCCTTCGGCGAGTACAACGAGGAGGAGGTCCGCACCATCAGCGCCGAGAAGATCCCCGAGGACGACCGCTATCCCGGCGCCCACGTCGACATCGAGAACCAGCACGGCCACGTCGAGACCGTCATCGGCGGCCGGGCCCGCGTCGACTTCAACCACCCGCTCGCGGGCGAGGACGTCGAGTACGAGTACGAGATCGAAGAGGAGGTCGAGGACCGCGTCGACCGCGCGAAGGGGATGCTCGCGATGTTCGTCGACGCCGACCTCGAGATGTGGGTCGAGACCGACGAGGTCGAGGAGGAGACCGTCGTCGAGAGCGAGGACGACGAGGATGCGGAGCCCGAGACCGAGACCGAGACCGTCGAGAAGGAGACGCTCTACATCGAGGCGACGCCACAGCTGACGATGAACCAGCAGTGGATGTTCCAGAAACAGCAGATCGCCCAGGACCTGATGGACCGCCTCGACCTCGATCGGGTCATCATTCAGGAGACCATCGAGGGCGGCGGCGGCATGATGGGCGGTATGGGCGGTATGATGGGCGGCATGGGCGGCGGTGGCGGCGTCGAGGAGGCGCTCGAGGACGCCGACGTCGACGCCGACGAGATCGTCGAGGAGCTCGAGGGCGACCTGGACATCGACGCCGAGGAGTAGTCAGGCGATATCGCGGCTCGTGTCGATCCGCACCCGCTCGGTGAGCTCCAGTTTGATGGTCTCGGGGAGCGCGCGCCCGCCGCGGAACTTCGGGACTGCGAGCCTGTTCTCGACAGATTCGCCGCTCACCCGGGTGTCGAGCTCGAAGACCACGTCGGCCATGTGTTCCGTGAGATCGCGCCCGTCCGGCGGGGCGTGCCCGGTGAGACAATGCAATACCGCGATGCTCCCCGTATCGACCAGCCGCGCCCGCAGGCCGTTGAGGAACCGCCGGTATCGGGCCGAGTTCTGGCACTCCAGGGGGTCGACCGGGTCGAGGATCAGCGTCGAGCCCTCGGCGAGCGTCTCCGACAATGCGGTGGCCCGATCGAGCGGCGTCTCGTCCATGAGCTCCTCTATTTCGGGCGTGCCGGTCGGAACGACGGTTCGGTCGAAGGCGTCCCGGACCGCTTCCGCCGAGCGTTCGGTCGTGAGATACAGCGTCCCGCGGGGGGCGGCGAACTCGTACAACAGCAACTCCGACTGACTCGCCGGCGCGGCCGTGAGCGCGACGACGCTTCCCGCGGGGAGCCCACCCTCGAGCTTCCGATCGAGCACGTCGATCCCCGTCGGTAGGCGCCGACCCATATCACAATATATATGTTTTCAAACAGGAATAAACCTTCGGCCGGTCAGAACTCGCCCTCGAGGTTCTCCTCGTAGAACTCGAAGAAGCCCTCCTGGTCGTCGCCGATCTGGTGGAAGTAGACGTGATCGTAGCCCGCGTCGATACACGCCTGTACGCTGTCGATGAACGGCTGCGGGTCCGGTCCGAGCGGCGTGGCGCTCTCCGCGACGTCCTCGCGTGTGACCATCTCCGCCGCCTGCTCGAAATGGGCCGGGGTCGGCAGGACCTGGCTCAGCTCACCCGCGATCTCGCCGTTGGGCCACTGCTCGTAGACGGTGTCGAGCGCCTCCTCCTCGCTCTCGGCGTAACAGACGTCGATCTGGGTGTACGTCGGACCGTCGCCGCCGGCCTCGGCGTAGTTCTCGATGGGCTCTTCCTGCGGACCGACACACCACAGCCCGTCGCCGATGTCCGCCGCCGCGCGGGCGGACTTCGGGCCGAAGGCGGAGGCGACGATCGGCGGGAGTTCCTCGGGAAGGGTGTAGATCTTCGCGTTCTCGACGTCGTAGTGCTCGCCGTGGTGGCTGTAGTTCTCGCCCTCCCAGAGGTCACGGATCACCGCAACCGCCTCCTCGAGCATCTCCATGCGCACCTCGAACTCGGGCCAGCGATCGCCCAGCACGTGCTCGTTCAGGTTCTCGCCGGTGCCGACGCCGAAGAAGAACCGGCCGTCGAGCATGTCGGCGGTCGTCGCCGTCGCCTGGGCGAGGATCGCCGGGTGGATCCTGACGGTGGGACAGGTGACGCCGACGCCGACGTCGATCTCGTCAGTGGCCTGCGCGATCCCGCCCAGCACCGACCAGACGAACGGCGACTCGCCCTGCGCCTCGACCCACGGGTGGAAGTGATCGGAGATCGAGACGAACTCGAACCCGAGCTCCTCGGCGCGGGCGGCGTTCTCGACGAGCGTGTTCGGGGGATGCTCCTCGCTTGATAGTGTGTAACCCAGTTCGACCATCGTCCCGACTTCGGCTGGGGTGCTGTTAAGCATGTACCCCGATCGTCGGCATATGTCGCGGGCCCCCAACCGCGGGATTGAAGGCCTCCTGCGCCCCCCGTTGGTGTAATGCGGCATGACCACGTGCTCACCGCAAAACAGTTCTCGCGCGCGGATATCGAGGCGGTGCTCGACCGCGCGGCCGACTTCGATCGCCCGACGGGCGACACCCGCCACACCGACTCGCTGCTCGGGCTGCTGTTCTTCGAGCCCAGCACCCGCACCAAGATGAGCTTCGAGGCGGCGATCAAGCGCCTCGGCGGCGACGTCCTCGACATGGGGTCGGTCGACTCCTCCTCGGTGACGAAGGGCGAGAGCCTCGCCGACACGGTCCGGGTGATCGAGGGGTACGCCGACGCGTTGGTGCTTCGCCATCCCCAACAGGGTGCGGCGAAGATGGCCAGCGAGTTCGTCGACGTCCCCGTGATCAACGCGGGCGACGGCGCGGGCCACCACCCGACCCAGACGCTGCTCGACCTCTACTCCATCCGGGAGAACGCGGGCCTCGACGATCTCACCATCGGGATCATGGGCGATCTAAAGTACGGCCGGACGGTCCACTCGCTGGCCCAGGCACTGACGAACTTCGACGCCACACAGCACTTCGTCAGCCCCGAGAGCCTGGCGCTGCCCCCGGAGGTGCGCTACGACCTCGACGAAGCGGGCGCGGCGGTCGAGGAACACACCGAGCTCGCGGGCGTCCTGCCGGAGCTCGACGTGCTCTACGTCACCCGGATCCAACGGGAACGGTTCCCCGACGAGAACGAGTACCGCGCGGTCGCGAGCGCGTACGGGATCGACCGCTCGATGCTCGAGGACGCGAAGGACGACCTCTCGGTCATGCACCCGCTCCCGCGGGTCGACGAGATCGACCCCGCGATCGACGACACCGACCACGCGACGTACTTCGATCAGGCACACAACGGCGTCCCCGTGCGAATGGCGCTGCTCGACTCGCTACTATGACCCAGGACCACGAACTCCGCGTCGGCAAAATCCGGAACGGAACCGTCATCGATCACGTGACCGGCGGCCAGGCACTGACCGTACTGGCGATCCTCGACATCGACGGCTCGGGCGGCGAGGAGATCTCCGTCGGGATGAACGTCCCTTCCGATCGACTGGGCCGCAAGGACATCGTCAAGGTCGAGGGCCGGGAGCTGAGCCAGGAGGAGGTCGACGTCCTCTCGCTGGTCGCGCCCGACGCGACGATCAACATCGTCCGGGAGTACGAGGTGATCGAGAAACACCGCGTCGAGCGCCCCGAGGAGGTCGTCGGCGTGCTCACCTGCCCCAACGCCAACTGCATCACGACCGCGCGCGAGCCCGTCGACTCGCGCTTTTCGGTCCTCGAGGACGGCGTCCGGTGTGACTACTGCGGGACGCTGATCCGCGAGGAGTTCGCCGACCACATCGGCGTCGAATAACCCCGGGTCAGCGGACGATCCCGGCACCGGCGACCGACGCGCGACCGCCTCCGCGACGTCAGCAGAAGGCGGTGCGTTCTGCTTGACTCGAAAACCCACTGGATTTCGAACGCTCCCCAGCAGTACCCGCGCCGCGCCCGTCCGGCCGTGGCTGCCGATCACGATCGCGTCGAAGCCGCCCTCCTCTGCCGTCTCGATGATCTCCCGGGCCGGCTGGCCGACCACGACCCGCGTCTCGACGACGCCGTCCATGGGAACGGCCGGCTCTCATTCGATCAGCGGCAGGACGACGCCGAAGACGATCGGCGAGCAGAGCGCGAGCCCGATCCCGCCGAACTCCATCAGCGCGAAGAGCGTCAGTTCCCACTCGGGCAGCGGCCCGAACAGCGCCGGGCCGACCGCGTGGCCGAGGATCCCGAGCGCGAACAGCGCCACGCCCAACAGGAACCCCCTGCGTGCGTAGCGGGCGTACGCCAGCCGTTGGTGCTGAACCATACCGGGTGCAGGAACATCGCGATCAAAACGCTGTCGGCCGCCCGACGTAGCAACGCACTTACGCCCCGCGCCGATACTGCACCCATGTTCGGGGTCGTCACGCGCAATGAGGAGGAGTGTAGCTGGCCCGAGTTCGATCTCGCCTTCTACGAGTCGAAGGACGTCAGCGGGCGCTCCGCGGAGCCGATCCCCGAGGCGGTCAACATGATCTCCTGTTTCGGGGACAACGCCGCCGCCGAGAGCTCGCCCGAGCTCGTTCCCCGGAACCGCGAGGGCGAGCTCGCGACCCGCGAGCGACCCTACTTCGACTGGTCGTATATCTGCCCGACCCACGAGGGCTACCGCGAGGGTCTGTTGGAGATGGTGAGCGACGCCGCAGACGCCAACGGCGACGTCCGCCTCGACGACGTCGGCTTTCCCCGTCAGGAGTACTGCTTCTGTGAGCGCTGTAACGCCCGCTTCGAGGAGAGCGAGTTCGAGGACCGCTTCGCGTGGCGCGCCTCCGTCATCACGGCGTTCCTCGCCGACGCCGCAGAGCGGATCCCCGGCAAGACCTATCTCACCCTCTATCCCGACCCGTATCCGGGCCACCTCTACGAGCGCGCCGGCCTCGACGTCGAGGCCATCGAGCCCCACGTCGACGAGTTCGTGGTTCCCCTCTACGACATGGCCTACTCGACGACCTACTGGCTCGAGACGATCGCGAGCGGCTTCGAGAGCCTGCTCTCGACGCCCTTCAGCGTCGAGCTCTACGCTGTCGACGTCGACGTCGACAGCCTCATCGCGGCCGCCGAGGTCGCCGATCACTACGGAGAGGACGTGTTCTTCGGCTACGACGCCGCCAACGCACAGGCCGCCCTCAGGCGGATGCGCGCGGACGCGCGCGAGGGCAAGAGCTACGGTCCCGACCAGTAGCTCTCAGAACCCGAGTTCGCGCTGGCGCCACGCGAGCAGGTCCTCGCGGTCCCGGGTGTCCTCGGGGAGCTCCGAGAACCACCGCGCGTCGGAGATCTCGCCGTCCGGGTCGGCGATGTAGGTTTCCGTCGAGAGCGCGCGGGCGGCGAAGATCGGGATCACGCCCCACGTCTCGTACTCCCCACAGCGGATCGTGACCTGCGTGAGGATGCCCAGCCCCTCGTAGTCGGCCTCGACGCCGGCCTCCTCGGCGAGCTCGCGGACCGCGGCCCGCTCGAACCCCTCGTCGGGATCGACCTCGCCGCCGGGCAGCACCCAGAGGTCGACGCCCTCGTGGCGCACGAGCAGGAGCTCGCCGGAGGGCCGGTAGACGATCGTGTGGGCGCCGTAGGGCGCGCCCGACTGGCGGACGCGCTCGATCAGGGTCCGAAAGCGCGAGCGCGAGACCCGTCGGCTGTGGTCGATCCGGAGAAACGAGTCGTGGCGTTCCCGGAGGCGCTGGTAGGCCTGCTCGGCGCGCTGGCTCGCCTCGCTCGCGCGGAACCACAGCTCGTCGATCGTCGTCATCAGCCACCTCCCGGGTCCGTCGCGGGGTCGAGTTCGTGCATGGTTCCCGAAAGGGCTCGAACCGGCAATAACGCTTTGCCGACCGAACCACGCTGCTTTTACCGAACCGGGAGCTACCGGTAGGTATGAGCTTCGACGAGGACGACCGCGTCGTGCTGTCGGACGAGCACAGCGAGTTCGACGGCCAGGAGGGACGGGTGACCCAGGTGATGGAGAACATGTTCGGCGACGCCACCTACACGGTGAGCTTCGAGGACGGCCAGGAGACGGGCATCCCCGAGGACGACCTCTCGTCCGCCGACGCCGACGCGGACGAGTAACGCGCGATGGCCGCCGTCCCGCTGCACTACGTCGACCTCCGGGCGTTCTGTTATGCGACCGAGGACGAAAAGCGGGTCGAGGACGCCCTCAGGACCTACCTCCCCGAGGAGGCCGAGGTCGAGCGCATCGAGAACGAGGGTCACCACGGCGATCGCATCCTCGTGTTCTCGGCGCGCGTCGAGAACGCCGACGGGATCCGCCACGTCCTCGATCAGTTGCGGGGCTCGGCGGACCTCGATCGGGTGCGCGACCAGCTCGACGACCGCGTGACCGAGAACTGCGAGCTGTTCCTCTATCTCGACAAGCAGGCCGCCTTCGGCGGCGAGGCCCGGCTCGGCGAGGGGATCACCCTCCGGGCGAAGGTCGAGGCCTACCCCGCGAAGAAGGAGTCGGCCGTCGAGAACGTTCGCGAGATACTGTAGCTCCGACGCCGCGTTGCCGTCCCCCGAACGTATATGAACCACTCCCGAGTGGGGGGCGTGTATGTCGGGGAAAGAAACGACCGAGCGCGGGCTGGTGAAGGCGCTTACCCAGCGCGACCTGTTCGTACTCGCGTTCGGCGCGATGATCGGCTGGGGATGGATCATCCTCTCGGGACAGTGGATCGACGAGGGCGGGCCCGTCGGGGCGATCTCGGCGTTCGTCATCGGGGGGACGCTGGTGATCTTCGTCGCGGTGCTCTACGGCGAGCTCGCCTCGGCGATGCCCTTCGTCGGCGGCGAGCACGTCTACAGCCACCGGGCGCTCGGTCCGTTGGGATCGTTCGTCTGTACATGGGCGATCGCCTTCGGCTACGTCAGCGTCGTCGCCTTCGAGGCCGTCGCGCTGCCCTCGGCGCTCGCATACGTGATCCCCGGATTCAACGCGATCGAGCTCTGGTCGATCGCCGGCGAACCGGTCTATGGGACGTGGGTGCTGGCCGGCGTGATCGGTGCGGCCGCGATGACCGCCGTCAACTACGTCGGGATCCGTCCGGCCGCCCAGTTCCAGGCGATCGTCACGCTCGTCATCGCGCTCGCGGGGGTCGTCCTCGTCATCGGCGCGATCACCGGCGGTCAGCCGTCGCCCGATCCGCCCGTGATCGCCGGGGCCGCGGGGATCTTCGGGGTCGTGCTCGCGACGCCGTTCATGTTCGTCGGCTTCGACGTGATCCCGCAGGCCGCCGAGGAGGCCGACGTCCCGACACGGTCGCTCGGGACGATCACGGTCCTCGCCGTCGCGATGGCGACGCTGTTCTACATCGCCGTGATCTGGGGCTCCAGCCGGGCGCTGCCCGGCGCCCAGCTGGTCGAGAGCCCGCTGCCCGCCGCGGCGGCCATGGAGACGCTGTTCGACAGCGTGACCCTCGGACAGGTCATGGCCATCGCCGGGATCGCCGGCATTCTCACCAGCTGGAACGCCTTCATCATCGGCGGCAGCCGCGCGATCTTCGCGATGGCCCAGTCCGACATGCTTCCCGCGTTCCTCGCGAAGACCCACCCCGAGTACAACACGCCCCACAACGCGATCCTGCTGATCGGTGCCTCCTCGGTGCTCGCGCCGCTGTTCGGCGAGCAGATGCTCGGCTGGATCGTCAACGCCGGTGGCCTCGGGATCGTGATCGCCTGGCTGCTCGTCTGCGTCTCCTTCCTCGTTCTCCGGCGGCGCGAACCCGGGATGGAGCGCCCCTTCAGGGTGCCCGCCGGCTACGCGACGGGCACGATCGCGCTCCTCCTGTCGGCCTTCTTCGTCTACCTCTACCTGCCCGGCGGGGCCTCGGCGCTCGTCTGGCCCTACGAGTGGCTGATGGTGATGCTGTGGGTGCTTCTGGGCGTCGGCCTGTTCGCGCTCTCGCCACGCGGGCGTGCGCTCGCCGGCTGAGTCGCCCGCTTTCCGCTATTCGAGACGGACCTCCACCAGCGCCATTCCCTCGGAGGGGACCACCTCCTCGAGAACCTCCTCTAGCTCGTCCCACGACCCGGGCCGGTAGCCATCGATCCCGAAGCTCTCGGCGAGCGCGACGAAATCGGGGTTCGAGAGTTCGGTGCCGAAGTGCTCGCTGAGGTGTTCGTCCTGTTTCTCGCTGATCAGCCCGTAGTCGTCGTCGTTGAACAGCAGGATCGTGTAATCGAGCCCCAGCCGCGTGGCCGTCTCGATCTCGGCGCCGTTCATCAGGAAGCCGCCGTCGCCGGTCGCCGCGACGACGTTCGACCCGCAGGCCAAGTCGGCCGCGAGCCCGCCGGGGACGGAGATTCCCATGCTCGCCAGGCCGTTGGAGACGATGCAGGTGTTGGGCTCGTAGGTCGGGAACGCCTGGGCGATCGCCATCTTGTGGCTGCCGACGTCCGAGAGCAGCACGTCCTCGTCGGCCATCGCCTCGCGCAGGATCGGCAGCGTTCGGCGCACGCTGAAGGGCTCGTCGTCGGGCCGGCGCGTCGCGTTCTCGACGATCCGGTCGTGGACGTCGCTGCACCACGACTTCCCCGAGCGCGGGTCCACAGACTCGCCGATCGCGCGCAGGCTCGCGGGGATGTCCGCGACGATCTCGACCTCGGGGTTGTAGTGGCGATACACCTCGGCGGGCTCGTGGTCGAGGTGGATGATCGTCGTACCGATCTCGGGGTTCCAGCCCGCGGGGTCGTGCTCGGCGATGTCGTAGCCCACTGCGAGCACGCAGTCGGCGTCCTCGATGGCGTCGGCGGCCTCGCCGTCGGGCCCCGAATCGAGCGTCATCAGCGAGTGGGGCTCGCGATCGGAGATCGCACCCTTCCCCATGTAGGTGGCGACGACCGGTAGCCCCATCTTCTCGACGAGCTCGCGGAGCCGGTTCGCGCTCTCCGAACCCCGGCCCGCCCCCCGCGAGCGGGTGCGAACCGCGCCGTTGCCCGCGAGCACGATCGGGCGCTCGGCCCGTTCGAGCAGCGTCGCCGCCCGCTCGACCGAGTCGGGGTCGGGGTCGGGCCGACGTACCCGCTCGCGCGCGGGCAGCGGCGTGTCGGTCGTCTCCTCGGCGGCGACGTCCTCGGGAAACTCCAGATGTGTCGCTCCCGGTTTCTCGTGTTCGGCGAGCTTGAACGCCTTCCTGACCGATTCGGCGACGATCTCGGGCTCGCCGAGCTGGGTGTTCCACTTCACGATCGGCTCGAACATGTGAACGACGTCGAGCGCCTGGTGGCTCTCCTTGTGGAGCCGTTCGCGCCCGCCCTGGCCGGTGATCGCGACCAACGGCGACTTATCGAGATGGGCGTCGGCCACGCCCGTCATGAGGTTCGTCGCGCCCGGGCCGAGCGTCGAGAGGCAGACGCCGGCCTCGCCGGTCAGCCGGCCGTGGACGTCCGCCATGAACGCCGCGCCCTGCTCGTGGCGGGTCGGGACGAACCGGATATCGGAGTCCCGAAGCGAGAACAGCAGGTCCTCCAGTTCCTCACCCGGGACGCCGAAGACGTACTCGATGCCCTCGCTTTCGAGGCACTCGACCAGTAGATCCGAGGCTTTGACCATACCACCTCGACGGGAGCGAGTCCCATGACTGCGTCGCCGATCGGTTCGGGGGAGGGTAGAAGTGGCCGGGGGTCGAACGCCCGCGTATGTACGACAGCGTGCTGATCCCGACCGACGGCAGCGAGATGATCGACACCACGCTCGAACACGGCCTGCGGATCGCACGGGACCACGGCGCGACGGTCCACGCGCTCTACGTCGTCGATTCCCGTGTGGCTCGCGCCGCCGAGGACGCCCGCGAGTCCGTCGAGGAGTCGTTGCGCGCCGAGGGCGAGGAGGCGATCGATCACGTCGTCGCGCGCGCCGAGGAGGAGGGCCTCGAGGCGGTCGGCGAGGTCCGATCGGGCACGCCCCAGAAGGAGATCGTCGAGTACGCCGAGGAGGCGGGGATCGGTCTGATCGCGATCGGCACCCACGGCAAGAGCCCCCGCGAGAAGCTGCTCTCGATGGGTAGCGTCACCGAGCGGGTCGTCGACAACGCCCCCGTTCCCGTGCTGGTCGTGCGCGACCCCGATCAGCCGTAGCCGCGCTCGAGTGCGATCGTCATCTCGACGTCCTCGCCCTCTATCGAGACCGGTTCGTCGACGTTCGTGTACTCCTGGCTCTCGACCAACACGACGTACTCGCCGTCCTCGAGCTCGAAGGAGACGATCCCGTCGCTCTCGGGAACCTGCGCGTCGGCCTGCGGGACGAACTGTTCGGACTCGACCGAGACCGACGCCTCCGTGGCCGGGTCGCCCGATTCCGCGTCCTCGAGGAATACCGTCAGCGTGTGCTCCTCCTCCTCGTCCTCCAGCGGCCCGGAACCCGAGATCAGGTCCGAACAGCCCGCCGTCGCCGCCATCGCCCCGACCGCACCGACGCGGAGCAGCCCCCGTCTACTGAGTCCTCGCCCGTCGCACATTGGCGTCGTCTTTCTCGCCCGCCCCCTTTACTCCGTCGCGACGTCGTCGGGGCCCTCGGGCGACTGCACCCAGACGGTCTTGCGGTTGACGAACTCGTGGATCCCCTGCTCGGCGAGCTCCCGGCCGTAGCCGGAGTTCTTCACGCCGCCGAAGGGGATACGCGGGTCGGACTTGACGAGCTCGTTGACGAAGACGCAGCCCGCCTCGACCCGCCGGGCGAGGCGCTCGCCGCGTTCGAGGTCCTCGGTCCAGATCGAGGCGCCGAGCCCGAACTCGATGTCGTTCGCCACCTCGATCGCCTCCTCCTCGCTCCCGACGCGGAAGACCGCCGCGGCGGGGCCGAACACCTCCTCGGTCGCGGCGGGGGCGTCGCGGGGGACCTCGGTCAGCACGGTCGGCGGATAGAAGTTGCCCTCCCCGTCGGGGCGCTCGCCGCCGGTGCGCAGCTCCGCGCCCGCCTCGACGGTTCCCTCGACCTGCTCGTGGACGTCCTCGACGAGGTCCTCGCGGGCCTGCGGACCGATGTCGGTGTCCTCGTCCATCGGATCACCCATCGAGAGCGCCTCCGTCTCCGCGACGAACTCCTCGACGAACTCGTCGTAGACGTCCTCGTGGACGATGAAGCGCTTGGCGGCGATGCAGGACTGCCCCGAGTTGATCGTGCGGGCCTGGACGCCCGTCGCCGCGGCGGCCTCGACGTCGGCGTCCTCGAGGACGACGAACGGGTCGCTGCCGCCCAGTTCGAGGACGCTCTTCTTGATCTCGCTGCCGGCGGTCTCGCCCACCGATCGCCCGGCACCCTCGCTGCCCGTGAGCGTGACCGCGGCCACGCGGTCGTCGCGGATGACGTCGTCGATGGTGTCCGAGCCGACCAGCAGCGTCGTGAAGACGTCCTCGGGGTAGCCCGCCTCCGTGAAGACCTCCTCGATGGCCTTCGCACAGCCCGGGACGTTCGAGGCGTGTTTGAGCACGCCGACGTTGCCGGCGGTGAGGTGGGGAGCGGCGAAGCGGAACACCTGCCAGAACGGGAAGTTCCAGGGCATCACTGCTAGTACGGTTCCGAGCGGCTCGTAGGAGACGAGCGACCGGGACTCGGGCTCGCTGCCGAGCACCTCGTCGGCGAGGAACTCGTCCGCGCGCTCGGCGTAGAAGTCACAGACCCACGCGCATTTCTCGACCTCCGCGCGGGCCTCCACGATGGGTTTGCCCATCTCCTCGGTCATCAGCTCGGCGTACTCCTCCTGGTTCTCCCGGAGCACCTCCGCGGCCCGCGAGAGGAGCACCTGGCGCTCGTTGATGGGGCGGTCGCGCCACTCGCCGAACGCCTCCGAGGCGCGATCGAGCGCGCGGTCGACGTCCTCCTCGGTGTGGTCGTCGTACGTTTCAAGCCGCTCGCCGGTCGCTGGGTTCACGCTTTCCATGGCTGGTCCCCCGGTCCACCGCCGAACCGGTCGTTCGCCGATACGACCGACGCGCCCATAGGGGTTGGCCCTGCACAACCTCCGCGTGGGGGACGAACCCTCTTCGGTCATCGCCGGCGGTAGCTCCCGAGCGACAGCCCGCAGTCCGGACAGTGAACGAGCAGGAGCGGGCCGTCCTCGTGGCGCACCAGCTCCTCGGGCGTGAAATCGCCGCTACAGCCCGAACAGGTCGGCATAGGAGAGCCATGCCTGCCGAGACACATGTGTGTTGCTACCACGAAAAAACGGGGCGACCGGCCTACTCGATCTCGATCGACTTCCCGCCGGTCTCGGGGTCCTGTTTCGGCAGCGTGATCGTCAGCACGCCGTTCTTGTAGGTCGCGGAGACGTCCTCCTCCTCGACGGGCTCGGGGAGCTGGACGGTCCGGTGGAGCGACTCGCTGCGGCGCTCGCTTCGCAGGTAGGTCTCCGATTCGTCCTCGGAGCTCTCGGTGCGCTCGGCCTCGATCGTGAGCCGCCGGCCGGTGACGCGGACGTCGATCTCCTCCTTGCCGAATCCGGGGGCGTCCGCGGTGACGACGAACTCGCCGTCGCGGTCGGCGAGGTCGATGCTCATGCGGCTCGTCCCGCCCATGCCGAAGGCCTCCTGGTCGAAGCCGCCCTGTCCCTCGAACTGGCTGTTCAGTCGGTCGAAGAACTCCTCGATGTCGTCGAACGGGTTGCGTCGGGCCATACGGGTGGGGATAGATCGCCGAGGTTGTTAACCCTAACCCGCGAACCGCCACGGGTATTGCACCCCTCCCCGAAACCGGGAGCATGTACGAGGCGATCCACGCCGCCCCCGAGGGCCGCTCGACGGCCGCCCGGTTCGCCCACGCCGCGAGCGAGTACGGCTTCGAGGGGATCGTCGTCCGGGACGACGCGGCCCTCGAGGAGGACGACGCCGAGCGGATCGCGGAGCGCTACGGGGTCGACGTCGTCCGGGGCACCGAGATCCGGGTCGACGGCCCACAGCGCGCGAGCGGCCACCTCGGGAACCGCCGCGAGGAGCACACCCTCCTCGCGCTGCGCGGCGGGACGAACGAGCTGAACCGCTTCGCGGTCGAGCAGGTGCGCGTGGACGTCCTCACTCGGCCGATGGCCGGCGACGGCGACTTCAACCACGTGCTCGCGAAGGCCGCGGCGCGAAACGGCGTGCGCGTCGAGTTCGACCTCTCGCGGGTGCTCCGGCTCGCGGGCGGCCCGCGCGTGCAGGCGCTCTCGGACATGCGAAAGCTCCGCGAGCTCGTCACCCAGTACGACGCGCCCTACGTGGTGAGCGCTTCTCCGGAGAGCCACCTCCAGCTCCGGGCGCCCCGCGAGCTGATCGCCGTCGGCGAGCAGGTCGGCTTTCCGGCCGACTGGACCGAACACGGACTCCGCGAGTGGGGACGGATCGCCGAGCGCAACCGCGAGATCGCCTCCGAGTCGTTCATGGAGCCGGGGGTGCGTAGGGGACGGTATGAAGAGGACCGTTGAGGAGCACGCGAGCCGGTTCGACGACCACGCCGCCGACTACGACGAGAGCCAGGACAGCGAGGCCTACAGGGCCTGTGCGGGCCTCGTAATCGAACACGCGGATCCGGGTCCCGAGGACGTCGTCCTCGATCTGGGCTGTGGGACGGGCGCGATCGCGCTGGCACTGGCCGATGACGCGAAGCGCGTGGTCGGCCGGGACATAAGCGAGGGGATGATGGAGAGAGCGCGCGAGAAGGCCGCCGAGGGCGGGATCGAAAACGTCGAGTTCGGCGAGGGGCGCTTCCGGGAGCCAGGCTACACTGGCGAGGTAGATATCGTCGTCTCGAACTTCGCGATGCACCACCTCTCGGACGAGGAGAAGCGCGAGGCGATTCAGGTCATCGCGGGGCTCGAACCCCGGCGGTTCGTGCTCGGCGACGTGATGTTCTTCGGCGAGCCTGACCCCTCCGAGCCCTTCTACAGCCCCGAGGTCGACGACCCCGCCACGGTCGGCACGCTTGTCGAAGCCTTCACCGAGGCGGGCTTCGCGGTCACGGGCGCCCGGCGGGTCCACGACCAGGTCGGGGTGCTGGTCGGCGAGCGGGTCGGCGAGCGATAGGGGGTTTCGGTACCCCCGTCGGTCGCCGAGAACGCCGCACATATCCGTCCGGGGTCCTTTTATCGGGGCGTGAAGCACCTCCCGAAACACCTGCGTCCCAAGTGGCGCTATCTCGCCGTCGGGCTGGAGACGTGGCCCGACGCGGAGCTCTCGCGGCGAGGGTTCCAGCGCGGCCTCTGGTACGCGGGTCAGAACCTGCTCGGCGATCCGGGCAGCGCCGACGCCGACCTCAGCGTGTTCGGATTCCATCACGACGAGGGCGTCGGCGAGGCGGTCGTCCGCACCCGGCGGGACACGGTGAGCGAGGCACGCGCCGCGCTCGCCTGTCTCGACGAGGTCGACGGCCGGGAGGTCGGCGTCCACGTCCGCGGCGTCAGCGGGACCGTCGAGGGCTGTGAAGAAAAGTATTTAGGACGCCGACCGGAAGTTTCGGGCGAGAACCGAGTCGTGTTCGAGAACGCAGACCGGGCCGCCGTCAGCCGTGACGGGCTCGTCGAGGTACAGGTCGGGGATGCGTACACCGGCACGACGGACTTCGATGTAACTCCAGTGTGATACTATGCAGGGACAAAACCAACAGCAGGCATACGACCGCGGGATCACCATCTTCTCCCCGGACGGACGCCTCTACCAGGTCGAGTACGCCCGCGAAGCCGTAAAGCGAGGCACCGCAAGCATCGGCATCCGAACCGCCGGCGGCGTCGTTCTCGCCGTCGACAAGCGCATCCGCTCGCCGCTGATGGAGCGCACCAGCGTCGAGAAGATCCATAAGGCCGACGACCACATCGGCATCGCGAGCGCCGGCCACGTCGCCGACGCCCGCCAGCTGATCGACTTCGCGCGCCGGAACGCGCAAGTGAACCGGCTCCGCTACGGCGAGCCGATCGGCGTCGAGACGCTCACGAAGGACGTCACCGACCACATCCAGCAGTACACCCAGGTCGGCGGTGCCCGGCCGTTCGGCGTCGCGCTGATCATCGGCGGCATCGAGGACGGCGAGCCCCGCCTCTACGAGACCGACCCCTCGGGGACGCCCTACGAGTGGAAGGCGCTCGCGGTGGGCGCCGATCGGGGCGACATCGAGGACCACCTCGAGGAGAACTACGAGGAGGGTGCGGACCTCGAGGGCGGCATCGAGCTCGCGCTTCGCGCGCTCGCGGAGGTCAACGACGGCGAGCTGCGCCCCGAGAGCATCGGGATGGCGACGATCCCGACCGAGACCGAGTCGTTCACCGAGGTCACCGACGAGGAGGTCGACGAGTACCTCGACGAGTTCGACCTGCTGGCCGACGAGGAGGACGCCGGCGACGAGTCGGACGAGTAACCGATCGACAGCGGGAACACTCTTTTACCGGCGGGTCGAACCGTCGGGTATGATTTCGCTTGACGAGGCGGTGACCGCACGCCTCGAATCCCACGGTGCGCGATTCGAAGTGCTCGTCGACCCGGACGCGGCGCTCGCGATCAAGCGCGAGGAGTTCGACGGCGACCTGGAGGAGGTGATCGCCGCCGAGGAGGTCTTCGAGAACGCCTCCCGTGGGGATCGCCCCGCCGAGACCGACCTCGAGGACGTCTTCGACACCACCGACCCGATGGAGATCATCCCCGAGGTCATCCGACGGGGGGAGATCCAGATCACCGCCGAGCAGCGCCGCGAGATGCAGGAACAGAAACGGCGCCAGCTGATCAACCGCATCGCGCGCAACGCGGTCAACCCACAGATGGACAACGCGCCCCACCCGCCCGAGCGCATCGAGAGCGCCCTCGAGGAGACGGACTTCCGGATCGACCCGATGGAGCCCGTCGAGACGCAGGTCGACGAGGCGCTCGACGCCCTTCGGCCTGTGATCCCGATCCGCTTCGACGAGGTGATCGTCGCAGTGCAGATCCCCGCCGACTACGCGGGCAGCGCGCAGGCCCAGGTCAGGCAGTTCGGCGACCTCCAGCGCGAGGAGTGGCAGTCCGACGGCTCCTGGGTCGGGGTGCTCGAGTTCCCCGCGGGGATGCAGAACGACTTCTACGACCTGGTGAACGAACACACGAGCGGCACCGCCGAGACGCGGATCATCAAGGACGAAAACGAGATCGGCACGCGCTGAGCCCTCGACGATGCTCGACGCCTCCCGTTGGCCCGACGCTGCCGGCGCGGGATTGAAGTCCGGCGGGCGCGTAACGCGCGACATGGTGTGGCAACGGGACGGGTCCGGGGTGAAGGCCCGGCGCGGCTGAGGTGGTCGGCATCGACATCAGCGGCCGCCACGAGGAGCGCGGCGAGTATCTCATGGTCGCCGCGGCCGTCGCCGCCCGCGTCGGCTCGAACCGGATCCGCGAGGTCAGGGGGATCGGCTTCGCGACCAGCCGTGCCGATCCGGCGCTCGAACACCTGCTCTCGGTCGTCGAGGGCGCGCTCGGCGCGCTTCCCGAGCCGCCCGCCGGCCCCGTGGTCGCCGAACGCGGCGAGTTCTACGAGGAGCCCGCCAGGGTGATCGGGGCGGCGTTCGGCCCCGAGTTCAAGTACGTCGAGTCGGTCGCCGAGCGCAGAACCGTCGAGATCGCCCACCACGCCGCGTACGCCGCACGAACACTCATACTATGAACACGGTCATCGTCAAACGAGTAGACGAGGGCACCGCCGACACGAGCGAGATCCGGGATCTGGCGCGTGCGGCCGGCTACACCGTCCTCGACGAACTGACACAGACACGCACCGAGGACGCCGCCACCCACATCGGCGAGGGGAAGGTTACGGAGCTGGCTCGCCTGGTCCGCCGGACGGGCGCCGACACCGTGATTTTCGACAACCGGCTCGGGCCCTACCAGATCTACAACATCGGCCAGGAGATGCCCGAGGACGTCGAGGTGATCGACCGCTTCACCCTGATCCTCGACATCTTCGGCCAGCGGGCCCAGACCCGCAAGGCCCAACTCCAGGTCGAGCTCGCCGAGCTTCGCTACGAGCTGCCCCGCGTGGACGCGAAGGTCAGCCTCTCGAAACGCGAGGAACACCCCGGGTTCATGGGGCTCGGCGAGTACGACGAGTCGCGCGAGCGCGACATCAAGTCCCAGATCAGCCGGATCAAGGAGGAGCTGGCCTCGATCGCGAAGACCGAGGAACAGCGGAGGGAGGAGCGCCGCCAGTCGGGGTTCGACCTCGTGGCGCTGGCGGGCTACACGAACGCCGGCAAGTCGACCCTGCTCAGACAGCTCGCGGAGGACCTCGCGGTCGACGAGAACGAGGAGCTCCACCCGGACCTCGACACCACCGCCGAATCGGAGGACCGACTGTTCACCACGTTGGGGACGACCACCCGGCGCGCGGACATGGAACGGGACGTTCTACTCACGGACACGGTGGGGTTCATCAGCGACCTGCCCCACTGGCTGGTCGAGTCCTTCCGGTCGACGCTCGACGAGGTCTACCGGGCGGACCTCGTGTTGCTGGTCGTCGACGTCAACGAGCCCGTCGAGGAGATCCGCGAGAAGCTCGTGACCTGCCACGACACGCTCTACGAGCGAAACGAGGCGCCCATCGTGACGGTGTTGAACAAGACCGACGCCGTGAGCGACGAGGAGCTCGCGGAGAAACGCGAGGCGCTGTCGGCGCTCGCGCCGAACCCCGTCGCCGTCAGCGGGAAGGAGGGGCTGAACGTCGCGGCGCTCGAACAGCGGATCGCGGAGGAGCTGCCGCCGCTGCAGGACGAGCGGCTCGTCCTGCCGATGACCGAGGACACGATGAGCGTCGTCTCGTGGCTCCACGACAACGCCCGCGTCGAGGACGTGACCTACGACGCCGACCAGGTCCTCGTGGAGTTCTCGGCCCGGCCGGACGTGATCGAGCGCTCGCGGGCGAAGGCGGGCGAGCTGTCGATGCCCGAGTCGGCCTGAGTCGGACGTCGATATTCGGGATTGCGCCGCCGTCGTTCTACTCGAGTACCCGTTTCTCCTTCTCGACGACCCGAACGTCCGAGATCCGCGTTCCCGGGTACTGACCTTCCTCGTCCTTCTCGGCGGCCTTCACCATGTCCCAGACGACGTTCAGCCCCGTCGTCACCCCTTCGAGAGCCTCCATCTCGCAGCCGGTCTTCCCGGTGGTCTCGACGCCGACCTCCAGTTCGACGCGGTCCTCGCCGACCTCGAACTCGGTATCGATGTTCGTGATCGGGATCTGGTGGCACATCGGGATCGTCTCCCAGGTGTGTTTGACCGCCTGAATTGCGCCCACGCGAGCCGTCGCGAGCACGTCGCCCTTCTTCGTGTCGTTCTCGCGGATCGCCTCGATCGTCGACTCACTTAGGTGGATCTCCCCGGCGGCGACCGCCCGGCGGGCTGTGTCGGGCTTCGCGCCGACGTCGACCATCCGGGCCTCGCCCGACTCGTCGACGTGGGTCAGATCGCGTTCTTCGTCAGGGTCACTCATCGCTCCCCCCAGATGACGCCGGGAAGCTCGTCGAGCAGGTCGGAAGCCAGCAGGCCGCCCCCCTTCTCGAGACGCTCCGCGGCCCGGCCGTTCGCGTAGGCGGCCGCAGCGGCGGCGTCGAGCGGGTCGCGCTCCCCCATGAACGCGGCGGTGATCCCCGCGAGGGTGTCGCCGGTCCCGCCGACGACCATCCCGGGGGTGCCCCGCGTCGAGATCCGGGTGCGTTCGCCGTCCGAGACGACGTCGGCCTCGGCCTTCGCCATCACCACGTGGCCGAGGTCGGCGGCGAACGCCTCGATCTCGTCGGCCCCTGCCTCCAGATCGTCGAGCTCGGGCCCGCCCATCCCCGCCAGCTCCTTGCGGTTGGGCGTACAGACTAGCGTCGCGTCGGTGTCGACCTCGGGGACGATCGAGAGCGCGTCGGCGTCGACGACCATCGGCCCCTCGAACTCCTCGAGGAACGTTCGCGCCGCGTCGAGGGTCTCGTCCGCGGTGCCCAGACCCGGGCCGAGCACGACCACGTCGTCGTGTTTCGTGGCCGTTTCGATTAGGTCGTCGACCTCGTCGGGGGAGAGTCGGTCGCTGTCGTAGGCCTGAACGATCAGGTCCTCGGCGTAGCCCGCGAGGACGTCGCCGATGGAGTCGGGACAGGCGAGAAAGGACAGCTCCGCGCCCGCGCGAAGCGCCGCCTGTGCCGAGAGGGCGGGCGCGCCCGTGTAGGGACCGCCGCCGATGACGAACACCCGGGTCCCCGCGTCGGGAGCCGGCGTGCCGAGCTCGAGGTCGCCCGGTCCGACGTAGCGCTCGGCGGCCGCGGGGATGCCGATGTCCTCGACCCGGACCTCGCAGTCGAGCTCCGCCAGTCCCAGTTTCCCGTCGTGGAAGGTGACGACGCGATCGGCCTCGACGGCGCTCTCCGGCACGTCGCCCGTGTCGGCGTCCACCCCCGAGGGGACGTCCACCGAGACGACCGTCGCGTCGCAGGCGTTGATCGCGCGGGCCGCGCTCGCCTCGGGCTCGCGCAGCTCGCCGCTGATCCCCGTCCCGAGCATGGCGTCGACGACCACGTCGGGCTCGCCCAGTTCGAGGACGGCCGAGTCGGTGACGCTTTCGCAGGGGTAGCCCGCCTCCTCGAGGGCCTCCCAGTTCTCGCGGGCGATGTCGGTCGAGATGGCTTCGGGCCGCCCCAGCAGCTGGATCGAGAGGTCGTACCCGTCGAGGAATCGGGCGGCGACCAGCGCGTCCCCGCCGTTGTTCCCCCGGCCGGCGACGATCGTGACCGAATCGCCCTCGCTCGCCACCTCGCGGACGACGCGGGCGACGGCGTTGCCGCTCGATTCCATGAGCTGTTTCTGGGGGACGCCGAGCGCCGCGGCGTTGCGGTCGACCGCGCCCATCCGTGCTGTCGTGATCATACCCGGGCTTCGGCCGGGCGGCCGTTGAAGATTGCGGACGACGGGGCGATACCCTGATTTCCGCGCGGACCAACGGGGAGGCGTGAACGTCTTCTGGCTCGACGAGGACCCGCGGCTCGCCGCGCGCTATCACTGCGACCAGCACGTGAACAAGATGCTGCTGGAGGCCGCCCAAGTGCTCTGTACGGCGGCGAGGGAGAACGGCTACGAGGCGGAGTTCCTCTATACGTCGACCCACACCGGCCACCCGATCACGAGATGGGCCGGCGAGTCGCGGGCCAACTGGCTGCGCCTGCGCGAGCACACGGCGGCGCTCAACGCCGAGTTCACGGAGCGCTACGGCCACGACGACGATCACGCCAGCTGGGCGGTGATCGAGCGGATCGACCCCGAGGCGATCGCGTTTCCCTCGACGGAGCCGACCCCGCGCCCGCAGGCGATGCCCGACGAGTACAGGCGCGAGGACCCCGTCGAGGCCTACCGGGCGTACTACGCGGGCGAGAAGGCCGCGTGGGGCGAGTGGAACCACACCGACGAGCCGCCGTGGCTCGCCGAACGGCTCCCCGAGTGACTCGCGGGCCGGTTCGATCCCGTGGTCCCGGCGCTACCGCCGGATCTCGAAGCCCTCGATCCCCTCGGGCTCGCCGTACTCGACCTCGACGTCCTCGACCTGCGCGGCCGAGGAGCCCTCGTGACACCAGCCGACCATCGCCTCGACGTCCTCCTCGCTCCCCTCGAAAACCGCCTCGACGCGGCCGTCGTCGAGGTTCTTCACCCAGCCCGAAACGCCGTGCTCGCGGGCGGTGTCGCGGGTGGTCGCGCGGTAGTAGACCCCCTGGACGGTGCCGGAGACGAGGACGTGTGCGCGCGTTCGGTTCGAACTCATGGTTTCGGATGTGCGTCCAGCGGTAAAAATTCCCACGACCGACTACGATCGCCGGGCACTGACCCGGCGTTTGAGCCCGCTGGCCCACTTCTCGAACTGCTCGGCGCCGCCGTTGATCCGCTCGCTCGCGTTGTAGAGGTGGGTGAGATACCAGGGTTTCCGCCAGTAGAGCGACTCGACCTCGAAGGGGATGCCGTCGGGATATCGCTCGCTCTCGTAGTTCCGGAGGAGCTCGCGGGTCATCCCGACGCCCTTCTCGGGGCTGCAGTCGGTCGCCGAGTAGTGTTTGATCGGGTGGGTGTACCACGAGTACTCCCAGTGGGCGTAGGCCTCGACGCTGTCGCCGACGTCGTGGAGGATGACGTGCAGCTGCCAGTCGGCGAGCGGGGACTCGCGCCAGGCCCACGAGCCGTCCGAGACGTTGCCGTCGACCCGGACCTTCAGCGACGAGACGACGTTCCGCCGGAAGCCCGCCGCCGCGAGCAGCTGTTCGAGTTCCGACTGGGGAAGGTCGATGGTCCCGACGTACTCCTCCTCGGTGTTGTCGGTCATCGCGTAGCCTCCGAACGCCCAGTTACAGAGCCGGTGGATCGGCGGCTTGACCGTCCTGCGGGCGCCGTTCAGGAGGTTCGGTGCTGAACCCATCGTCCGTAATTGGGGCTCGGCGCCTATAGCCTTTCATTCTCAGGGTGCCTCCGCCGTCCCGGCCGTCCGGAGGTGGTGGAAGACGTAGGTCTGTGCGTAGCCGGCGTACTCCCCGCCCAAACGCTCGCGGATCGCCCGCGAAGTCGCGGCGTAGGAGCCCCGGTCGCAGTCGGGGAAGTGGTCCTCGATCGCCGAGCGGATCCAGGTGTCGAGCGGGACGGCCTCCAGGTAGCCGAGCGAGAACAGCAGGACGCAGTCGGCGACTTTGTTCCCGACGCCGACGAACCGCGTCAGACTCTCGCGGGCGTCCTCGTAGTCCATGCCGAGCGCCTCCTCCGGGTGGGCCTCCCCCTCGGCGACCATCTCCGCCGTCTCCTTGACGTAGGGCGCGCGGTAGCCGAGCGAGCACTCGCGCAGTTCCTCGACGCTCGCGCCCGCGAGCTGTTCGGGCGTCGGGAACGCGTGGTAGGTCTCGCCCTCGATCTCGTGGGTAGTGCCGAAGCGCTCGGCCAGCGTTACCTGCATCCCGTGGATCCGCGAGACCCGCATCTGGGCCGAGCAGATGAAGGAGATCAGACACGGGAAGGCGGGATCGTCGACGATCCGCAGCCCGCGGTGGGCGGCGTACGCCTCGCGAAGGAGCGGGTCGTCGGGGCCGTTCGCGACGATCGCGTCGAGGTCGTCGTCGAGCCTGAGCAGTTCGCGCAGGTAGGGTTCGGCGTCGGTCGTCGCCTCCCACTCGAGGGCCGCTTCGGCCTGGCGCACCCGGAGGAACTCCCCGTCGACGATCGTGTAGTAGCGTCCGTCGGGGGCGTTCTCGTACATCCGGCCGTCCTCGCGGCGCCAGTGGTACGACTGGCCGCTCTCGAGCGTCGATCGGAGATCGAGGCCGCCCGGACACGCGTCGAGAGGGATCGCACCACGTTCCATGGATCGTCGGTCGGAGGGGGCGCGCTTGTGGGTTTCGACTCGCGGGCAACATTCATACCGCTGGCTCGTGATGTTCACAGTGACCATGGACTGTCGCGTTGTCGTCGAGGCTGCCGTCCCGGTGTACGACGTCTCTACACCCGACGAAGCCGTGCGGATCGCCATCTCCAAGACGGGCGAGATGCTCAACCCCGACCTCAACTACGTCGAGATCTCGATGGGAACGCGTACCTCCCCGAGCGGCGAGGAGCTCGAACCCGCCTTCATCGTCGCCGACGAGGCGCTCGTCGCCCTCGAGCTCGAGATGGACGTCTTCAACGTCGAGCGCGAGGAACACGCCTCGCGGATCGCCCGCAAGGAGATCGGCCAGCGGCTGCGGAACATCCCGCTCGACGTCCTCACGGTCGAGGTCCTCGAAGACGACGAGGAGGAGGACGGTGACGACGAGGGTGACGAGGACCGGGAGACGACCGAAAACGCGAGCGACGACGCGACTGACGAGGAGGACGACGTGCTGCCGGAGTTCGACGACCTGCTGGAGTGACGCCGCGACGGCCCACGAACACAGCGTTTCTCGCGTGATCCGGGTGCTCGGACCGAGCGGCCGCTTCGCTGGCGAAGTTCGAGCGATCGGGGAGAAGGTCGACGTTCAGTCAGCCTGCGGCGTGACTGCTTCCTGCGACTCCGTGTCGATGTCGCTGGTGATTCCGGTGGCGATCGCGAACACCGCGGCCTTGTGGTCGGTCTTCGACTTGTGGATCGACGTCGGTCGTACGCCCAGCGAATCGTACTCCTCGAAATCCGGTTCCCCCGCGTTTTGCTCGTAGTGGTTCGAAACCTCTGCCAGCAGGCCGTGAAGGTGGATGAGCTCCTGCTTTTTCATGAGCACTCTTGGGTTACGGTTGCAGGGTTATATTAGTATCCTGAGTTTCATTGACACACGTAGCCGGACTGACACCACTCGGGGGAAGATCGCCCCTCCCGAGTCATCGGCGTCGGGCCCGAAATCTCCACGATCAGTCGGCGGGCTCGGCGTTCGCGATGCCCGCAGCGGGGTTCGTGTCGTCCGCCTGAAGCAGCTCCTTGTAGCGGTTCCTGATGGTCACCTCGCTGATGTTCGCGACCTCGCTGACCTCGGCCTGCGTGACCTTCTCGTTGGTCAGCAGCGCGGCGGCGTAGACCGCGGCCGCGGCGAGGCCCACCGGCGACTTCCCGCTGTGGATGCCGGCCTGTTTCGCGTTCGAGAGCAGCTCCCGGGCGCGGTGTTCGGCCTCGTCCGAGAGCTCGAGGTCCGAGGCGAACCGGGGGACGTAGCTCTCGGGGTCGGCGGGCTGGACCTCGAGACCCAGCTCGCGGACCACGTAGCGGTACGTCCGGGTGAGCTCCATCCGGTCGATCCGCGAGACCTGGACGATCTCGTCGAGGCTGCGTGGCGTGCCGGCCTGGCGCGCGGCGGCGTAGAGGCTCGCGGTGGCGACGCCCTCGATCGAGCGCCCCGGCAGCAGGTCGTCCTCGAGCGCCCGGCGGTAGATCACCGAGGCGGTCTCCCGGACGTTCTTCGGGAGCCCCAGCGCCGAGGACATCCGGTCGATCTCGCCGAGCGCCTGTTTGAGGTTTCGCTCCTTGGAGTTGCGCGTGCGGAAGCGCTCGTTCCAGGTGCGGAGGCGCTGCATCTTCTGGCGCTGGCGGTTCGAGAGCGTGTTGCCGTAGGCGTCCTTGTTCTGCCAGCCGATGTTCGTGCTGAGCCCCTTGTCGTGCATCATGTTGGTCGTGGGGGCGCCGACCCGGCTCTTCTCGTCGCGCTCCGAGGAGTCGAACGCGCGCCATTCGGGCCCGCGGTCGATCTCGTTCTCCTCGACGACGAGCCCACAGTCCGCACAGACGGTCTCGCCGTGTTCGGTGTCCGTCTGGAGCCGGCCACCACACTCGGGGCAGGTGAGCTCCGACTCCTGTTCGTTCTCCTCAGTCTCTTCCCGCTCCGTTTCCGTGACCGACTCGTCAGTGAATGTTCGTTGTCTCATTGGTGTCTCGTATGACCGCGAGAGTGCTCTCCGGCGGGAAACCCTTTGAAAGAAACCCGGAGGACTCGTTGCTTCCTAACTCTATGTAACACCGAAAGATACTTAAATGCTTCGCATGGACTTTTGGTGATCGATCATGACGTATACTACCGGGAACCCGCCGGAGACGGTATCTCGCGGCCGTTTCCGTTCGCCGACATCGGTCGCGGATCGAACAGCAGTGGGGAACGGCTAAACGGTGAACAGGTGGCCCTCGCGCGGGACGTCGAGGACCCCGATCCGGGCACCCGCGTCGAGCCAGCCGTGGCCATAAGAGAACGATGCCAGCGCGTTCACGGCGTCCCCCTGCTCGCGGAAATGCCGTCCGTCCGCTAGGTAGGACTCGGCCATTTCGAGACACTCCTCGGCGCTCCGTTCGTGGGTCGTTCCGTCCGTATCGGCGGGCTCCGCGGCCGCGAGCGCCTCGGCGAGCAGGCGCTCGTAGCGGTCGGTCTTCTCCTCCAGGTCGGCGGGCATGGCTCACCGGTCGTCCGAGCGACGCCTAAGGGCTTCGCACGCCGTCCGACGTAGCGGCCAACGCTGCACGGAGGACGCAAGGTAAATACCGCGCGCCCGTAACGTCCCCCATGAGCGACGAGCCACGGGTCGAGATCTACACCAAGACCGACTGTCCGTACTGCGAGATGGCCAAGGACCTCTTCGACGCGAAGGGCGTCGACTACGAGCTCTACAACGTCTCGGAGGACGAGGCGCTGTTCGAGGAGATGGTCGAGCGCGCCGAGGGTCGCAAGACCGCCCCGGAGGTGTTCGTCGACGACGAGCTGATCGGCGGCTGGGACGAGACCAGCGCGCTCGAGGAGACCGGCGAGCTCGACGAGATGCTCGGCATCGAGACCGGCGAGGAGGAGGCCCACCGCCGGCTCGTGATCGCCGGCAGCGGGATCGCCGGCCTGACGGCCGCGATCTACGCCGCCCGGTCGAACAACGAGCCGCTGGTGATCGAGGGCACCGAACCCGGCGGCCAGCTCACCCTCACCACGGACGTCGCCAACTACCCCGGATTCCCGGAGGGGATCGGCGGGCCGGAGCTGATCAACAACATGAAGGAACAGGCGACGCAGTTCGGCGCCGACGTGATCAACGGCGTCATCGAGGAGGTCGACGACTCGACGCGGCCCTACGAGGTACGCATGAAGAACGGCGACGTCTACACCGCCGACGCAGTCATCGCAGCAAGCGGCGCGAGCGCCCGAACCCTCGGAATCCCCGGCGAGGACGAGATGATGGGCTACGGGGTCTCGACCTGTGCAACCTGTGACGGCGCGTTCTTCCGGGGCGAGGAGATGGTCGTCGTCGGCGGCGGCGACGCCGCCATGGAGGAGGCGACCTTCCTCACGAAGTTCGCCGAGAAGGTCTATCTGGTTCATCGCCGCGAGGAGTTCCGCGCGGAGGACTACTGGGTCGACCGCATCGGCGAGGAGGTCGAGGCGGGCAACGTCGAGATCCTCACGAACACCGAGGTCACCGAGATCGACGGCACGCCCGACGGCGGCGTCGACCACGTCTCGCTGGCCACCCATCCCGAAGGCCACCCGAAGGACAGGCTCGACGAGCCCGAGACCGAGGAGTACGACCTCGACGTCGGCGCGTTCTTCATCGCCATCGGCCACACTCCCAACACCGAGTACCTCGAGAACACGGGCGTCGAGATGGACGCCGACGGCTACCTGAAGACCCACGGCGGCACGGGCGGCGGCCAGACGGAAACCGACGTCCCCGGGATCTTCGGCGCGGGCGACGTCGTCGACTACCACTACCAGCAGGCCGTGACGGCCGCCGGCATGGGCTGTAAGGCCGCGATCGACGCCGACGAGTACCTCGAGGGCGAAGAACGCGAGGCCGCGGCCGCCGCCGAACCCGCGCTCGCGGAATCGGACGACTAACCCGGCTCGGCTCCGCTCCGTTTGCGCCTCGCATAGAACACATCGTTCAACGAGGGCTTTCATACAGCTGCCTCCGGGCGCCTTCCTATCGTAATTGCGGTGTATTATACATTAAATTAAATATACATATTCAGGCATATTTATGGCGGTACGTTTTGTCGTTGGTGGTGATGGTTTCCTTGAGACAGTTCGCGTCCGCCGACGTGTGGAGGGGCGTCATCATGGCTTTCGGGGGAGTGTATATCGTTGCTGGCGGGCTGACGTACGTATGGAACGTCTGGTACGTACCGTTCTGGCAGACCCCGCTGAATTATCTCCTGCTGATCTGCCCCGGTCTCTTCCTCCTGTATAACGGATATCGATTGTCACGGACTGAGGTCCCTCCCGAGTTCTACCCGACCATCGCCCTCTGGTGTCTCGGCGGATGTGGGGTGATGGTCGGTCTCCTCGCTCTCTATCATCTCCAGCCCGGGACCAGCATCTCTACGTCCACCCCGGTGGCCCCCATCCTCACGGCACTCAGCAGCGTCGCCGGCTACGGTGCGGGCATTCACAACGCACGGGCCAAGGAGCTACAGCGAACCCGAGAGCGGCTCGATACCACGGTCGAACAACTACAAACGTCCAACGAGCGTCTCGAACAGTTCGCCTACGCGGCCTCCCACGACCTGCAAGAGCCGCTGCGGATGATCTCGAGCTACCTGCGGCTCCTCGAGCGCCGATCCGACGACAAGCTCGACGAGGAGGGCCGGGAGTATCTCGAGATCGTGGTCGACAGCGCCGACCGAATGACCGCGATGGTCGACGGCCTGCTGCGGTACTCGCGAGTGGCGTCGAGCGACGAGGGGTTCGAGCCGGTCGACCTCGAGGAGGTGCTGGCGAACGTGCGAAACGATCTCCGGATGAAAATCGAGGACACCGATACCGAGATCGCGGCGGAACCGCTTCCCATCGTCGAGGGTGAGAAAGATCAGCTCCAGCAGGTGTTCCAGAATCTGCTGAAAAACGCGATCGAGTACAGCGGTTCAGGGCCGCCACAGATCCACGTTTCCGCCGAGCCGGACGGACCGATGTGGATCATCACCGTTCGCGACGAGGGGATCGGCATCGATCCCGTCGACGCCGACTCCGTCTTCGAGCTGTTTCAGCGGGGCCCCAACGGGACCGACCACACTGGATCGGGCATCGGGCTTGCGCTCTGCGAGCAGATCGTCGAGCGCCACGGCGGCGAGATCTGGGTCGACTCCGAACTCGGCGAGGGGTCGGCGTTTTCGTTCACGTTGCCGGCGGCGCCCGAGGGGGATCACGATGCGTAACGGAGAGGCGTTCGAGCCGGCGGATATCCTGCTTGTCGAGGACAATTACGGTGACGTCAAGCTCACGAAGGAAGCGTTCAAGGAGGGACGGATCGCGAACACGCTCCACGTCGTCGGCGACGGCGTCGAAGCGCTCGACTTCCTGTTTCAACGAAACGAGTACGCCGACGCCCCTCGTCCGGATTTCGTCCTGTTGGATCTCGACCTGCCACGCAAGACCGGCGACGAGGTGCTCGAGGAGCTCCGCGCCGACCCGGACCGGAAGGAGATTCCCGTCATCGTTCTCACGGGGTCGAAAGCCCAGGAGGACGTCGTCAGATCGTACGAACTCGCTGCGAACGCCTACCTCACGAAGCCGGTCGATCCCGGGGAGTTCATCGACACGATCCTCTCGACCGAACAGTACTGGCTTTCGATCGTCCGGTTACCGACTGATCCTGATCTCGAGTGACGGACACACGGCGTTTCGTTTGAGGAACGGAACTCTATACGGCTAGTTCACCGGTCGTGCGGGAGCGCCACTCCCCGCTGAGCGACGTACAGCCCGATCCCACAGCCGATGGCGCCCGGAACGTACGACAGCCACCGGAGCCCGTTCCCAGAGGATCGCCTCGAAGAACACGATGGCGAGGTAGGCGAAAACGATCCAGAGGACCAGACCAGGAAGGTGGGTGCGAAGTGCCGATAGCACTGCCATCGTCCGCTCCGAGGCGGTCCCCCCCGTATATGCGTGCTGGTCGTTCGCGGTTTCTGTCCGTCTCCCGCTCGTCTTCGGCCTGCTCTTCTCCGTCCCGTTCGTCAGCGAGATCACTCTCGCGCCGCTCGAACGGACGGTGGGCGTGTTGCCCGCGCTCGCGCACTCCACTAGTCCTCGTCCGCGAGCCGCTCGTGGGTGTCGGCCCACGCCTCCAATTGCCGTCTCGAATCGCACTCCCGGCGCGAGATCGGGTCGTCGGACCCCAGTTCGTCGCCCGCGAAGGCGTTCATCACGACGAGTTCGGCGCCCTCGCAGGCGGCGAGCAACGCCTCTACGTCGCCGGCGTGTTGGAAGGGGATCGTCGCGTCGTTGACGAACACCGCTCTCGCGGAGGGCATCGACTCGATGAGTTCCATCCCCCCGCGGGCGTTCTTCCGGGCGAGTTCGTGTGCCTCCTCCTCCGTCTCGCCCTCGGCCCGCGGGGCGTTCGCGTCAAGCGTGCCGACCCACGCCTCCTCCGGGAGGCCGGTGAAACGCGACAGGCGCCCGCCGAGCAGGACCCCGTCGCGTTCGATCTCGGGGGCGAACTCGAGGACCGCCACGCCCTCGGCCCCGTTCTCCAGGACCCATCGTTCGAGTGCTCGCGCGGTCAGTCGGGTCTTGCCGGCGTTCGAGGGGCCGGTGATCAGGAGCCGGCCCGCCGTCGGGAGAGGCGGGCTCATGTCTCCGCCGGAGCGGACTGCCACGCGACCCGGGCGAACCGGAGGAGCAACAGCGCGGTCGCGAGCCCCATCCCGGCGGCGAAGAGGACGGCGAACGCCGAGAAGGGGTCGGTGATCGCGGCGGCCTGTTCGCGGACGAACGTGCCCGCGGTGACGACCGCGACGCCGAGCAGCGCCAGTCCGGCGAGGTTCACGGGCACGGAAAGGGTTTCGTCGACCACCGCGGGGTCGTTCAGCAGGTAGAGCACGAGCACGATCGCGAAGGGCGTCCCGACGAGCCCGAACGCGAGGACGAGCACCAGAAGCGAGAAGAAGGAGCCCTCGAGGAAGGCCCCGCCCGCGGAGGCCAGCGCGACACAGACCACCAGCGCGCGATAACGCGGGTCCTCGATCGACCCCTCCCAGCCGAGCTTGTCGGCGACGGCGTAGGGGGGAACGACGGTGTTGCCCCCGAGCGTCGAGAGCGCGGCCCCGAGCAGGCCAAGCAGGAACAGCCAGGTCGCGTACTCGCCGACGGTCGGCGCGAGCGCCTGGGCGGCGCCGATCTCGGTGATCGTCTCGGCGTCGACCCCCGGCGTGTGGAGCACGCTCGCGGCGACGAGGAAGATCGCGAGGCCGTAGATCCCGAAGGCGACGAGCATCGAACTGGCGATGTCGAAGCGGACGAGCCCGCGTTCCTCGCGCCCCCAGCCCCGCGCGCGCATCGTGTAGCTCTGCATCACCAGCAGGGTGACGTGGACGGCACCCCCGAGGACGCCGGCGGCGACCAGCGCGCCCGACAGGCCCTCGGGGATCCGCGGGGCGAGCCCGCCGGCGGCCGCGGTCGGATCGATCGGGACGACGACGGCCGTCGCGACGAACACTAACACGACCAGCGAGACGAGCAGCTTCGCGCCCAGCTCGGCGAAGCGATAGCCGCCGCTCGCGAGCCCGACCGCGAGCACGACGGCCCAGACGACCGCCCAGAGACGCGCGTCGATGCCGGTCAGCAGCTCGCTCACGTTCGCGGCAGTCTGCATGATCACCAGCTGGGCGAGCCCCGCCGCGAGCACCACGTCGATCACGAGCACCCACGCCCAGCCCTCGCCGAGACGGGTCTCGACGACCGAGACGAGCCCCTCCTCGGTGAGGTAGCCGAGCCGGGCGGCGAGATACTGGCCGAGCGCGCCCAACAGGGCCGCCAGGACCACGACCCACAGTAGCGTGTAGCCGTAGCCCGCCCCCGCGGTCAGCAGGCTTGCCATCGTCGCCGGTCCCGCGGCGACCGCGCCCGCGAGCCACGTCGGCCCCATCCGTCCCGCGTATTCACGTACCCGACTGCCGTCGCTCATCACGCCCGCTTTCGGTTCCGGCTATATAACCGCGTGGTATCAATCGTTCTCGACCTCGGGCGGCTGCTCCCGTGGCCCGTCGCCGTCGATCGGGAACCCCTCGCCGCGGGCGGACTGGACGCGCTGTGGGTAGGGGATGGTGATCCCCTCGCGGTCGAACGCCTCCTTGATCGCCTCGATCGCGTCGGTCCGGGCATCCCACTCGCGGCGCCTGGTCGGATCGCCGATCCAGACCCGCAGCTCGAGCAGGATCGACGAGTCGGCGAAACGCTTTGCGACCACCTCCGGGTCGGGCGAGGACTTGATGGAATCGAGCCCCTCGACCGCCTCGACGGCGACCCGACGGGCGCGGTTGACGTCGGTGTCGTAGTCGATGCCGACCTCGATCTCGACGCGGAGCTGGTTGTTCCGCGAGAGGTTCGTGAGGTCGCTCTCGGTGATGATGTCGTTGGGCACCAGGACGTGCTCGTCGCTGAAAGTCTGGATCTTCGTGTTGAAGATCGTCACGTCCTTGACGATCCCCGAGTGGTCCTTGATCTGGATCCAGTCGCCGACACGGAAGGGACGCGAGAACAGCAGGACGAACCCGGCGAGCATCGCCGCGAGCGTCTCGCGGGCCGCCAAACCGACGATGGCGGTGATCGCGCCCGCGCCGATGAAGATGTTCGTCAGGTCGACCCCCCAGACGGTGAGGATCACGGTCCCGGCGGCGAGGGCGATCCCGACGTCGGCGACGTGGTAGGCGACCTCGCTCTGATGTCTGGTTACCGAGGAGGTCTGCTGGAGCTTGTCGATCGACCGGTTGACGAACCGTATCAGGAGGTACGCGATCAGCACCACCGCGACGGTCACGAGCTGCTGGATGACCGTCCAACGATCGATCACGACCGCATCGACGATCACCTCGAGGAAGAACGTGACCTGCCAGATGACGCTGAACGCGTACACGCCCGCCGCGATGACGAACAGCAGCCACACGATCCGGCCGACCTCGCCGATATGCCGGCCGTAGCGATCCATCAGACGAGCCTCCAACCGACGTCCGGACTTGAGCGAGAGGACGACCAGCGCGACCAGAAGCATCGTCGCGAACAGCTGCGCTCCCGGTGTGTTCAGATACGCCTGTTGGATCTCGGGGACCGGATCGGGCCGGAGCGTCACGGGGACGCCACCCGTCGTGGCGAGATCAGCACACATCTCTCGGTAGGGCCACGTAGGTTAACGGTACTGATAGGTTTTAACGTTCACCCGGCACCTGCCGTTCGGGGACCGACCCGAACGAGAGGATCTGCCGACGATACCGGCTCGTACCGGCCCGAAACAGCCCTCTGACCGATCCGCGCTCGACGCCGAACGACGAACGGTGCTGGTGGACTCCGCGACGGCCGGGACCGAACCTCTCGGGAGGGAGGAACGATCCTCACCACACATATCAATAGATTTAATACATGTCCAATCAACAGAATGATATACACGAGGTGCCGATCCGGACGACCCCGACTCCCCAGAACGTGCTCCTGCTCGCCCCGACGACGATACCTCCGATTAACACCTCCATAACCTTACCTGTCCAAATCGACATGTTCGGGTATGTCGGAACAGCAGCGATCCGGCACGGACGACGCACAGCGCGACGAACCGCCCGCGGAGGGGAGCGCGACCGCGTTCTTCGCACGCGGGATCGTCAGGATGGGGCTCGTCGTTCTGGGCACCGTCCTGTTGTTGTTCGCGCTCGGGCAGGCGTTCGGTCTCGACCTGCTCGGCATGGTGGCCGACTTCCTCGCGACGCAGACGGGGCAGTGGCTCGCCGTCGCGTTCTTCGCGCTCGTGTTGATCGGCGTCGCCGCGGGTGGCTGGCGCTCCCGGCGCCCGCCCGCCTGACGCACGCGCTCGCTTCCGGCATACCCGCGTTTTATCGGCCCCACTCGTCCGGTACCGGGCGATCACGACCACACCGTAGCCGCGGCGCTTAACACCGCCCGCCCCGCAGTACCCATGATGGGAGCGCGGCTGCCCGGCGTCGAGTCGGAGGACCGGATCGTCGCCCACGCCGACATGGACTGCTTCTACGCGTCCTGCGAGCGCCTCCGCGAGCCCGCGCTCCGGGGCGAGCCGCTGGTCGTTGGCATGGGCTACGAGCCCGGCGAGACGGTCGGCGCCGTCGCGACCGCGAGCTACGAGGCCCGCGCGTTCGGCGTCGAGAGCGCCCAGGCGATCACCGAGGCGCTCGAACGCCTCCCCCGGAAACGGGTCGCCGCGACCGACCCCGATCTCGACGTCGAGGCGGCGGGGTTCTACCGGCCCGTCGACATGGCCTTCTACGAGTCGGTCAGCGAGGAGGTCCGGGAGATCCTCCACGCCCACGCGGGCACCGTCCGCGAGGTCAGCATCGACGAGGCGTACCTCGACGTCACCGAGGAAACGACCTGGGACGAGGCCGAGGACTTCGCCCGCGGGATCAAGGACCGGATCGAGCGCGAGGTCGGCGTGGTCGCGAGCATCGGAGTCGCCCCGAACATGAGCACCGCGAAGATCGCGAGCGACGCCGAGAAGCCCGACGGGCTGGTCGTCGTCGAGCCCGAGGCGGTCCGGGAGTTCCTCGCGCCCGTCCCCGTCGAGGACCTCCACGGTGTGGGTCCCGTCACCGCCCGCACCCTTCGCGATCGTGGGATCGAAACCGCGGGCCACCTCGCGGGCGCCGAGCGCCACGCCCTGGTCTCGGAGTTCGGCGAGCGCGGCGCGGACCTCTACGACCGGGCCCGTGGGGTGGACGACCGGGTGGTGACCCCGAAGGGGAGACCGAAGAGTCTCTCGCGCGAGTCGGCGTTCGCCGATCCGACCGGCGACCTCGGGGCGGTCGAGGAGCGGGCCCTGACGCTCGCGGCGGCCGTCTCCGAGCGGGCCATCCGGAAGGACGCGCTCTACCGTACCATCGGAATCAAGGTCGTCACCCCGCCGTTCGACGTGAACACGCGCGCCCGGTCGCTTCCCGGGCCGGTGGACGACCCCGAGCTCGTCGGGCGGGTCGTCCGCGAGCTGCTCTCCGAGTTCGAGGGCGAGCGGGTGCGGAAGGTCGGCGTGCGCGTCTCGAACCTCGAGTTCGGCTCGGCGGCCCAGGCCAGCCTCGACGGCTGGGCCGGGAGCGAGGACGTCGTCGACGGGTCCAGTTCCGAGGGCGAGGAGGACGGGCCCGAGGCGGAGTCGAGCACCGACCGCGCCGAGGGCTCCGGGCAGGCCTCCCTCTCGCAGTTCGAGTGAGGGTTTATCAGCGAGCCGTCCCTACCGCCGTGTATGACCACCGTCGAGATCGAGTACTGCGTTCCGTGTGGCTTCCTCGAACGCGCCGAGGCCGTCCAGCACGCCCTGCTCACGAACTTCGGCGAGGAGATCGACGAGCTGACCCTGATCACCGGCGACCACGGGATCTTCGAGGTCCGGGTCGACGGGGAGGTCGTCTTCGAGAAGGAGGAGGACGAGTACGACGTCGACGACATCACGCGGGACGTCCGCGCCTACGTCTAAACGAAAGCCCTCACTCGGTCCCGAGAAACGCTCCGCGTTTCTCGTGTGCCAGCAAAATCGCTTCGCGATTTTTGAGACCGCCAGGCCCGCCAACGTGCGATTCCGATCGGAATCGCTCGCCAAGGACGCCTTCCCCGCCCCGCGAACGGGGTCGTCACGTTCGGCGACCCCGTTCGCGCCGTCCGCCGCACTGAACGGCGATCCGTAGAACTGTATCCGTCTACAGCGGCTCGACCAGGTCCTCGAGCGCCGCCCGCGGGTCGTCGGCCTTCGCGACGCCGCTCGCGAGCAGCACACCCTTGGCACCCAGCTCCTCGGCGGCGGCCAGGTCCTCGCCGGTGCTGATGCCGGCGCCACAGAGCACTTCCACCGACTCGTCGACGGCTTCTGCGGCCGCGACCGCGTCGGTGACGATGTCGGGATCGGCCTGGCTGACGGGAGTACCGGAGCCGATGAGCTCGGGCGGCTCGACCGCGACGGCGTCGGGGCCGAGCGCGGCGACGGCCTTCACCTGTTCGGGATTGTTGGCACAGACGACGGTTTCGAGGCCGGCCCGTTCGGCGGCCCCGATCCCGGCGTCGATATCGGCGAGCTTCAGGCGCTTCTCCGAGTGGTTGATCATCGTGCCCGTCGCGCCCGCCTCCGCGAGCGACTCGGCGAGCGCGCTGCCGGTGTGACTGCCGGTCTCGTTGCCGTCGGTGTGCTGGGCCCACGTCTCGACGCCCGTCTTGGCGACCGACTCCAGTCGGGCGGTCTGGGGTGCGACGGCGATGCGAACCCCCGAGCTCTCGCTCACTTCGTGGGCTGCCTCTGCGATCTCGACGGGGTCACACGGGTAGGCCTTGCAGTTGACCAGAACGAACATGGCTCGCCCTCGGGCGGGGCGGCTAAAGAGTCTTCCCGATCAGCGATCAGGAGTCCTTGCGGGTGACGACGTCGCCCAGCGTGTAGCTCCCTGTAGAAGAACCACCCTCCCACTCGGTGTCGTCGTCGCTGACGCCCTCCGAGAGGGTGATGTCGAGCTTGCGCTCGAGCTTCGTCTGGACCGAGTCGCTGGGCAGCATGTCGCCGCGCTCGAGCTTGCGGATCAGGCTGGCCTTCTCGTTGAGCTCGCCCGCCAGATCCTCCTGGCTCAGGCCGGCCGACTCGCGGGCCTGGCGGATGCGCTGGTCGTAGTCGGAGGCGATCTCCTCCATCTCGTCGAACATGTCGCTCCGACGGCGGCTGGACCCGCCCGAGGAGCCCGACGACCCCGACCCGCTGTCGCCGCCCGAGTCCGACGTGCCCGACGAGGAGGACGTCGAGTACTTCGTGGAGCCCGACGAGGCGTCCTGCGTGCGGACCTCCGTCCCGAACTCCGAACAGGAATCGCAGACGTCGAGTTCAGCGCCCTCGATCTTGATCGTCGTCGGTGTGGAGGTATCGGTGCCACACATCTCACACTGAACCATACCCGCCCTTACCGGCGGGGGTGTATAAATGGTGCGCCACGCTCACCCAAGGGCGCCCATCGCGTGATAGAACCGCTGGAGGGCGGTGATGTGGCCGACGACCGCGAACAGCACGAGCAGCCAGCCCACGAGCGTCAGCCCGAGGATCGCAGCCGGATAGAGGGCGGTCAGCACCGCGACGACCCCCACCAGCACCAGTCGATCCGCCCGTCCGAGCATCCCCCCGTAGACGCGGTCGAGGCCGACGGCCTGGGCCTGGGTGCCGAGATAGGAGGTCATCAACACGCCCGTCACCGCGAGGAAGCCGACCGCGTACTCGCCGATCCCCGCCGCGAGCCCGGCGATGATGAGGATGTCCGCGTACCGGTCGAGGACGTGGTCGAGCAGGTCGCCCGCCGTCGAGGCGACGTTCTGACGTCGCGCGAGAGCCCCGTCGAGCAGGTCGAGCGCCCCGTTCAACAGGACGAGCAGCGCGCCGACGAGATACCAGCCCGGGTTCGCCCCGGCGACGTAGAACGCCCCGGCCGCGAACCCCGCGACCGCGAACGCGAGGACGCTCACGCCGTTCGGCGTCATGCCCGCTCTGTCGGCGCCCTCGACGAACGGCTCGAGGGTCCGGTCGGCGAGCGAGCGATACTGATCGAGGGTCACGAGAACTCCACCTCCCCGGCGCTGGGCTCGCGTTCCCCGTCGATCACGCGCTCGATCTCCTCGGCCACTTCCTCGGGCGAACGGTCGGTGGTGTCGATCTCGTAGACGCTCTCGAGGCCGTGTTCGGCCACCGCCTCCGAGAGGATCAGGTCGAGCGCCTCGCTTTCGGCGTTCTCGCGAGCGTAGCGAGCGAGGGCTTGGGGCGACTTCGTCGACCCGTTGTTCTCGCTCGCCTTCGGCTCGCTCTCCCCGCGCTCGCGAAGCCGCCGTTCGAGCTCGTCGGGCGCACACCGCAGAACGACGACCCGGTCGGCCGGGAGGTGGTGGGCGAGGTGTGACTCGACGATCCCCTCCCGATCGTCGACGTACTCGCCGAGGGCGTCCATGTCGACGACGAGGCTGTCGCGCTCTTCGTCGCGTTCGGTGTACAGCCCCTCGCGTTCGACGACCTCGTTGAGGTGCAGGACGTCGTGGTCCGTGAGGGGTTCCGTGGCGCTGGTCTTGCCCGTTCCGGGGGTGCCGGTGACGACGACCCTCATACCGTCTCCCGGAGCAGCTCGTTGCACTCGGTGACCGCCTTGCGGGTCTCCTCGTCGGTGCCACAGGTGATCCGGATGCACTCGGGCAGCCCGAAGCTCGTACAGTCCCGGACGATCACCCCCCGTTCCTGAAGCTGCTCTGCGACCCCACTCGCGTCGCCGACCTCCGCGAGCACGAAGTTGCCCGCGCTCTCCCAGGTCCGAGCGTCGAGGCGTTCGTACATGAACTGCCGGGAGTCGCGGGCGACCGCGACGGAGCGCTCGACGTGTTCGGCGTCGCCGAGGGCGGCCAGCCCGGCCCGACAGGCGATCTCGCTCGCGGCGAAGGGCGTGTTCACCCGCGCGTATGCGTCGGCCCACGCCTCGGGAACCAGCGCGTAGCCCAACCGGACGCCGGCGAGCCCGTAGGCCTTCGAGAAGGTCCGCAGGACGGCCACGTCGTCGCGTCCATCGACCAGATCGACCGCGCTCGGGCCGTCGGAGAACTCGCCGTAGGCCTCGTCGACGACGATCAGGGTCTCCTCGTCGGTGCGCTCGGCCAGCTCCTCGACCTCCGCGAGGTCGATCTCCGAACCCGTGGGGTTGTGCGGGCTGGTGAGGTAGACGATCCGGTCGCCGTCGTAGTCGGCCAGCACCTTCTCGGCGGTCTGTTCGAACCCCTCGGCCTTCGAGACGGGGTAGGTCGCCACCCCGCCGTGGTGGTACCGGGCGCTCATCCCGTAGTAGGCGAAGCCCGGCTCCGGAACGAGCACCCGGTCGCCCGGCTCCAGGGTCGCCCGCGCGAGGTAGTCGAGCGCGCCGTCGCCGCCGGCCGCGAGCCAGACCTGGCTCGTGGAGAGTCCCCAGCGGTCGGCGAGCTCCGCGGTGAGGTCGGCGTGGGAGGCCTTCGGGTAGGAGTGGATCCGGTCGGCGTGCTCGCGGATCGCCTCGACCGCGGCCGGGCTCGGCCCGAGCGGGTTCTCGTTGGAGGCCAGCTTCACGAGCGAGCCGGGGTCGAGCCCCAGTTCGCGGGCGACCTCCTCGACCCCCCGTCCGGCCTCGTAGGCGACGTGCGAGGAGAGGTCCCGTGGTTGCATGGTCGCCCCAAGTGGGGCGGGTATATTAAGCGTGGCCACACGCCCTGGGCCCCGCTCCCGACGCCGTGAGTTTTATGTCAGATACACGAGTTCATGCTGTATGGGTCGCCGTCGCACGCCTTCCTACGAGCCCCAGTCGTTCGAGACGCGCCACGGGGAGTGCCGGATCGAGCAGGGCTCGATCCACCTCGACGAGGGCCCCATCTGGCACGTTCGACGGACGATCGAGGGGATCCGCGAGGCAGACCTCGGTGCCCTCGGCAAGCCGGCACTGGTGGCCTTCACGCTCCTCGGGACCGTCTCGACGCTCCCCGGAACGTTCTCGCGGGCCTCCGACGGGGCGCTGTGGGCGGTGATCGGCGGCATTTTCGTTCTCGGTGCGCTCGTCTGGCAGCTCTCGGTCTGGCTGCGGCGCTGGCTCCTCGCTCCCGCCGAGATCCGCTGTAGCGACGTCGAGTCGGTCTCGCGGGTCGGCGACGACACCCTCCGGATCGAGTACAAGGACGGCCCCCGACGGACCAGCCACGACCTGAAGCTCCCGCGGAAACACACCGAGGACGCGCGCTGCGAGGCGACCAGCGGGTTCGCGGCGAAGGGCTTCGAGGTCGAGCGCGCGGAGCGCGAGAGATGGTACCGCGAGCTCGTCTGAGCTTCCTCCGCTACTCCGCCCCCTCGCCGGCGCCGGCCGCCGCGAAGTTCGCGAGCGCCTCGCTCATCGCCTCGATCTCCTCGGAGCGCGAGACGCCGTGGCGCTCGACGAGGTTCCACTCGGGATCGTTGTAGGTGATCTGCACCTGCCCCTCCTCGTCACACCAGACCAGCAGCTTCTGGGGGAGGTCGATCCCCGCGGCCTGGTTCTCCCGCATGATCGGGGTTCCGACCTCCGGCGTGCCGAAGAGGATCAGCGTCGTCTCTCGGAGCTCCTCGCGGACCGACTCGGCGTTCGCCGCGTGATCGAACGTCGTGATCAGCTCCGGGGGCTCCTCCTCGATCGCGGCCTCGATCCGTTCGACGGTCCCCGCCACCGTCTCGCCGCCCTCGACGGTCACGAGCCCGTCCTCCTCGCTTTCGTCGCCTTCGTCCGCGGCCCCGATCCCCCCGAGGCCCGCGACGCCCGCTACCCCGCCCGCGGTCAGCCCGGCGAGCTTCAGTACGGTCCGTCGGTCGTCGTCGGTGTTGCGTGACATGGCTCCGGCTACCACGTCGGGCGCGACCGGGAAACCTCCTGTTCGTTTGGTTCTATCCGTTATGGACTGAGAAAATCCTCGGCGGTTCTACGGCTCCCGGCGCGCTACTGGCGCACGTCGTGTTCGAGGGTGCCGATCCCCTCGATCTCGACCTCGACCGTGTTCCCGTCCTCGACCGGCCCGACACCTTCCGGAGTTCCGGTGGCGATCACGTCGCCCGATTCGAGGGTCATGTACTGGGTGATCTCCGCGATCAGCTCCGGGATCGAGAAGATCAGGTGATCGAGGGTGGAGTCCTGGCGGGTCTCGCCGTCGACTCGCAGCTGGATCCGCGCGTCGTCCGGGACCTCGTCGGGCGTCGCGAGCACGGGACCAATCGGCGCGGCGTTGTCGAAGGCCTTCCCGCGGACCCAGTTCTGCTCCTCGTCCTGGTCGTCGCGGTTCGAGAGGTCATCGAAGCAGGTGTAGCCCGCGATCACGTCCTCCGCGTCGGCCTCGTCCACGTGGCGACACTGCTCGCCGATCACGACCGCGAGCTCGGCCTCGTGCTCGACGTACCGGTCGGCGGGCAGCCCCACGGTGTCGCCGTGGCCCGCGACGGCGTTGGGCGGTTTGAGAAACAGGAGGGGACGATCGGGGACCTCCTCGTCGCGCTCCTCGGCGTGGGCGGCGTAGTTGCGGCCGATGCAGACGATCTTGGTCGGCTCACACGGCGCGAGGAGATCGACTTCCTCGGCGTCGTAGCTCTCGTCGCCGAAGCTGACCTCCCCGTCCGAGTACTCGCCCTGCCGGACCGAGCCGGCGGGATCGCGGAAGCGTACGCGGTGCATGGATGGGTCTCAGACCGGGAGGTCAAAAGGCTTCGTCCCGCGGCAGTTCGTATCAGGGATCGGAGCCGGCGGTACCTTTTATGGAGTCCTCGGCCGATGTCCCACCCGTATGGAACTCACCTGGCACGGCCACTCGACGTGGTACGTCACCGTCGGCGAGACCGACCTGCTGATCGACCCGTTCTTCGACAACCCGAAGACCGACCTCGAACCGGGCGACGTGGACTCGCCCGACTACGTCCTGCTCACCCACGCCCACGCCGACCACATCGGCCACGCGGGCGAGTTCAGCGACGCGACCCTCGTCGCCGTCCCGGAGCTCGCAGCCTACGCCCAGGAGGAGCTGGGCTTTTCGGACGCGGTCGGCGGCATGGGGATGAACATGGGCGGCACCGTCGAGTGCGGCGACGCCTACGTGACGATGTGTCGCGCCGACCACACCAACGGGATCGACACCGACTACGAGTACTCGGCGGGCCCGCCGGCCGGGTTCGTGATCAGCGACACCGAGCCCACCCAGGTCGAGGACGAGGAGTCGACCGCGTTCTACCACGCGGGCGACACCGCGCTGATGACCGAGATGCGCGAGATCATCGGCCCGTATCTCGAGCCCGACGCCGCCGCACTGCCGGCTGGCGACCACTTTACGATGGGGCCGTGGCAGGCCGCGATCGCCGTCGACTGGCTCGACGTCGACCACGCCTTCCCGATGCACTACGACACCTTCCCGCCCATCGAGATCGACACCGAGGAGTTCGAAAGCGAGGTCGAGGCGACCGGCAGCGACGCCGAGGTCCACGTCCTCGCGGGTGACGAGTCCTTCGAGCTGTCGGGATAGCTCCCGCCAAATCCGTCGTGTCGGTACCGGTCCCCTTCACCTGCTAACACCACCTTTAGGGCGCTCGCGCCGGATTCATAGAACGCAATGACCGATATCGAGACCACCAGCGTCAGCGAGCAGGGCTTCGTAACCAACAGCCAGGTCGGCGACTTCGAACTCACCATCGACGCCACCGACGAGGAGGGGCCAAACCCCAACCAGGTACTCGTCGCGGACTACGCGTCGTGTTTCCTGCCGGCGTTCCGCGTCGCCGGCCAGCAGCGCGACCACGACGACCTGGGCAAGCTCCAGATCGACGCCGAGGCCGACCTCGACGACGACGACGACCTCTCGACGGTCCGCTTCGAGATCTACGTCGAGGAGGACCTCGACGACGACGAGCTCGACGAGATCGTCGATCGCGCGGAGGGCATCTGTCACGTCCACGCCGCGCTGCGCGACGACCTGCACGCCGAGATCAGCGCCGAAGGCGGCGCGTTCTAAGCCGGAGCCGAGCGGGAACCTTCTTTTATCGCCTGATCGAATGACGGGTATGAGCGATCGACAGTGGATGGACCGGATCGTCGGCGACCGGATGGCCGTCGACCGGGAGTTCACCGAGCGGGTCAACGAGTCGCGTTTCTCGAGCCAGCAGTGGGGGCTGATCATGACGGCGACGGAGTTCGAGATCCACGGCGCCGAGGAGCCCGAGAGCGCCGAGATCGTCGCGAACACCGAGAAGCTCCCCCAGATCATGCCCGAACTCGAGAAGATCGACGCCCAGGTCCAGGCGGCGGGCGGGGCCGGCGGCTCTACGGGGAGCGACCCCTCCGGCGGCATCCTCGACTCGATCAAGGGCGCCCTCGGTCTCGGGGGCGGGGGTAGCGGCGCGAGCGACGAGGACCGGCAGGCGGCCGAATCGCTCGTCGCCGAGTACGCCGACCGCCTACAGGAGCGCCTCGAAGAACAGGGGAAGTGGGAGTCGACCTGTCGGACCGCGACCGACTAGAGCTCCTCGCCGGCGTGGTGGAGCGTCATCTCGCTGGTCTCGTAGATGTTGATCAGCTCGTTGATGAGCTCCTCGTAGGACTCCTCCTCCTCGCGCAGCCCGTCGAGCCGTTCGATCGTCTCCTCGTCGAGGTCGACCTGGGTCATGCTTTCCCGTTCGTCGTCCCCCGTTGTAAGTGTTGGCCGTCGGTCCACGGACAAATCAGCAGGCATTTGAGCCCCCGCCGACCACCGACAGGCAGTTTGGACAATGGGTGAGGACCGGGCCAGCTTCGTCGAGTACGGTATCGAGGACAGACCGCCGCTTTTCGAATCCGTGCTGTTGGGGCTACAACACTACCTCACGATGGTCGGCGCGAACATCGCCGTCCCGCTGATCCTCGCGGGCGCGATGGGGATGCCCCCCGACGTCACCGCCCGGTTCGTGGGCACGTTCTTCGTCGTTTCGGGGATCGCGACGCTCGCCCAGACCACCCTCGGCAACCGCTATCCGATCGTCCAGGGCGCGCCGTTCTCGATGCTCGCGCCCGCGCTCGCGATCATCGCCGTCGTCGGCGCGATCCCCGGCGAGCCGAACTGGCAGACCGACCTCCTCTACCTCCAGGGGGCGATCATCGTCGCCGCTGGCGTCCAGATAGCCGTCGGCTATCTCGGCCTCATCGGTCGGCTCCGGCGCTTCCTCTCGCCCGTCGTCATCGCCCCCACGATCGCCCTGATCGGGCTCGCGCTGTTCGACGCCGACCAGATCACCGCCGCGAACCAGGACTGGCTGCTTCTGGGCCTCACGGTCGGCCTGATCGTCCTCTTCTCCCAGTACCTCAAGTCGAAGAACCGCGCGTTCCAACTGTTCCCCGTCATCCTCGGGGTCGCGATCGTCTGGGTGCTCGCCGCGGTCCTCTCGGTGACGGGTTTCTACTCCCCCGACTCACCGGGCTACGTCGCGCTGGGTCAGGTCGCAGCGGCCCCGCCGCTGATGCCGATCTATCCCTTCCAGTGGGGGGTTCCGAGGGTCGAGTTCGCGCTCGTGATCGGGATGATAGCCGGAGTGCTCGCCTCGGTGATCGAGAGCTTCGGGGACTATCAGGCGGTCGCGCGCCTCACCGGCTCGGGCGCGCCGAGCGAGAAACGCATCAACCACGGGATCGGCATGGAGGGGCTGATGAACGTCTTTTCGGGGGTCATGGGCACCGGCGGCTCGACCTCCTACTCGGAGAACATCGGCGCGATCGGTCTCACCGGCGTGGCCTCGCGCTACGTCGTGCAGGTCGGCGCGGCGGTCATGATCGTCGTCGGCTTCGTCGGGTATTTCGGCCAGCTGGTCGCCACCATCCCTGACCCGATCGTCGGCGGGCTGTTCGTCGCGATGTTCGGCCAGATCGTCGCCGTCGGGATCTCGACGCTGAAACACGTCGACCTGGACAGCCAGCGAAACGTCTTCACCGTCGGCTTCTCGCTGTTCGTCGGGCTCGCGATCCCCCAGTACATGGCGAACTTCGAGAGCGCGGCGGCCTTCCGCGAACTGGCCGCCGGCGTTTCGCCCGTCCTCGGATCGCCCCTGATCGCCGACACCGTCTTCGTCATCGGCGGCACCGGCATGGCCGTCGGCGGGCTGGTCGCGCTCGTGCTCGATAACACGATTCCCGGCACCAGGAAGGAACGCGGCCTCGAGGCCTGGGACGAACGCACGGAGGACGAAAGCGAGTTCCGAAGTGCCTGGGAACGGCTCCGGCAGTCGACGGACTGAGCCGTCCACGCGGCCCGAAAGCATTTACGCGCGTTCGTGTACGTCCGATCCATGTCCACCGAACGACGATCGCTTCTGATACCCGGCGCGGTCTATCTGGGGGCCGTCGTTCTGGTCGGCGTCCCCACGATGGCCGTCCTCCCGTCGCTGCTCGGCCACGCGCTGGAGGCGCTCGGCTGGGACTGGCTCTCAGGGAGCGTCGGCTCCACCCTTATCCTCGGCCTGTCGGTCCTGATCGGCCTCCAGCTCGCCGTCGAGGCGGCCGCGCTCCAGCTGGGGGGCGTCGCGGCGCTCGGCCGCGGCTCGCCCCGCGTCATGCTCATCCGCCACGTCGCCCTCGCGGTCAGCGTGTTCGCGGTGCTGGCGGCCGTGCTCGTGGCCGCGGTTTCGGCCGTCGTCGGCGGGTACGGAACCGCGACGGTCGCCGTCGGATCCCTCGTCGCGCTGGCGGCCGCGGCCGCCCTCTACCGCGGGTCGCGGGCGTTCGTCGCCGGGCTCCGGACGGACGATTGACTCCGAACCGACTACTCCTCGCGCCACTTGACCGAACAGCCCCGCGAGGGCTGCTCGTCGACCGTGATCCCCTCGCCCGCCAGCACCGACTCGATGGCCTCGCGCAGGTCGTGTTCGGTCGGCTCGGCGTCGGGATCGTGGGCGTCGTCGATCCGCCCGTGATAGGTCAGTCGGAACTCCCCGCCTTCCCGCTCGAAGAGGAACGGGTCGGGCGTACAGACCGCGCCGTACGCGCGGGCGACCTCCTGGGACTCGTCGCGCAGATAGGCGTCGTAGGTGATCGTGCCCTCCTCGACCAGCTCCTTCATGCGTTCGAACGAGTCCTCGGGATACTCCTCGGCGTCGTTGGGGTTGATCCCGACGACCGCCACGTCGTCGTACTCGCGTGCGATCTCGTTCAGCGGCTCGATCTTCGCCTTCGCGTACGGGCAGTGGTTGCAGGTGAAGACGACCAGCAGTGCCTCGTGGTCGGCGAACTCCGCGAGGGCGTACGTACGGCCGTCCGCACCGGGAAGCTCGAACTCGGGGGCCGGATCGCCGTGTGCGAGGTCGCTGTCGGACTTCTGGAGCGCCATACCGGGGTCTATGGACGACGACGACAAAGAGCTTCACTCGACGGCGGTGAGGTAGACCGCCACGATCGCGAAGCCGATCCCCGCGACCTTCCGTCCCGTGATCGGCTCGTCGAGCGCGACGAACCCCACCAGCGAGCTCGTGACGATGAACATCCCGAAGATCGGGACGACGACGCTGACGGGCCCCATCGCGAGCGCCCGATAATAGGCGAGGATCCCCACCGCGAGACAGATCCCGGCGGCGTACATGTAGGGCGCGTCGGGATGGGTGAGGTACTCGGCGACGGGCTCGCGCGTGAAGGCGATGATCGCCCCGGCGGCGATCACGAGCATGGTGTTCGAGACGATGACCGCGACGTCGCTCGGCACGTCGGTCGTCGCGATGCTCATCAGCGGCGCGACGAACGTGTAGGCGAGCAGGGCGAGAAGCGCCCACAGCAGGTAGTTCATGGGGGAGCTACCCGCGCCGGATCGGTATGCGTTGCGATCCCGCCGGGGCGAATATCGGGCCGGGAGCAAGCCTTAACCCGCTGCCCTCTGCTCCCCCTGTATGGAGCCGAAACGCGAACTGCTCGACGCCCTCTGTGCGAACGCCCGGACCGAGACGGCGGATCTGGCGCGCCAGACCGGCCTCTCGGAGGACGAGGTCGAGCGAGCGATCGCCGACCTCGAGAACGAGGGCACGATCCGGGGCTACCAGGCGATCGTCGACTGGGAGGCGGTCGACGAGGACCACGCCCGCGCCGCGGTCGAGCTCAACGTCACCCTCGATCGCGAGACGGGCTACGCGGAGGTCTCCGACAGGCTCGCGAAGTTCCCCGAGGTCGACTCGCTGCACCTCGTCAGCGGCAACTACGACTTCCTGATGATCGTCGAGGCGGGCTCGGTGCGGAAGATCTCCCGGTTCGTCAGCGAGAAGGTCGCGCCCGTCCCCGAGGTGACCCAGACGGTGACCCATTTCGTCATGGAGACCTACAAGGAGGGCGGCATCGAGATGAACGACGGCGACGACGACGATCGGCTCTCGGTCTCGCCATGAACGGCACCACGACAGGGGCGATCCCGTCCCGAACTCGCGCTCGCCGGAGGTCGTTCGAATGAGGACCTCCGAGCGCGTCGGGCGGGTTCCCCCCTCCGGAATCCGGAGGTTCTTCGAACTGGCCGAGGAGCGCGACGACGTCATCTCGCTCGGCGTCGGCGAGCCCGACTTCTCGGCGCCGTGGGCCGCCCGCGACGCCGCGATCGGCTCGTTGGAGCGGGGGCGGACCTCGTATACGGCGAACCGCGGGATGCGCGAGCTCCGCGAGGCGATCGCCCGCCACTGCGCGGAGCGCTACGACCTCGCGTACGACCCCGCGGAGGAGGTGCTGGTGACCACGGGCGTCAGCGAGGGCGTCGACGTCGCGCTGCGGGCGCTGGTCGACCCCGGCGACCGGGTCGCGATGGTCGACCCCTCCTACGTCTCCTACAAGCCGGGCGTGCTGCTCGCCGACGGCGAGCCCCTGCCCGTTCGCACCCGCGAGGAGGAGCGCTTTCGCTTGACCTACGAGGCACTCGAACGCGCGGGCGCGGAGGAGGCCGACCTCCTCATACTGTGCTATCCGAACAACCCCACGGGCGCGGTCATGCACGAGGAGCACCTCGAACCCGTCGCGGAGTTCTGTCGCGAGCACGACCTTCGAGTCCTCTCCGACGAGATCTACGCCGACCTCACCTACGAGGGCGAGCACGTCTCGATCGCCACCCTCGACGGGATGCGCGAGCGCACGATCGTCTTCAACGGTTTCTCGAAGGCCTATGCGATGACCGGACTCCGACTGGGCTACGCTCTCGGGCCCGGGGAGGGGATCGAGGCGATGAACCGCATCCACCAGTACTCGATGCTCTCGGCGCCGACGACCGCCCAGCACGCCGCCCTCGAGGCACTCGAGAGCTGCGACGACGACGTCGAGGAGATGGTCGGGGCGTTCAACCGGCGACGGCGGTTCGTCCTCTCGCGCTTCTCCGAGATGGGGATCGACTGCTTCGATGCCCAGGGTGCTTTCTACGTCTTTCCCGAGGTCCCCGGCGACGACGAGGCGTTCGCGGAGGGCCTGCTCGAGGAGGAGGGCGTCGCGGCCGTCCCGGGCTCGGTCTTCGGCGAGGCCGGCGAGGGCCACCTCCGGGTCTCGTACGCGAGCGGCCTCCCCCAGCTGAAGGAGGCCATGAACCGCCTCGAGGCGTACGTCTCCTCGCGGTAGCTTTCAGTGGATTTGAGCCAGTAGGGATGCCCGACGACGAGGAGAGACGACGGGATCGATCCCGTCCTCGATGCGCCTTTGAAGCGATCGTTCCATCGCAGGTGGCGGTTGCGACGCGCTTCGGGTACGGAGTCGTAGTCAGTTCCGTGAACTCGTGAACCCGACCTCCCGACCGTCGGGGCTGTGATACGAGCACGGACCCCCTATCGGACGTGCCGCCACGAACCGGCCGGGAACTAACGGTTCCACACGTCGCAACCCTCACCGGGCCGGAACACGCCAGGAGCGCCTTTACTCGTCTCGGCTCCCGAGATACGGGCAGTACAATGGAAGACGAATTCGGCCCACTCGACGTGACCGTTCGGGGTCCTGGGGAGCCCGAGGTCGTGGTCATCGGAGGCGTCCACGGCAGCGAGAAGAGCGGCGTCCGCGCGGTGCGTCGCCTGCGCGAGGCCGACCTCGATCTCCGCCGGGGCGTCGCGTTCGTCCTCGCCAATCCGGCCGCGATCGAGGCCGGCGAACGCTACCTCGACTCGGACCTCAACCGCGTGTTCCCCGGCGATCCGGACGGCGATCGGGAGGAACGGATCGCCGCCCGGCTCTGCGAGTTCGTCGAGGGTCGGACGTCACTCTCGCTGCACGGTACTGAGGCCGAGCCCACGCCGTTCGCGCTCATACACAGCGCCCAGGAGCGTGAGTTCGAACTGGCCTCCGAACTGCCCGTGCCACACGTCGTCGATCACTGGGGGGAGAACGAGCAGACGATCACGACCTGTGGCTTCACCGTCGAGATCGAGCTCGCCTCGGAGGACTCCGAGGAAGCCGCTGAGGCCGCCGAATATCAGGCCCGCGCGTTCCTCGAGCGGGTGGACGCGCTCCCCGACGAGCCACCCGAGGCCGATCCGGACTTCTTCCACATCGGCGAACCCGTTCCGAAGTCCTCCGGGAGCTCCTACGAGCTGTACGTTGAGAACTTCGAACGCGTCCCCGCGGGAACGACCTACGCGAGCGTCGATGGGGAGGATCTGGTCGCCGACGAGCCGTTCTGGCCGATAATGATGTCGGAAGGAGGCTCCCCGGACCTCTTCGGCTACAAGGGACGCAAGATCGGCGAGTCGCTCGAAGACGTGAAAGAGACGTGGCTCGGCGAGGACCGGGAACCGCGGGACTCCGAGTAGCGCCGGTGATTCGATTCGAAACCGAAGTAACGCACCGGGTGAACGAGCGGACGCATCGCCGAGACCTGCCGGGCACGATCGCCCGCATCGCGGGCAGCTAGCCGCCCTCTTCGAGAAAGTCTTCCATCCGACCACGAACGCTACCCCCGATACGTCGGGGACGGTTCGTTACGCTCCTTCCCGTCCGAACCGCGCTGTTCGCGTCATGCGCGCCGGTACGCGGCCGTTCGCCATACGCCCGTCCGTCGCGGTTTTCCGACTAGACGACGTTTCGCTCTGTTTCGCCCCGCTTCTCGAACCGACCGCTCCCCAACGATCCGATGTCGACCAGCGACGCCTCGCCGTCGCAGGCGAGCTCCGCGACCAGCCGGCCGGTGGCGGGCGCGTGCATGAACCCGTGGCCCGAGAAGCCGACGGCGGTGATCAGACCGGGCACCGTCTCCTCGATGATCGGGTGGTTGTCCGGGGTCACGGCATACAACCCGGCCCAGCCCCGGCGGATCCGCGAGTCGGGCCCGAAGTAGGTCGTCCACTCCCCGGCGCGCTCGACGGCGGCCGCGGCCTGCTCCGGGTCCATCCCCTCGTGGTAGCGGTCGGGATCCGCGTCGGGGTCCTCGCCCCACTGCCCGCCGACCAGCGCGGCCCCCCCGTCCTCGGGCCGGAAGTACGAGCCCGCATCGAGGTCGATCGTGAACGGATCCGACTCCGGAACCGGGCGTTCGGGCTCGACGACCGCCATCTGGCGGCGCCTGGGCGCCACCGGGAGCTCAACGCCGGCCATCCGCCCGATCCGCCTCGCCCACGGCCCGGCGGCGTTGACGACGTAATCGGCCGGGATCCGCCCGTCCCCGTTCGCCCCCGCGAGCTCGACGCCGACCACTCGTCCCCCATCGCGGCGGATCCCCGTCACCTCGGTCCCGGTTCGGAGCTCGACGCCCGCCCCGCGGGCCGCCCGCGCGTAGCCCTCCACCGCGAGGTCGGGATCCGCGAAGCCGTCGGTAGGGGAGTAGCTCGCGCCGGCGAACCGGTCGCTCCGGAGCCCCCCGCAGTGCTCCGCTGTCGCCGCTGGGTCGAGGAACTCGCTGGGGACGCCCAGTTCGTTCTGCATGGCGACGTTCTCCCGTAGCCGCTCGGCCGTTTCCTCCTCGCGCGCGAGGAAGAGGTAGCCGACCCGACGATGGGCGACGTCGACGCCGAACCGCTCCTCGAAGGCGTCCCAGACCTCGAGGCTCGCCAGCGAGAGCGCGACGTTGACCGGCGTCGAGAACTGCGCGCGGATCCCGCCGGCCGAGCGGCCCGTGCTCCCGGCACCCAGCGACCCCTTCTCGCAGAGGGTGACCTCGACGCCCCGCTCGGCCAGCGCGTGGGCGCTCGCGAGGCCGACGATCCCGCCGCCGATCACGACAGTGTGCATATCGGTCACACGGAACGCGAGTGGATAACCATTTGCCGTCGGCCCGCGGCGTTCGACCCATGGTTCGGATCCTCTCGGAGTCGGACGTCGCCGCGCTGCTCGACCTCGGGGAGCTGCTTCCCGTCATCGAGGACGCCTTCCTCGCGCAGGGCCGCGGCGAGGTCGAGCGCCCCGAACGCCCGCATTTCCCGGTCGGAATCGGATTGGACGACGAACCCCTCGGAACCGGACTGACGATGCCCGCGTACGTCCACGGCGCCGAGCGCTACGCGACGAAGCTCGCGAGCGTCCACCCGGGGAATCCCGAACGAGGGCTCTCGACCGTCAACGCCCAGATCGCCGTCACGGACGCTCGGACGGGGCTGCCCGAAGCGTACATGGACGGCACCCGGGTGACGGGCGCGCGGACGGGCTGTATCGCCGGGCTCGCCGCCCGCGATCTGGCGAGCGACCCCCTTCGAGTGGGCATCATCGGCGCGGGCACGCAGGCGCGCTGGGGGACCCGCGCGATCGCCGCCGGGAGCGACCTCGAGGAGGTCCGGATCTACTCGCCGAGCGACTCCAAACGCCGGTGTGCGGCGGATCTGACCGAGCGGGGGATCACGGCGAAGCCGGTCGGCTCGCCCGAGGACGCGGTCGCCGGCGCCGACGTCGTCCTGACGGCGACCACGAGCGAGGAGCCCGTCTTCCCGGGGAGCGCGCTCGCGCCCGACGCGCTGGTCGTCGCGGTCGGGGCCTACAGCGGGGAGATGCGCGAGCTCGACGGCGAGACGATCGAGCGCAGCGAGGCGGTGCTGGCGGACGTCCCCGAGGAAGCGATCGAAACGGGCGACCTGCGCGACAGCGGGCTCTCGGCGGCCGATCTGGTGCCTCTCTCGGACGTCTTCGAGGGAGGGTTCACGCGGCCGGAGGGGGTCGTCGTGGTCAGCAGCGTCGGTTCGGCAGTGTTGGACGCCGCGACGGCGGATCACCTGGTCGAGCGCGCGGAGAGCCAGGACCGCGGGAGAGTAGTCTCGCTGGAGTAGCCGGAAGGAGACGAGTTCGCCAAAGCCGCCGAAGCCCGGTCTCAGTCGAGTTCTCGTTCGAGGACGTCCCGGAGCGCCCGGATCTCCTCCGCCGAGGCCGAGAGCTCCCCCGCGTCCGTTTCGATCACCAGCGTTTTCTCAGGAGTCGCCTCGCCGATCTCCGAGACGGGCGCGACGTCCTCGAACCGTTCGTGGACGGCCTCGGGGTCGGTCGTCTCGATCACCGCGCGACCGGCCCGCTCGCCGAACAGGGTCCCGATCGTCGGCCCGCCCGAGAGGTCGACCCGCGCGCCCGCCTCGCCGACCATCTCCGCGAGCGCCACCGCCAGTCCACCGTGGCTGACGTCGTGGACCGCGAGGGTTCCCCCGTCGTTCGCGGCCGCCGCGAGCGCCGCGACGAACTCCGGGGCGCCCTCGGAGGGCGCGGGGAACCGGTCGGAGCCGCCAAAGCGGGCCAGCAGTTCGGAGCCGCCCAGCTCGGGCTCCGCCTCGCCCGCGAGGACCGGATCGCCGACGACCAGCAGTCGTCCCTCGCCCGAGAGCCGCGTCGGCGGGGCGTCGTAGCCCTCGCGGGTCCCGACCATCGCGAGCGTTGGCGTCGGCGGGATCGGACCCGTCGCGGAGTCGTTGTACAGCGAGACGTTCCCGCCGACGACCGGCACCGAGAGCGCCGAGCAGGCGTCGGCAAGCCCCGAGACGATCCCCCGGAAGCCGCCGTAGACCGCGGGCTTCTCGGGATTGGCGCCGTTGAGGCAGTCCACGGCGGCGAGCGGCGTCGCGCCCTTCGCCGCGAGGTTGGTCGCGTTCTCGACGGCGACCGCCCGCGCGCCCTCGTAGGGAGCCGCGCCCGTCCAGTTGGGGTCCGCGCCCGCCGAGATCGCGAGCCCGGTGCCCGTCTCGCGGTTCTCACCGCTCGACCCGTCGGCGGAGCGTGGCTCCGCCCGCGCCTCTCGGATGGCCATCACTGCCGCGTCGTCACCCGGCTTCACGGCCGTGCGCACGCCGACCTCGTGGTCGTACTGGCGGTACACCCACTCCCTGCTCGCGGTGTTCGGGCTCCCGACGACCGTCTCGAAGGCCTCCCTTAATTCGACGTCGGGCAGATCGCGTGCGGGCTCTTCGGGCTCGACGTGCGCGAGGTCGTTCATCGGCGCGCCGTCCGCGAGGAACTCCGCGGGGACGTCGACGACCGTCTCGCGCCCTCGCGGTTCGCTTTGCTCACCGCTCGTGTCGTCCGAGGCGCGTTGCGCCTCGCTTCCTTCGAAGGTACAGGTGTAGTTCCCCTCGGTCACCTCGCCGATGACCGAGCAGCCGAGATCGAAGCGCTCGGCGATCGCCTCGACGCGCTCGACGTTCTCGGGACGCACCTCGTAGCACATCCGTTCCTGGGATTCGGCGAGCAGGATCTCCATGGCGTTCATGTTCGGCTCGCGCTGATGGACGCGGTTCAGGTCGATCTCCGCGCCGAAGCCGCCCTTCGCGACGAGCTCGCTCGAGGCCCCGCCGAGCCCCGCCGCCCCGAGGTCGCGCGCGGACTCGATCAGCCCCTCGTCGATCAGGCTCTCGTTGGCCTCGATCAGCAGCTTCTCGGTGTAGGGGTCGCCGACCTGCACGGCGGGGCGGTCCTCGGTCTCGGCGTCCTCCGCGAGGTCCTCGCTGGCAAAGGAGGCACCGCCCAGCCCGTCCCGGCCGGTGGCGTTGCCGACGAGGACGAGCTCGTTGCCCGCCTCTTGGGCCTCGGCGGTGACGAGCCGGTCCTCCGAGACGAGGCCGACGCAGGCGACGTTCACGAGGGGATTTCCCTCGTAGTCGGGGTGGAAGGCGAGGCTGCCGCCCACCGTCGGAACCCCGATCGCGTTTCCGTAGTCGGAGATCCCCTCGACGACGCCCTCGAGGAGGTACCGGGAGTGTTCACGATCGAAGTCGCCGAAGTACAGCGAGTCCGTGAGTGCAATGGGATAGGCGCCCATCGAGAGGGTGTCCCGAACGATGCCCCCGATCCCCGTCGCGGCCCCGTCGTAGGGGTCGACGTAGGAGGGGTGGTTGTGGCTCTCGATGCCCAGCGTGATGTAGGTCTCGCCCTCGCCCGAGCCGTGATCGGGAAGCGCGACGACCGCGGCGTCGTCGCCGGGCCCGACGACCACCTGCTCGCCCTCGCTGTCGAACGCCGAGAGCAGCGGGCGCGAGGAGCGATAGGCACAGTGCTCGCTCCAGAGGTTCTCGAACAGCGCCGCCTCGGCTCGCGTGGGTTCGCGGCCGAGCTCCCCGGTGACGATCTCGCGATCCGAGTCGGACAGACTCATTCACCCCTCTGTTCAAACGAGGCGGATAAATCGCTTTCCATACCCACGTTCATGGGTATCGGCGCGGACCGGGGCGCTTTTGCCGGCGCTCGCCGAAGCCCGGGTGTGTTGTCGGTCGAGCTCCACGCACACTCCGCCCTCTCGCACGACGGCCGCGACCCCGTCGAACTCCTCCTCGAGCAGGCCGCCGCCGTCGGCCTCGACGCGCTCGCGATCACCGACCACGACGCGATCGAGGCGAGCCTCGAGGCCGCAGAGCTCGCCCCCGACTACGGGCTGGTCGGGATCCCCGGGATCGAGGTCTCGAGCGCGGCGGGCCACGTACTCGGACTCGGGGTCGAGGAGCGGGTGGAGGCCGGCCTCCCCTACGACGAGACCCTCGAGCGGATCCACGAGGCGGGCGGGATCGCCGTCGTTCCCCACCCGTTCCAGTCCTCGCGCCACGGCGTCGGCACGCGGGTCTCACGCGACGAGCTCGCCCGCGCGGACGCCATCGAGATCTACAACTCCCGGCTGCTCACTGGTCGAGCGAACCGGAAGGCAGAACGCTTCGCGCGCTCGCGGGGCCTCCCGATGACCGCCGGCAGCGACGCCCACATCGGCGAGATGGTCGGCCAGGCCGTCACGCGGGTTGACACCGGGGGCGAGCGGAGCGTCGACGCGATCTCGAAGGGGATCCGCGAGGGCCGGACGACCGTCGACGGCAAGCGCACCCCCTGGCGGATCAGCTTCCGACAGGCCGGGGGCGGAGCGAAACGCCGCGTGAAACGCCGAGTCTCCTCCCTGCTCGAATGATCCACGGGGCCAGTCCCGCGCTCGTCGACCGGGCGATCGAGAGCGGCGACTCCCTGCCCGGCGGCCGAGGCTTCGCCGGCCGACTCCCCGACGGCCGGTCCGTCCGGGACGTCCTCGGGCGCTATCCCGTGTTCACGGAGCGCTCGAGCGCGGGGTGGGCCTTCTCGCCGGCCGAACTGGAGGATCCCGTTTCGTTCCCGGCCGGCCACGCCGGCGACGAGCGCGTCTGGACGCTCCCCGACCCGCCTGCCTTCGTCGCCGAGGACGAGGCGACCGAGCGGGTCGCGAGCGCACTGGAGGCGAGCCTCGGGATCGACGACGACGGCCTCGCCGTCGCGTTCTCCGGCGGCGTCGATTCCGCGGTCGTCGCCAGTCGCCTCGACGCCCCGCTGTACGTCGTCGGCTTCGAGGGCAGCCACGACCTCGAGGCCGCTCGTGAAAGCGCCAGCGCGATGGGGCGCGAGCTCCGGACCATCGAGTGTACCCACACCGACATCGAGCGGGCAGTACCCATCGTGGCGCGCGCCACGGGACGGGCCAACGCGATGGACGTCGGGATCGCCCTGCCGCTCTTTCTCGTCGCCGAGCGGGCCGTCGAGGACGGTCACGATCGGCTGGCGGTCGGCCAGGGCGCCGACGAGCTGTTCGGCGGCTACGAGAAGGTCATCCGGGCCGATCACCGGGTCGAGGCCGACTCCGTTCGGGGCGCGACCCGCGAGGTGATCGCCTCCCTTCCCGAGCAACTGGAGCGCGACGTCCTCTCCATCAGGGCCGCCGGCGCCGAACCGGTCGCACCCCTGCTCGACGACCGGGTGGTGGATGCCGCGCTCCGCCTCGACGGGCCGATGCTCGCGACGGAGGGGGAGCGAAAGCGGGTCTTCCGGCGGGCGGCCCGCGGGTTCGTGCCGGCCGAGATTGCGGATCGGGAGAAGAAGGCGGTGCAGTACGGCAGCCTGATCGCCCGCGAGATCGACCGGCTCGCCCGGCGGGCGGGCTACAAGCGTCGGATGGACGACCACGTCACGCAGTACGTCGAGTCGCTACTCGAGTAGGGAGATCGCCTCGCGGCCCAGCCGGGCGACGTCGGCGTCGAACCGCCTCTCATCCAGCTCCTCGGGCCCGACCCACTCCCAGGCCTCCGTCCCCTGCTCGCCGTCGGCGGGAGCGAGCTCCCGCGAATCGGCCCGACCGTAGTAGACGAAGTCGATGTGTTGGTGGCCCACGCCCGCCTCGTGGACGTTGATGTCCTCCAACAGGAGGTGGACGGGTTCGGGCAGCGACGTGACGGTGGGCGAGCTCACGTCGTCGTGTTCGCACACCAGCGTCACGTCCAGACCCGTCTCCTCGCGGACCTCGCGTTTCGCGGCCTCGTGGGGCAGTTCGTCACGGTCGATGTGGCCACCGGGCGGGAGCCACAGCCCCAGCTTCCCGTGTTCGTGCAGCAGGGTCGCGCCGTCGTTGACGACGTAGACGGTGGCGACGAAGTGCCGTGTCGTCTCCATGCCCCCACGAGCCCCGACGACCGTTTGGTCGTTTCTATCCGTCCCGCCCGTCCTCCCCACTCGGCGGGTCGACACCGCGTTTCCGCTCGAGGAAGCTCCGCTCGGGGTCCTCGGGGTCACGCTCCCGAAATACGTCGAGCCCTTTCTGATAGCGCTCCGTCGTCGGCTCCGCGGGTGCCTCGAGGACCAGCTCGGCGATCCCCGTCTCCCGGCCGGTGTAGCCGAAGCCCGCGCGGTGGCAGGCCTCGTAGGCGAAGGGGTTGTTGACGGCGATCCGCACGGTCCCGTACCCCCGTTCGAGCGCCCGCTCGCGGACGAACCCCAGCAGGCGGGGCCCGAGGCCTTCCCCACGATGCTCGTCGTGGGTCGTGATATATCGGATCCACAGCGTCGCGGGGTCGGTCCGGTCCTCGTTGAACGCCGCGGCCGCGCGGATCTCGTCGCCCTCGCGCACCACCGCCTTGCCCGTGTTCGTCATCACGAACTTCCCGGCGTAGCTGAACGACCGGTAGTCGAGCTCGAGCTTCGGCCCGTCGGGCGGCCAGCCGAGCAGTTCGGGCTCCATGTCGGCGTTTTGTCGCCCCCGGTGTTGAACGGTGTGGAAACCGGGAGACACATGGCCCCGCCGGCCGAACGCCCGTCATGGCCGACCTCGCACGGTTCGACCGATCGGCGTTGACGGTCCTGCTGCTCGTCGTCGACGCGGCGATCATCGCCGGACAGCTCTCCTACGGCCTGATCACCCACGGCACCGCCCCGCTCGCCGACCCTCTCTACACCGCGGAGACGGTCGCCCCCTTCCTGCTGGGGTGGCTACTCGTCGCGCCGATGCTGGGGGTCTACACCGCCCGCGTCCGCGAGTCGATCGTCGAGACGGCCCTCGCCGTGATTATCGCCTGGACGGTCGCCGCACTGGTCGGCATCGGATTGCGTGCGACCCCGTGGCTCGTCGGCGGCGCGCCGCCGACGTTCGTCCTCGTCACCGTCGTCACCGGCCTCGCGACCCTACTGCCCTGGCGCGTGCTCGTGGCCCTCGGCGTCCGTTCCCGCCGATAGCCGGCCTCCGTCGAACCCGCTGCATTTCTCCCGAACCGTCCACGAAATCCTCGTTTTTGTGTCCATGCGTGTACACCTCATCTTTTGGCATATCTCTATAACTTATAGAGAACGGTAAGAGACCCTTTCAAGATTCACAAGGAGGGATATCGGGAGATAATTCAAAACGTTAACAAAACACTTATGCCGATATGGTCCATAAATCAGAATACATTATGACTTCCTACTATGATATGATCCTCGGCCTCATCCCCCTCGCACTGTTCGGAATCGCCGGAACGCTGACGCTTCTGGGGCTCCAGCTCACGCTGGCCGTCCCGGTGGCCGCCTCCGTCTCGGTCGGCCTGATCGGGCACGCGCTGTTCGTCAACGAGCCCACGGACACCCCCAGTGCGGGCGCGGTACCCGCCCGGACGTCCGAGTAGAGAGACTCAACTGTTTTCTCGCTGGCGACCGAAGCCGGCCCATGACCGAGGCGCTGTTCTTGACGAGCGACGAACTGGCCGATCTCGCCGAGCCGGCGGATTACGTCGACGCCGTCCGCGAGGGCTACCGCCAGCGCGGCGAGGGCGCACCCGCCGAGCCCCGGACGAAGCTCACGAACGAGGAGCCGCCGGGGATGTTCACGGGCTACATGGCGGTCCTGCCCGAGACGGGCGCCATGGGCGGGTACAACTACGGCGCGGGCTTCGGCGAGCGCGACGCCTGGTTCATCACGCCGCTGTTCGATTCCGAGTCGGGCGAGCCGCTCGCGGTGCTCGACGGCGCCTACCTCAACCCCTTCAAGACCGGCGCCGCGGGCGCCGTCGGCGTCGACGCGCTCGCCCGCGAGGACGCGAACACTCTGGGCCTGATCGGCAGCGGCGCACAGGCCCGCGGCCAGCTCCGCGCGACCGCCACCGTCCGCGAGTTCGACTCCGTTCGCGTCTACTCGCGGACCCGCGAGAACCGCGAGGCGTTCGCCGACGAGATGGACGGGATCGTCGATCCAGTGGTGGAGGCCGTCGACTCGAGCGCCGACGCGGTCTCGGGCGCCGATGTCGTGATCACGGCGACGAACTCGCCCGAGCCCGTCTTCGACGGCGAGCTCGTGGAGCCGGGAACCCACGTCACCGCGATGGGCCAGTACGACACCGAGAAACACGAGCTCGACGCGACGACCGTCTCACGCGCGAAGTACGTCCTCGACCTCCGGGCGCGCACCGACCGCGACGCCGGCTCGCTGATGGCCGCGATCGAGGCCGGGGCGATCGGCGTCGATCACCCTCACGGCGAGCTGGGCGAGGTCCTCGCAGGGGAGATCCCGGGACGGGAGGACGACGAGGAGATCACGGTCTTCGACAGCGGCGGCACCGGGATCGAGACGGTCGCGGCCGCCCACATGCTCTACGAGCGCGCGAGCGAGGCGGGTCGCGGGACGGAGATCGAGTTCGCCCCCGCGAGCGAGGCGATGCCCGGGCGCTGACGGGAGCGCACCGAATCGGCGAGCGGGGAGGGACGACCCGCGGGCAGCGATGCTCGGGCGCTGACTCGCCGCCGGGCCGCCCACGGCTTGCTCCAACGCGACCGTTTAACTCGATCGGAGCCCGTCGTCCGTGTCAATGGGTCGCGTATCGGAGCTCTACTACGGCTGGGTCGTCGTCGCCGCCTGTTTTCTGGGCTCGTTCGTCGTCTTCGGCCTCTCGTACTCCTTCGGCGTGTTCTTCGAGCCGATCCTCGAGGAATTCGGCCGCTCCCGCGGCGCCACCTCGGTCGCGTTCGGCGTCCAGTCGCTGATGCTGTATCTCGGCGCGGTCGGGGTCGGCGTGCTCGTCGACCGGTACGGCACACGCCGGATGCTCGCGGCCGGCACCGTCGTGCTCGTCGTCGGGCTCGTGGCCACCAGCCGGGCCCGGTCGCTCCCCGTCCTCGTGTTCACCTACGGGGTCGTCACCGGGCTCGGAATGAGCGTCCTGTTCGTCGTCTCGTATGCGACCGTCCCCCGATGGTTCGACCGGCGCCAGGGGCTCGCGGGCGGGCTGGCATCGGCCGGGCTCGGCATGGGGATGGTCGTCGTCGCGCCCGTCGCCGACGTCCTCATCGCCCGCGTGGGCTGGCGATCGGCGCTGCTTCTGCTCGCCGGCTGCGCCGTGGCGTTGCTGGCGGTCGCCATCGCGGCGGTTCGCGACGAACCCGCGGCCGAGCAGGTCCCCGACCACGAGTTCGACGGCGGGTTCGTCGAGAGCCCCCGGACCGGTATCGACGAGCGGCTGGCCGCGGTCGGCGCGATCGCCCGTTCGCCCGCCTTCCTCGCGCTGTTCGCCGGCTGGCTGCTCGTCTACACGACGCTGTATATCGTCCTCTCGCATCTCGTCGTCCACATCGTCGACCTGGGGCTCTCGCGGACCGTCGGCGCCACCGCCGTGGCGCTCATCGGCGGGGCGAGCGTGATCGGGCGGGTCGCGATCGGCCACGCCGCAGACCGGGTCGGTCGGGTCCCGACGTTCGTCGTCTGCTCGGCGATCATGGGTGTCGCGACGGTCGCGCTCCCCGCCCTCGACACCGTGGCGCCGCTCCTGCTGTTCGCTGCCGTCTACGGCCTCGCCTACGGGGGTAACGGCGCGCTGCTCGCGCCGCTCACCGCCGACCTGTTCGGCCGGGAGAACATCAACGCCGTCTTCGGGCTGGTGTCGGTGTCGCTCGGCCTCTCGGGGCTCGTCTCGCCGTATCTCGCCGGCGCGGGCCACGACGTCCTCGGGACCTACGCGCCGGCGTTCGTCGCCGCGGGGCTCGTCGCGCTGGTCGGCGCCGCCACGATCGCCGCCGCGGGCCGACTCAGTACGTAGCGTCCGCGACCGCTCTCACAGCCCGGGCGCCTGGGTGAACGGTAGCTGTTCGCGAGCACGCCCACAGCGTATCGAACTCGTTTCGACTTCGGCTCACTCTCGACGCTTTCCTGAATCGTCCTCTACGAACTCCCACGCCTCGTCGAGCTCGTCCTCCTCGAAGAACTCGATCTCCGTATCGGTGACCAGATCGCTCGCCTCCGTTCCCCACTCGATCAGGCTATCGTCGCCGACGACCGCGTAACACTCCATGTCCTCCCCGTGTCGGAGATAGAAGCCGAAGTCCTCCTCGTATGCGTCGAACTCGGCGTACGGTTCCGAGACGCCGGAGATATCCATGAGCAGCTTCGCCGACCCGTGCTCCTCGATCGCCTCCTCGACGTCGGCCAGTATCTCCTCGTACTCTCCTTCGCTCAGCTCGTCGGTGGCCGAATAGCCGATACTGTTGCCCTCGCTCCGGGGAAGCCTCTCTACCATAGTTGGCGATCGGATACCCTTTCGGAAAACCCATCTGCCTGTATCTGCCAGGGTCGATCTCCCTCTCGCAACGAACCTGTCTCGTCGCGGAATCACCCGAGGAACGGGTTTCGACGGGCCCATGTCGTCACAGATACGGCCCCAGCCCGAGCGCCTGGGTGAGCGTCAGCCCGCTGGCGAGCGCGCCGACCAGGTAGCCGGCGATCGTCCCACCGTTGAGAAGCGGGAGCCCGGCGTGGGCCCTCCCCTGGAGGACCATCCACAGCAGGACGAGCAGCCCCGCGAGCATGCCGATCATCCCGCCCAGCGCGGGGACGGTCAGCGCGATTCCCGGGACGAGCGAGGGGGTCTGGACGAAGAAGGCCGCGCTCGCGATCAGCACGGTCGGGATCACCGCGTCGCCCAGGCCGATGAAGAAGGCGTCCCGGCCCGGAGCGTCGTCGGGCTCCGGCTCGGGTTCGGGTTCGGATTCGCCGTCCGTCCGCCCCTCGGAGGCCGGCTCGTCGTCCTCGGATGCATCGGTGCCGCCCGCGTCGAGGAAGCTGTAGCCCGGCGAGACGGGGATGATCAGGAGGACGGGTACCTTGATCTCCATGACGTTGTCCGCCAGCGAGAGCATGTGCTCGGTGCCGTAGACGCTGATGGCGTCGTAGACCGCGAGCACGACCAGGAGGACGAGCGCGGGGAGGATGCCGAAGGTGATGCCGAACAGCCCCGCCGCGCCCGCGCCCATGATCACGCCGGCAGCGTCGATGACGTACCACTCGGGATACAGCGCGAGCCCGGCGCCGATCGCCAGCGCGCCGACGACCGCGAGGACGTGGACCCCGCCGACGGTGAATATGGGGGGAAGGACGACCACGAGCACGTACCACGAGAGGAAGACGCTCGCGAGGACGACCATCCCCCGAATGAGCCACTGGAGGTCGAACTTGAACGCCGCGAGCATCAGGCCCGTGGCGACGAGGATCGCGCCGACGTAGAGCAGGGAGTTGGTCGGATCGTCGGGGTCCTCGACGGCCTGCAGGCCCGCCGACTGGAACGGCTCGACCAGCGCGAGCGCGCCGAGCTGGATCGTCAGGAAGAGGGCGACAGTTCCGGCGACGGCGATCGACACGCGACGGCGCTGCTCCATACTGCCCGCTTTCGCTCGCGGGCCTTGGGGGTTCCGTTCGTCGCCTACCGCGCGTAGAGCTTCCCGCCGAGCAGCTTCGGGAGGGAGGCCCGGTCGTCGGGGGTGACGGCGACGTAGGGCCGCGAGACGGGCCCGAAGACGTCGACGACCCGGCCGACCTCCGAGAGGCCCTCGTCGATCACGACGGTGCCGATCTCGGGCTCGCTCCCCTCGGGACAGCGGGCGATCGCCAGCCCCTGTGCGGTGCGGACGACCTCGCCGACGCGTTTCATCGGCTCACTCCCGCATCGCCGTCACGTAGGCGGCGATGGCCTGCACGAGGTCGTTCTTCGAGGCGTCGTCGGCGTCCCTGACCAGCACCCGCCCCCGGGGCTCGTACTCGCGGGGGTAGGTCCGATCGCGCTCGATGACCGCGTCGTAGCCCACCTGCTGGGCGGCGGCGGCGATCTCGTCGACCGTCGGCTCCGGGACCGCGAGGTCCCCCGGGACCCGTCGGCCCTTCGAGCGGGACACCTCCGCGTCGAGATAGGCGGGCCAGATCACGTTTTCGACCATACCCCTTCTCGCTGCCCGGGAGGTAAAACGCCTTCCGACCTATCGCCGCCGGAAGAACAGCAGCCCGGCGGCCGCCAGCGCGACGAGCGCGGCGACGACGCCGAAGCCGGGCTGGTCCTCCTCGGCGGGCTCGTCAGCCGGCTCCTCGTCCGTTTCCTCCGTTTCATCCATCTCATCCGCCTCCTCCGCCGCGTCGTCCTGTGCCGCGGCGTAGGCGTCGGGGTGGAACGTCTCGGCGAGGTCGTGGATCGCGTAGACGACCTGCGGGCCGGGCTGGTTCATCTGGTTCGCGTCGACCGTGGCGATCTGCTCCTCCTGGCCGGCGGTCGTGCTCTCGAGGACCTGATCGCTCACGGGCGGTTCATCGAAGTTACCCTCCGGGTAGACGATCCAGTCTGGGTCCTCGCTGATCACGACCTCCTCGCTGATCTGGCCGTAGAACTCGATGCCGGCCTCGGTGCCGAGGTTCTCGGCGCCGGACGTCTCGATCACGTCCTCGATGAAGGTGCCCTCGCCGGTGGTGAAGCCGTCACCCATCGCGAACAGCACGGTGGGTTCGTCCTCGCCCTCGACGGCCTCCTCGATCGTGCCGATCTCCTCGTCCATCCACTCGAGGGTCTCGGCCGCACCCTCGCACTCGCCGGTGAGCTGGCCGAACGTCTCGACGTTCTCCTCGACGTCGTCGATCGAGGTCGCGTCCTGGACCTGATAGACCGTCAGGCCGGCGTCGCGGAGCTGCTCGACCTGGTCCTCGTCGGCGACCGCGGAGGCGAAGACGACGTCGGGTTCGAGCTCGATCACCTGCTCGGTGTTGACGGTGAGGTCGTCGTCGCCGGTGATGTCCTCGGGCTCGTCGTGACCCTCGAGGTACTCGGTGTACTGGCCGACGGGCATCCCGACGACCTTCTCACGGGCGTCGATCTCCCAGAGCGTCTGGGCGTCGCTGGGCTGCATCGCGACGACCCGCTCGGGCTCCTCGTCGAGGGAGATCTCCTCGCCCGTCGCGTCGGTGACGCTGACGGGGAACTCACACGTCGGCTGGGCCGATGCGACGCCGCCGTGTGCGCCGACGGCCCCGGCTCCGAACGTCGACGTGAGCACCAGCAGCGCCACGACGACGGTAAAGACTCGATTCACGACACAGGGTGCGCGCTTATTCAATAAGTATTTGCCTAAACCAACCCCAGTTGCAGTCGTGACGCGGCATATCGAAACGGGGGCGTGGTCCGCGGGGCTCTGTGTCCTCCTGCTCGGCGTGATCCTGCTGAGCGCGGCGCTCGGCCCCGTCCGGGTCGAGCCCGTCGTCGTCGCCCGAATCCTCCTCAACGGGCTCGCGGTTCCCGGGGGGCTCGGCCCCGCGACGCCGACCGGGGTGGGACCGCTCTCGGTCCCCCTCCCGCGGCTCGAATGGGTCTCGGTCTTCGAGTTCCCGGTCCCCGAGACTCACGAAACGATCGTCACCCAGGTCCGCCTGCCGAGGGTCGTCCTCGCGGCGGTCGTGGGCTTCGCGCTCGCGGCCGCCGGCACCGTGATGCAGGGGTTCTTCCGGAACCCGATGGCCGATCCCTCGATCATCGGCGTCTCCTCGGGGGCCGCGCTCGGCGCGGTCGCCTCGATCGTCCTGCCGCTCTCGCTGGGGCTGCGCCCGATGGCCTTCGGCTCCGCGATCATCACGGCGTTCGCGGTCTATCTGATCGCGAGCGAGGGCGGGCGGACCCCCGTCGCGACCCTGCTTCTGGCCGGCGTCGCGATCCAGACGTTCCTGGGCGCGATGATCTCGTATCTCCAGCTCAGCGCCGGCGAGAGCCTCGAACAGGTGGTCTACTGGCTGATGGGGCACCTCCACGCGAGCACCTGGCACGACGTCTCGCTCTCGCTGCCCGTCGTGGTCCCCGTCTTCGTCCTGTTGATGGTCTACGCGAGCGACCTCAACGTCCTCCTGCTGGGCGAGGAGGACGCCCAGAGCCTCGGGATCGAGGTCGAGCGCACCAAGCGCCTGCTGCTGGCGGCCGCGAGCGTCATCACCGCTGCAGGAGTAGCTGTCTCGGGCGTGATCGGCTTCGTCGGGCTGATCGTCCCCCACATGATGCGCCTGCTGGTCGGGCCCGACCACCGGATCCTGCTCCCGACCAGCGCGCTCGCGGGCGCGGTGTTCCTCGTCGCGACCGACACCGTGGCGCGGGCGGGCCCCGCCGAGGTGCCCGTCGGGATCGTCACCGCCGCGCTGGGCGCGCCCTTTTTCCTGTATCTCCTTCGAACCCGGGAGGTGCACGCGCTGTGATCGACGTTCGCGATCTCGACGTCGAACTGGGCGGGATGGCGGTGCTCGACGCCGTCAGCACCCACATCGACGAGGGGCGGTTCGTCGGCCTCGTCGGCCCCAACGGCGCCGGCAAGTCGACCATGCTGCGCGCGATCGGCGCCGTGTTGAAGCCCGACGCCGGGACCGTCTCGCTCGACGGCGAGAGCGTCCACGACCTCCCCTCGCGGGCGGCGAGCCGGCGGGTCGCGACCGTCCCCCAGGACACGAGCCTCTCGTTCGACTTCGACGTGCGCGACGTGGTCGCGATGGGACGGACCCCCTATCGCTCGCGGTTCCGCTCGAGCGTCGACCCGGCGGGCGAGGAGGCGATCGAGCGCGCGCTCGACCGGACCGAGACGGAGGAGTTCGCGGATCGCTCGATCAGCGCCGTGAGCGGCGGCGAGCGCCAGCGAGTCGTCCTCGCGCGGGCGCTCGCCCAGGACACTCCCATACTCCTGCTCGACGAGCCGACCGCGAGCCTCGACATCAACCACCAGATCCGCACCCTCGAGCTCGTCCGCGAGCTCGCCGACGAGGGCAAGACCGTGATCGCGGCGATCCACGACCTGAACCTCGCGGCCCACTACTGCGACGAGCTGCTGCTGCTCTCGGGCGGGCGGATCCTCGAGAGCGGGCCTCCCGAACGGGTGCTCACCGAGGCGAACCTCGCTGAGGCGTTCGACGCCCGCGCCGTCGTGAGCCGCCATCCCGTTACGGGGGCCGTCTACGTGACCGCGCTCCCCGAGCGGGGCGGCGACCGCGAGGGGCGGGTCCACGTGATCGGCGGCGGAGGCACCGTCTCGCGGCTACTGTACGTGCTCTCGGTGGCGGGCTACGAGGTCTCCGCGGGGGCGCTCGGCGAGGGCGACTCCGATCTCGAGACCGCGCGCTTGCTCGGGCTCGATAGCGTGGCCGTCGAGCCGTTCTCGCCGATCGGTTCGGAGGCCCGGGAGGCCGTCGCGGAGCTGATCGGGGCCGCCGACGTCACCGTGATCGGCGACTGCGAAGTCGGGACGGGCAACCTCGCGAACCTCGAGTGTGCGCGCGCGAGCGACGCGCTGGTGGTCGTCGAGGACCGCCCCTTCGCGGAGCGAAACTACGCCGGCGAGGCGGCGAGGGAGCTGTACGGGGCGCTCGTGGAGCGTGGGACGGTCGTCGGGAGCGGCGAGGTGCTCGGGGCGGTCGCTAGCGCGATGGAACGAAACCCGTAATTCCCTCGGCACGAACTCCCGGTATGGCTTCGAAGTGGCGCGAACTCCTGCCCCACTACCTGGCGATGTTCGCGATCTACGTCGTGCTCGTGACGCTCGTCGCCGGGCTCACCGGCCAGTCGAACTTCTGGATCTCGGTCGGGATCGCCGTGGTGATCGCGCTGGGCTACCCGCCGGCGGTCCGCCGGGCCGGCTACGAACCCCCGTCGTGGAACTAGGAGCTCGACAGCGAGCGCCAGACGTCGTCGAGCGTGGTCGTCACGTCCGCGCGGTCCTCGACGTCGACGGTGTAGCTCCCGCTCCCGAAGTCCACGGCGACGCGGTCGACCGCGCGTCGGTAGACGCTGACCCGTCGGCGGTCGTCCGAGAGCACCCGCCCGTGGTGTTCGAGGAGGTCGACCTCCTGTAGCTCCTCGATCCGTCGATAGCAGGTCGCGATCGGGATGCCGAGCTCGTCGCTGAGCGCCTGGGCCGAACGCGGTTCGTCTGTCGCACCCAGGATCTCGGCGTTGTACTCGTTCCCGAGCGCGCGGAGGGCTTCTTCCGAATACATCTGATAGGTCATATGAGATATACGATACTAATAAAGTTGACGACCGACTCGATGTTTCGGCTGCCTTGGACACTCCGCTGACACGTGCGCGGGATGTAGATTTGAGGCCCTCTCGACGGCGGGATCGGTCGATACTGCCAATCGACCCTCCCTTTCGATTCCTGCTATTCACATTTGATATTAGGACAGTCATTTATTTATACATAAGATTTCTAATGTAATACAGGGCTCGCCCAGAGCGGTAGAGCCTCGAAAACAACTATGTTCGAAACACAGACAGACGACAGGGGTCAGGTCGGTATCGGCACCCTCATCGTGTTCATCGCGATGGTTCTCGTCGCGGCGATCGCGGCGGGTGTGCTGATCAACACGGCCGGATTCCTCCAGACGCAGGCGGAAGACACGGGTATCGAAAGTACGGAACAGGTCTCCGATCGCGTGCAGGTTCTCTCGTCGGTTGGGACAGACGTTACTACAGGTGATGACGGATCGGTTGATGCGGTCCAACTGACTCTCCAGAAGGCACCCGGCGCGGGTGACATCGTTCTGGACGACGTGATGATCGAATGGATCGGCGAGGATCCCATCACTGATGTCGGTGGATTGACCGAGGGGGATATCGATGTTCTCAGCGACCGGACCGATCGAGCAACGATCACCATCACTGGTAACTCCATTGATGCAGGTGACTCGGCCGATCTGACGATTACGACCGGCTCGGGCGCACAGACCGACCTCACGCTGAACGCACCGAACTACATCGGTGACGACACAACCGCAGTGAGGCTCTAAAGATGTTTGACGGAAACCCCACAGAGGACCGCGGTCAGGTTGGCATCGGGACCCTCATCGTGTTCATCGCGATGGTCCTCGTCGCAGCGATCGCGGCGGGCGTACTGATCAACACGGCTGGATTCCTCCAGACGCAAGCCGAAGATACTGGCATCGAGAGTACGGAACAGGTCTCCGACCGCGTGCAGGTTCTCTCCTCGATCGGTGAGGACACTAGTGATTCCACTGACGATCCCGATGGTGTTGGGTCCATCAATACCGTTGAACTGACTGTTCAGAAGGCACCGGGTGCAGGTGATATCGTACTCGGAGATGTGATGATCGAGTGGCTCGGCGNTCGCGTGCAGGTTCTCTCGTCGGTTGGGACAGACGTTACTACAGGTGATGACGGATCGGTTGATGCGGTCCAACTGACTCTCCAGAAGGCACCCGGCGCGGGTGACATCGTTCTGGACGACGTGATGATCGAATGGATCGGCGAGGATCCCATCACTGATGTCGGTGGATTGACCGAGGGGGATATCGATGTTCTCAGCGACCGGACCGATCGAGCAACGATCACCATCACTGGTAACTCCATTGATGCAGGTGACTCGGCCGATCTGACGATTACGACCGGCTCGGGCGCACAGACCGACCTCACGCTGAACGCACCGAACTACATCGGTGACGACACAACCGCAGTGAGGCTCTAAAGATGTTTGACGGAAACCCCACAGAGGACCGCGGTCAGGTTGGCATCGGGACCCTCATCGTGTTCATCGCGATGGTCCTCGTCGCAGCGATCGCGGCGGGCGTACTGATCAACACGGCCGGCTTCCTCCAGACGCAAGCCGAAGATACTGGCATCGAGAGTACGGAACAGGTCTCCGACCGCGTGCAGGTTCTCTCCTCGATCGGTGAGGACACTAGTGATTCCACTGACGATCCCGATGGTGTTGGGTCCATCAATACCGTTGAACTGACTGTTCAGAAGGCACCGGGTGCAGGTGATATCGTACTCGGAGATGTGATGATCGAGTGGCTCGGCGATGACGCCGAGACGTTCGACTCTGGTGACTTCGAAGTTGAGGATGACGTGGAAGTCCTCAACGACGACACCACTCGCGCCACGATCACGCTGACGCCCACCGAAACGCTTGATGACGGCGACAGTGCGGAGCTGACGATCACGACCGGCTCGGGCGCGCAGACCGTCCACAGCCTGAACGCACCCAACATCGTCCATGACGGCGACACTGTGAGGCTCTAAAATGTTCAATAAAGAAAACTCCGAAAGAGGTCAGGTCGGTATCGGCACCCTCATCGTGTTCATCGCGATGGTCCTCGTTGCGGCGATCGCAGCGGGTGTGCTGATCAACACGGCTGGCTTCCTCCAGACGCAGGCAGAAGATACAGGCATCGAGAGTACGGAACAGGTCTCCGACAACATCAACGTCCTGAGCGAAGTCGGGACCGTTGGCGCNGCAGGCAGAAGATACAGGCATCGAGAGTACGGAACAGGTCTCCGACAACATCAACGTCCTGAGCGAAGTCGGGACCGTTGGCGCCAGCGGTGATGACATCAGCGATGTCAATCTAATGGTCCAGAAATCGCCCGGTGCGGGTGATATCGACCTTGAGGCACTGAGTGTGCAGTTCTTAGGACCGGACGGTGCTGAGGACTTCGAATTCAGTGAGGATGGCACTGATGGATATAGCCTCGCAGAGGTCCAGATTAGCGAGGAGCTGGCAGAGGATGAAGACCCTTCCAACGTCCTGATCGAGCGCAGTGACCGGTATCAGATCCAGCTGGATCTCGATGGGCTGAGCGGTGCAGATGTCGATATCGGAACTCTCGCAGAGGGTGAAAACGCGGAAGTGACGATCACGACCGCATCGGGCTCCCAGCAGACGGTGACCCTCCAGGCTCCTGACTCGCTCGCTAGCTCCGGTGACGGCGAGTCCGTCCGCCTCTAAGAACCGCCCGCTAACCACCTTCGGAACTGACCGGTAGGCGTTGCGACGCGACGTCGGATTTCAGTACATCAAACGGAAACACATCAAATGGGCTTCAGCGTAAGCGGATCCACGGTGATCATCCTCATCGGCTGTCTCATAGCCTTCAGCGCGGCCTTCACGGTCACGGTGGACAGCTTCGACAGGGTGACGACCGCACAGGACGAGCACGCTGATCGCCTCCTCGATCGACAGAACACGGAAATCGAGATCGGTGACGTACAGCGGGACGACGCGACCCTGACCGTCCACGTCACGAACACCGGTTCGACCGCGCTCTCGATCGATCGCACGGACCTGCTGATCGACGGCGGGTACACCCACGCGGAGCACACCATAACCAATGGCGACACCACCACCGACGACACGGACCTCTGGCTGCCCGGCGACACCCTCGCGTTCGAGGCCGAATCGGGCGGGGACAGCGTGAAGGTCGTCACCCAGCACGGGGTCGCCGCGACGGCCGACGTTCCCGACGCCGACACCACGGAGGCCACGTAGATGGGGTCGGTCTCGATCTCGCATCTGATCATCTTCATCGCGAGCCTGCTGGTCGCCGCGAGCGTCGCCGGCACGCTGATCGTCAGCGTCGAGGACGTCAGCAGCTCCGTCGACCAGCAGAGCGACTCGCTCACCCAGCAGATCGACACCGACATCGCGATCATCAGCGACCCATCGAGCCCCGCGGTCTACCAGGAGCCCGAGGAGGACGAGAACGGATCGCTCACCCTGCTCGTGAAGAACACCGGCGAGACGACCATCCCCACCGACGGCTCGAACCTCGACGTGCTGGTCGACGGGCAGTACCGGACCGGGATCGACATCGAGGTCGTCTCCGGTGGCGACCGCTGGTCGTCGGGTGCCGTCGCGGAGGTGACCGTCGATCTCGACGACGGACTCACGGACGACCACCGCGCGACGGTGATCGTCAACGGGAGCCAGGCGACGTTCAACTTCCGCGTCTGACCGGCAGATATTTACGGTTAGTTGACATCTATCGAGTATGACCGACGAGCGACCGACCGACTCGGAGGAGGGAGTGCTCTCGCCGTCGGACCTCGACATCGCGGACGACGACCGGATCGCCGAGATCGAGGACGGCCGATACGTCGTCGCGACCGGCGACGGCCCACCCGACCCCTCCGGCCGGCGCGAGCCCGAGCCCGCCCCGACCGAATCCGGGGACGCCCGATACGGTATCGACCTCGAGGTCAGCGTCGACGGGGACGACTCGCGGTACCGCACCCGGTCGAACGACATCGTCGACCTCTTCTCCGAGCTGGTCCGCTGGTACGCCACGCAGATCGACGACGACCTCGACCCCGAGCGGGTGCTCGGGATCCTCGTCGCCGAATCGGAGCTCCCGATCGGCCCGCGCCCGACCGTCGAGACGGCGATGGAACGCCACGACCTCACGACCGAGGACTCGATCGGGGAGCTCCTCGACGCGCTCTCGGAGACTCAGCGCTGATAATCGGTCAGTTCAATTTATATATCTATTCAAACATTATGCTGTAGAACAATGCCACCTAGCGTTCTGATCGTCGACGATTCGGAGTTCATGCGGAGCCTGCTGCGGGAGATCCTGGCCGACGACTACGAGATCGTCGCCGAGGGAGAGAACGGCGTCGAGGCCCTCGAACTGTATCGCGAGCACGAGCCCGATCTGGTGATGATGGACATCGTCATGCCGATCCGGGACGGGATCGAGGCGACCACCGCCATCACCGACTCGGATCCCGACGCACGGGTCATCATGTGTACCAGCGTCGGCCAGGAGGAGAAGATGAAGATGGCGGTCAAAGCCGGCGCGAACGGCTACATCACCAAGCCCTTCCAGAAACCGAGCGTCCTCGAGGCCATCGAGGACGTCGTGCCCGCATAGATGCGCGTCGATATCGACTCCCTCGACTTGGTTCGCCGGCTCGCCCACGACGGCGCTGAACAGGCCGCCGCGTCCCTCTCGGAGATGACCGGCGCCGAGACCCGGGTCGGCCCCGAACCGTCGCTGATCGTCCGGAGGACGTCGCGTATCCCGTTCCACACCGTCGGGTTCCGGAAGAACCCGGTGACGTTGATCGAAAGCGAGTCGAGCAGCGCCGCGCGTTCGTCGTCGTCCGACCGGAGGAGCTCGCCGTAGCCGTCGTACTCGTCGATCCCCACGCGACGCATCCGCGCGTCGATCCGGCGACCGAGGTAGGCGTCGTTGTAGTACGACGAGGTGAACTCGAGGTCCTCCTCGAGCAGGACGAGCAGCCGATCGAACGCGGTGGTTTCGCTCATGATGGAAGGGTCCGCACGTCGAGGATCGGGACGATCTTGCCGTCGCCCAGCACTGCCGTCCCGCCGAGCCCGGCGGTGCCGCTCAGGACGCCCTCGAGCGGCTTGACGACGACCTCCTCCTGTCGACGGACGTCGTCACAGCGCAGCGCGATCGACCGCTCGGTGTTCCTGATCCGGACGAGCATCCGCCCGTCGCCGTCGGCCCCCTCGACGTCGAGGACGTCGCCCAGATCGACGACCGGGTAGAGCTCGTCGTCGTGGTCCACGACGGGCTGACCGTTCAGCGTCCGGACCGGGTCGGTGCGGCCGATCTCGTCGACCGCCTTGATCGGAACGCCGAAACTCTCGGCGCCGACGCGGACGAACAGCACGTTGACGATCGCGACCGACACCGGGAGCCTGAGCCGCACGAGGGTGCCCGCGCCGGGTTCGCTCTCGACGTCGATCCGACCGTCGAGGCGTTCGACGGTGCTGTGGACGACGTCCATGCCGACGCCCCGACCGCTGACGTCGGTGACCTCCTCGGCCGTCGAGAAGCCCGGATGGAAGATCAGCTCGTAGACCTCGCTCGCTTCGAGCGTCGCGAGCTCGCGTTCCGTGTGGATCCCGGTCTCGACCGCCTTGGCCTCGATCGCCTCGCGGTCCAACCCCCGGCCGTCGTCCTCGAGCTCGATGACGACGTTGTCGCGGTCGCGCGTCGCCCGGAGCTCGATCGTCCCCGTCTCGGGCTTGCCCGCCTCCGAGCGTTCCCCGGGCGGTTCGATGCCGTGATCGATCGAGTTCCGGAGGATATGCATCAACGGATCCGAGAGCTCGGAGAGGATCGTCCGGTCGAGCTCGACGTCCTCGCCGTCCATCGAGAAGTCGATCCGTTTGTCCTCCTCGCGCGCGAGATCGCGAACCAGCCGCGGGAGGTTGCTCACCACCTTCTCGAGGGGGATGAGCCGGACGTCCATGACGACGTTCTGGAGGTTCGTGGTGATCTTGTCGAGCTCGTCGATCGCGTCACCGGCACCCGTGGTCTCCCCCTCCTCGACCGCACGCCGGAGCTTGATCCGGCTGGTCACCAGCTGCTCGACCATGCCGTGGAGCTCGTCGAGCCGGTCGACGTCGACCCGAACCGACCGGATCTCCGGCTCCGACTTCCCGGGCGTCCCGTCGTTCGCCTCCGGTTCCGATTCCGTCGTTTCGACCGCCTCGACGGTCGCGCTCGCGACCCGTTCGATCCCCTCGAGGACCGCCAGGACCTCCTCCTCCGTCCGGGCGACGACCGAAACCGAGAACGGCCCGTCGACCTCGTCGATCCCCGGCTCGAAGGCGACGGGCTCGAACGCCTCGGCGATCGCCTCGGCCGCGAGCATCGCCTCGACGCCCGCCATCTCGCCCTCCCGGGGTTCGACCGCCGCACGGTAGACCGTCTCGTCCTCGCCGCAATCGTCCGACAGGGGATCGACGGCGGGCGGCTCGTCCGGGGCCGACCCGGATTCGACGGCTCGGTCGCCGCCCGTGGCCCCGCCGTTCTCGATCGCCGCGCGCAGTGCCTCGACGGTCGGGTCGACGTCGACGGTCGCTCCCTCACCGCCCTCGCCGTCCTCGATCGCCCGGACGCTCGCTTCGATGCCGTCGACCCCGTCGAACGCGAGGTCCATCACGTCGGGGCTCGCCTCGAGGCGCCCGCCCCTGAGCTCGTCGAGCAGGTCCTCGAGCGCGTGGGCGAGGCGGCTCTCCGCCTCGAACCCCATCGCCCCGAAGTTCCCCTTCAGCGTGTGGGCGGTCCGGAAGATCTCGTCCATCGCCTCGCCGTCGTCGGGGTTGGCCTCGAAGGTCAACAGCGCGTTGTTCAGGTCCGTGATACGTTCGTCTGCCTCCCTGAGGAAGGCGTCTGTGTGGTCGTCTGTCATGGTATGTCCTCGCTGATCGTCCCGACGATCGCTTCGCTGAGCCCGTCGATCCCCGAGACGACGTCGACCGCGCCCGCCTCGGCCGCACGGCGGGGCATGCCGAACACCGCCGAGCTCTCCTCGTCCTGTGCGACGGTCCGTCCGCCCGCCTCCTTGATGCGCTGGAGGCCGGCCGTCCCATCGCGACCCATGCCCGTGAGGACGACCCCCGTGAGCGGGCTCGAGACGGTCGCCGCCGCGGTCCGCATCGTGACGTCGATCGCCGGGCGGACGTTGTGTTCCGGCGGGTCCCCGGTGAGCGCGACGCGCAGCCGTCCGCCCGCCTCGTTTCGGACCGTCAGGTGTCGCCCGCCCTTCGCGACGAGGACCTCGCCGCCGCCGATCCGTGCGCCATCGGTCGCTTCGCGCACCGCGTAGTCGGTACAGCCGTCGAGGCGTTCCGCGAAGCGGGCGGTGAAGGCGTCGGGCATGTGCTGGACGACCAGCACCCGCGCGTCGGCCGCGATCGGCAGCTCCGAGAGCACCCGCTCGACCACGCCCGGCCCGCCGGTCGAGGCCCCGATGATGACCGTCGGGTTCTCGAGATACCGGGCCGGTTCGACCGCCGGATCGGCGGTCGGAGCGTCGGCATCGACCGAGAGGTCCGCGTTCGCGACCGATCGCACCGCCCGCCGGAGCTGGGTCTCGACGGCGGGCATCCCCGCGGTCACCTCGCCGCCGGGCTTGGTGAAGAAGTCGACCGCCCCCCGATCGAGCGCCTCGAAGGTCACGTCCGCGCGCTCGCCCGCGTGGGCGCTCAACATCAGGATCGGCGTCGGCGTCGTCGCCATGATCCGCTCGACGGCCTCGAGCCCGCTGACGCCGGGCATCTCGATGTCCATCGTCACGACGTCGGGTCGGTGTTCCGAGACCGCTTCGACGGCGGCCGCGCCGTCGTCGGCCTCCGCGACGACCTCGATGCCGTCCTCTCGGAGGATGTCACCGATGACCGTCCGCATGAACGAGGAGTCGTCGACGACCACCGCGCGTGTCGGGGTCGCTGTGGAGGCACTCATATTCGCAGTTACACCATGTACGAATAGGTGATATATAATATATTCTGATAAAAGATCAGGTCTGATAAGCGCCGACCCGCTAAACCGGGTGATTACCGTTCCTGATAATAACATAGCTATTTTTACATATAGGTGGGCCGAACGGGAGGTATGAACGACGAGGAAACCCAGATGCTCGAGTTCGACCTCGGGGCCGAGACCTACTGCGTCGATATCGGCTACGTGGCCGAGATCGTCGACACGGACGAACTGACGCGGATCCCCAACTCCCCGCCCCACGTCAAGGGCGTGATGGATCTCCGCGGGCGGACGACGTCGATCATCGACCCCAAGAGCGTCTTCGGGATCGATTCGACCGGGGACGAGAAACGGATCATCGTCTTCGACCCCGAGGAGACCGACACCCAGGGCGCGATCGGCTGGATCGTCGACGAAGTCGACCAGGTCGTGCCGGTCGACCCGGAGTCGGTCGACGACTCACCGCTGGACGACGAGGCGATCGAGGGGATCGTCAAGCGCGAGGACGCCTTCGTGATCTGGGTCTCGCCGCGATCAGTCGCGGCCTGATCAGAGCGCCTCGTAGAGCTCCCGGAACGACTCCGGGTCGAGCGACGCCGGGACCGACACCGACGGTCGATCGGCCTCCGGGACCGAACGCGAGATCGCGTCGAACCGGCCGTCGATCGCGCGCTCGAGGCGGCGCCCGTCGGCCGCGCGCTCGACCCGCCGGGCGGTCGCCTCGACATCGCCGTCCATCGGGATCGCCCGGTAGGACCAACCGCGATCCGCCCGATCGGCGGCGATCGTTCCCCGGTCGACGGTGGCGGGATCGAACAGCACCACGTCGACGGACCCGTCGACGGCGTCCGGGTTCCATTCGGCCGCGTGGCGTCGCTCCACGTCGAGTGCGGCGGCGTACCGTTCGGAACGCGCGCTCGCGGCCGCGACGATCCGAACCGTCGGGGTCATGACGACCCGCTCCCTACTCGTACCGTTCTTCTGCCGTCCGCCCGGCGCCGTTCGCTGAACTGGTCGATATCAAACACGTTGTTTGAACTATACTATCGGATGATATAAAATACTATTGATAGGACCCCTCAGAGAACGTCCTCGTCGCCCATCAGCGAGAAGCCGCTCGCGCGATCGTGGACGTCGATCCCGCCGGAGCCGATCTCCATCGGGAAGATGTCGGTCTCGATCGGACGCTTTCGCATCTTCGCCACCCAGACGTAGCGGTTGACTCCCGAGTCGGTCGGCGTCTGGATCAGATAGACGTTGCCGTCGGTGAGGAAGTTCTCGAGGCCGACCTCCGCGTCGGGGAACCGGGAGCCCTGCTCGCTGATGAAGAGGCTCGTCAGCCCGTTTCGCTTCAGGATGTCGGAGAACTTCAGCAGGTACGTCCGCTGTTCGCGCTCGGTGTCGAAGAACAACGAGAGCATCGTCAGCGAGTCGACGACCAGCCTGTCGTGGTCGGTCCGTCCGAGCTCCGCGAGCAGTTCGTCGAGCGTCGACGAGAAGTCCTCCTCGCGTAGGAGGAGTTCCTTGCCGTAGACCGTGATGTCGCCGCTCTCGACGAGGTCGCCCCAGTCGTCGAACCCGATCGACTCGGCGGCCTCCCGGATGTCGCTCGCGTCCTCCTCGAAGGTGAGATACACCCCCGTCTCGTCGAACTCCGTCACTCCCCTGTAGAGATACTCGATCCCGAGGATCGTCTTCCCCGTCCCCGGGTTGCCGCTGATCAACACGGTCGATTCGGACACCAGCCCACCGTTGAGGATCGAATCGAGCCCCTCGATCCCCGTCTCCGTCAACTCTACCATGTCGGCTGATATTGCTTCATTGTATTAGTCGTATTCGTTGAATGACTATCAGATAATGGAATTTTTCTGTAATTCTATAAAAGATATATGGCAGTGGTGGCTCTCCTTCCGATATGTGCTATCAGGTGGACGTCGGGGGGATGACCGACTCCGTCTCCGGGGGGACCGCGATCCTCGTCTCCGGCCCGCCGATGACCGGCAAGTACGACCTGTTCGTCGAGCTGCTCGCGGCGGGCCCCGCCATCGCGATCGCCACGGACACCGACGCGGCGACGCTTCGCGAGGACTACGCGGGGTTCGCCCCCTCCGAGCGACTCTCGGTGGTCGACTGTGCCAGTCACACCCAGGGGGTCGAGACGACCGACGACGACGACACCAGATACGTCCCCGGCGCGGGGAACCTGACCCGTATCGGCACGGCCTTCACCGACTTCGTCGAGGAGCGCGTCGATGCCGGGGTCCGCGTCGGCCTCCACTCGCTGTCGCCGCTGCTGGTCTACTCCGAGCTGCGATCGGTCTATCGGTTCCTGCAGGTGTTCACCGGCCAGGTCCGGGGGGCGGACTGGCTCTGTCTCGCGACGTTCGACCCGACGATGCACGACGAACAGGTCGTGAGCACGGTCCTCGATCCGTTCGACGGCGTCGTCGAGACCCGCGAACACGAGGGGCGCCGCGAGGCACGGATCAAGGGAATCGACCCCCAGCCGAGCGACTGGACCGCCTTCTGAGGCTCACGTCCCCAGTCGCTGTGCGCGTGCGGTGACGACGATCCCCGCGAGGACGACGGCTCCGCCGAGGACGGTCGCGCCACCGGGGACCTCCGCGAGCAGGAGGAGCGCGAGCAGCGTCGCCCCGACGGGCTCGCCGAGCAGCGAGACGCTGACGACGCTCGAGTCGACGTGGGCGAGCGCCCAGTTCACTACAGTGTGACCGAACACGCCGGGGCCGATCGCCATCCCGAGGAAGAGCACCCACTCGCGGGCCGGATAGCCCGTGAGAGGGTCTCCGCCCGCGAGCGCGACGAGGAGCAGGGTACAGGTGCAGGCGCCGTACACGACGCTCACGTACGGCAACAGGGCGACCCGTTGGCGCAGCGATCGGCCCGCGAGCACGTAGCAGGCGGCCATGACGCCACCCAGCAGGGCCAGCGCGTTGCCGTAGAGGGCCGTTCCCGCGAAGGCCGTCCCGGCCAGGAGGTCGCTCACCGACATGACGGCCGCGCCCGCCATCGCGAGGACGATCCCGCCGACCGTGCGGACGGTGACCCGCTCGTCGAGCAGGAGATAGGCGCCGACGGCGACGAAGACGGGCTGGGTCTGGACCAGCGTGACGCTCGCGGCGACGCTCGTCCAGTTCAGGCTCTCGAACCACGCGGCGAAGTGGATCGCGAGTGCCACCCCCGTCACGGTCGCGACCGCGCCGTCGCGGGTCGAGAGCGAGCGGAACTCCGCCCGGTGGCGAACGAGCGCGAGCGGCGAGAGCAGGAGAAGGGTAAAGAGGACGCGATAGAACGCGACGACGACGCTCGGCGCCCCGCTCCAGCGCACGAGGATCGCGCTCGTGCTGAGCGCGAGGATCGACAGCGCGAGCGCGACCGGCGGCGAGATCCGAGCCACGGAGGACGGTCGCCCGGCGGGCGCTTATATCGTCCGTTGTGTGATCGGCAGGACTCAAACACCCTGTCCCGAAAGCCAGCTATTTCATTTATTATATACTGTGGCGAGCGCTACAGTGGGGGAACTGATTAGATCCTCCCGCGCGACCCGCAACCGTGAACGGCCCCGCCCGCGTCCGCGATCACCTCCTCTCGAACCATTCCGAGACGCTCGATGCGACCATCGACTGTGCCGACGCCGTCGCCCAGTCGCGTTCCGGCCCGGCGACTGGGCGTGAGGAGGTCGTCTCCCCGCTGAAAGCGATCCTCGATCACGCGGGTGTTCTCGAAACCTATCCCGCCCTGCTCGCGAGTGCCGTCGACGCCCTCGGCGAGTCGCTTTCCGCAGCGCCGGTCGCCGCCCCGCCGTACGTGACGATCACCGGAACCGGGCCGGTACTGCGGGCATCGCTTCCCTCCGGACGGATCGTGATTCGACTGGCCGTCTTTGCCCTCGAACGCGACCCGAAGCGCTACGTCAGAACCGGGAACTCTCCCGAAGAGATCCTCGTCGTCGAACGGCGCTAACCCTCCAAAAGCTCCTTCGTTTTCCGGTGGCGATACCGGAACATCGGCTCGAAGCCGACGACCGCGAACGGGGAGGTGGCTCGCGCGGGGTCGGGCAGCTCGTAGTGGAGCGTGTCCCGGATCCTCGTGCCCTCGCCCTCGCGGCGGAACTGGTGGACGTGGACCCACCGGGCGAACGGGCCGCCGCGCATCTCGTCCTTGAACAGCCCGCGCTCGTCGCTGCTCGTCCGTTCGGTGATCACCGAAGTCCACGAGTTACCGGGGAGGTCGAGCGGTCCCAGCCGCATGTCGATCTCCGAGCCGGCCTCGAGGAGTTCGGGATCGGGCTCGCCGTCCGGGCCCCTGACCGCCAGGATCGAAAGCCCCATCCAGCCCGGGGTGAGTGCCTCGAGCCCGTCGATTCGCGAGTGAAACTCCCAGACGTCCTCGAGCGAGGCGTCCACGTACGTCTCCCGTTCGTAAGTCGCCATGCCGGTCGTTGGGGCCGAACCCGTAAAACTACTTCAGGCGCTCCTGGAGGAAGGAGGGGTGGGCGGCCGTCACGCCGTCGACCGAGAGGATCTCATCACTGATGATCTCGCCGACCTCGTTGCCGTCGGTCGCGCGGATCTCGGCCATCAGCATGTGATCGCCCGACGAGGAGTACAGCGCCTCGACCTCGTCGATTTCGCCGAGCGCGCGCGTCGCCTCGACGTAGCGCTCGCTCTCGACGTCGATCCCGACCATCGCGATCGAGCGCCCCGAGAGCTTCTTGGGGTCGACGTCGGCGGAGTAGCCGACGATGACGCCGTCCCCCTCCAGCTGGTCGATGTACTTCCGGACCGTGGGCTTCGAGACCCCCGCCCGGCGCGCGATCTCCGCGTACGACGCCTGGGCGTCCTCCTCGAGGACCGATAGGATCCGGTCCGCTGTCGAATTCGTCGCCACACACCCACTTTTGCGTCGGTGAAAAAATACCTTGCGAACCGGAAAGCCTGGATCTCTCCGGGAAAATGTCTGATGAGGCGAAAGAGTACTGGGGTTAAGTTGGACCCAGGATCGGAAGTGGACGATGTTATTTTAGAAGAAAGTATCGACAGTAGTCACGTGTATAGTGCTGAAAATCCGCCGGTATCTATCAAACCACTATCCGAAGAGCGGAAAAGAGATAAGAAAAGAGATCATGAGCGGACAGGAAACTATACGCTGAACTGATCGATCCGTTCTGGCACACCGTTGTGCGGGTAATGAGTCACCCTGAGGAGCGTTGGTTTCCGCTCGAACGCGATCTCGCTTTTATAGTGTGTCTCCACCCTGCAATCGTTCTCCGTCTCCTCCGTTGTGAAGGTTTGTATCTCGGCGATAGCAATTCCTTCGGCGTTCTCATTCAGCGACGTGTATATCAAGAGACTCAGCGCGTCGTTCATACTCCCTGTTTCGATCATCCCTCTCAGCACGACTGTCTCACCCTCAACGACTATCTCGACGGACTGTTGTCGGTCGGACGAGCAGGCTCTACTGGTCGCTTCGATCGTACTGGATTCGACCTCCACGGATCGGTCGTTGTTCTCTCCTAAGCATCCCGATACGAACACGGCTGCGACACCAGCCGACGTCAGAAACGACCGTCTTGAAATAACACGGTCTCCTATCACCTGTAAATATCCAGAACGAAGAGAAATAAGTACTATGGGGCTAAAAAAGCGTGCCCGCTACCTGTGCCGGTCGAGCAGGTCGTAGCTACGCTCCCACTCGTAGTCGTCGTCGAAGTACCGCTCGGCGAGCGGTTCCTCCGGCATCTCGCCGATCTCCTGTTTCTCCTGCTGGTAGGAGGGGCGGTCCTCGTCGACGTAGAACCGGCCCGTCAGCACCGTCCCCTCCTTGAGGACGTTCTCGGCCTCGTACATCATGTCCTGGGCCTCGTCGCGCTCGTTGACGTCGAAGTCGTAGTCGTCGGACTCCTGAACGTCGACGTACGGGACGTACTGCTTCGCGTCCTTGTTCCAGGTCGGACACTGGGTGAGGAAGTCGATGTGCGCGAAGCCGTCGTGCTCCATCGCCTCCTTCAGGATCTCCTTGGCCTGGTTGGGGTTCACGGCGGCGGTCCGGGCGACGTAGCTCGCACCCGACGTGAGCGACAGTGACAGCGGGCGGATGGGATCCTTCGCCGAGCCGGAGGGCTGGGTCTTGGACTTGTGGCCCTTCGGGCTGGTGGGCGAGGTCTGGCCCTTCGTCAGGCCGAAGATCTCGTTGTTGAACACGATGTAGGTCATGTCGTGGTTCTCCCGGGCGGTGTGCATGAAGTGGTTCCCGCCGATCCCGTAGCCGTCGCCGTCGCCGCCGGCGGCGATCACTTCGAGGCCGGGGTTCGCGAGCTTCGCGGCCCGCGCCACCGGCAGCGAGCGCCCGTGGATCGTGTGAAAGCCGTAGGAGTCGAGGTAGCTGTTGAGCTTGCCCGAACAGCCGATCCCCGTACAGAGCAGCGTCTCCTCGGGGGTCCGGCCCACTTCGGGCAGGGCTTGTTTCAGCGCCTTGAGCACGCCGAAGTCACCACAGCCAGGACACCACGTCGGCTGGGGCTCGATGCCGGGCGTGAACTCCTCGCGGTCGATATCTCGTTCCTCTCCGATTGCGTTGAATGCACTCATTGTTTTAGTCGCTTACCGCTGGTTCGAGTCTGGTGTTCGCGCTCGGTGCCTCGGTCCCACCCGCTATTTGGATCTCGAACCCTTCAACGATTTCGGCGGGTTCGAACGGGTTGCCGTCGTATTTCAGCAGGCTGGTCAGCTTCTCGCCGAACTGGCCGAGCTCGCGCTGGGTGAGCCCGCGGAACTGGGCCGTGGCGTTCATCTCGACGACCAGCGCCTCGTCGACGCTCTCGAGGAACTCGGTGACCTCCTTCTCGGCGAACGGCATCAGGTCGCTGACGCCGATCGCCTTCACCGAGTGACCCTCGTCGTTGAGCCGCTCGACGGCCTCCTTGACCGCGCCCTGGCTCGATCCCCAGGTGACGATGCCGTAGTCGGCCTCGTCGGGCCCGAAGTAGGTCTGATGGGACGTCTCGGGGTCGTGGTCGAGGCGCTCCCGGATGGACTCGAGCTTCTTCATCCGCAGGTCCATCTGCGTGACGCGGTTGTCGGGGTCCTCCTCGATGTGGCCCGACTCGTTGTGCTCGTTGCCGGTCACGAGGAAGCGCCCCCCCTTCTGGCCGGGCAGCGAGCGCGGCCGGACGCCGTCGTCGTTGGGGTCGTCGTGGCTGAAGCGCTGGAACTTGCCCGTCGGGTCGTGCGGGGCGTCCTCGAGTTCGGCCTCGGTGAGCGTCGGACCCAGCGACGGGTTGGGCTCCTGATCGAAGGCGCTCTCGGGGACGTTCTGGTTCTCGCCCGAGAGCTTCTGATCGATGACGACGATGGCCGGGATCTGGTAGTCGTAGGCCATCTCGAACGCCGCCCGGGTCTGCTCGTAGGCCTCCTGGGGCGTTCCGGGCGCGAAGACGACGCGGTTGGAGTCGCCCTGGCTCGTATAGAGGACGTGTTCGAGGTCGCCCTGTTCGGGCTTGGTGGGAAGCCCCGTCGAGGGGCCCGCACGCATCGCCTCGACCAGCACGATCGGCGTCTCGCTCATCTCCGCGAGGCCGAGCGGTTCGCTCATCAGGGCGAACCCGCCGCCCGAGGAGCCGGACATCGCCTTGACGCCGGCGTGGCTCGCGCCGAGCGCCAGCGCCGCGGCGGCGATCTCGTCCTCGACCTGCTCGGAGATCCCCCCGAACTTCGGCAGGTGCTGGGACATGATCGTGAAGACGTCGGTCCAAGGGGTCATCGGGTAGCCCGCGATGAACCGACAGCCCTCGTCGAGCGCGCCGTAGGCGACGCCGTTCGACCCGGAAACGAGCACCTGCTCCTCGTCGTGCTCGCCCGTCGGGACCCGGAGGTCGTGCTCGAACTCGTAGTCCTCGACCATCATGTCGTAGGCCTCATGCAGGATGGTGAGGTTGGGCTCGAGGATCTTCTCCGGCATCGCGCTCTCCATCAGGTTCTCGATCTCGTCGAGATCCATCTCGAGCAGCGCCGCGGTGGCGCCGACGCCGGCCGTGTTGCGCATGACCTCGCGGCCGTGTTCGCGGGCCATGCTCCGGAGGTCGAGGTCGAAGACGTGCCAGTCGTTCTCCTCGGCGCGCTCCTCGAAGTCGGGGACGTCCTCGACGTCGATCAGCCCCGAATCGTAGATGATGATGCCACCCTCGCGGAGGTCGTCGAGGTTCTCGCTGAGGGGTTTGACCTCCTCCTCGCCGTAGTAGGCGTGGTCCTGTGGGTTGCGAGCGAACGAGTCGCCGAGCGCCAGCAGGAAGTTATAGCCGTCCCCCCGCGAGCTGACCGGCTCGTCGCTCGCGCGGATCTCGACGTAGGTGTGCCCGCCCCGGATCCGCGATGGGTAGTGTCGGTGCGTGAATACGTTGAGCCCCGATCGCATCAGGGCCTTCGCGAAGTTCTGGCTCGTCGAATCGATCCCGTCCCCGGAACCACCAGCGATTCGCCAGATGAGTTCGTTATCAGCCATATGTGAAGTCCCGGCCCGTGTGGGCCATTGACGCCACTTCGCCGTGAGTGAAGTAAAGCCTTTGCCATCCATTAGCAAGGATCGATAATGAAGGATGCGCGACGCCATCGGCCGGTTTCGGGGTCAGCCGGTGTCAGGGCGGGCGTACGTCGAGGAGAGGTGATCGATCACGTAATCGACCGTGTCGGGATCGTAGGTCCAGAAACCGTAGAACGCCCGCGGTGATCGCTCCTCGGCGAGCAGGGCACACTTCTTCCGGTCGGTCCCGCCGCCGTCGAACGCGACACACCAGACGGACGCGACCTCGTCGCTCTCGTCGAGATGAACGGAGAAATCGGCCCCCTGAGGGGCCTCCACGTCCGGTATCGCGTAGGTGTGGATCGCCAGCCCGTCGCGCCGTGCGAGTGCGTTGTAGACGTCGAGCTGGGTCCGGAGCGTCGAGAGCCGCTGGAAGCCCGCGTGGAGCTCGCCCCGGCCGACCCGCCAGGCCCGGTCCTCGATCTCGCGGGAGGCCGCGAGCATCTCCCGGTGGCCGTAGGAGGTGAACAGCGTCTCGTCGAGATGATCGAGGATCGGCCGGTAGGGATCGCCGCCGAAGCCCGCCCGTTCCGATCCGGACCGTGCGAGCAGCTCGTCGATCCCGACGGCCGTGAGGAACTCCCCCTCGTGGCCGAGGACGACGAACCGGTCCGGCCCCGTCTCGACCGTCCCCGATTCGACGACGAGGTTCCTGTCCGCGAACCGTTCGCGTAACTCCCCGACCGTGTCCCCGTCGGTGTTGTAGACGGTCAGGGTCTTCTCGTGGGCCTCGACCCCCGAGATGAGTTCGGTGAGTGACATTCCGTACCGGCCCAAACGGCGGCGGCGACTTAGCGGTTGTCCCCTCCGCTCGGGTCTCACGGATCCGTCCCCCCGATCTCCCCGACCGACGCCGCCACCCTGCCGCAAGTATTAATAATTACGGGCATGGAGTTATTATCGCCGTAGCGCATCGACGCGCGATCGCGAAGCGACCACCGCCGACTCAGCCACGTGAGCGAAACAGAACCCATCATCGACGGCCACCGTATCGACCCGGACGACCACTACCCGCCGATCGAATGTCGATCGATCGTCGAGACGTGTGAGGGGCGTCCAGACGAGTGTACGATCTTCCCGCTGGTCGCGGAGGAGCCGCTGGGAACGACCGAGTGGATCACCGCACGGGAGGGCTCGTACGTCGCGATGGAGGAGATGCTGTGAGACGACCACCGATGCGTGACCGACGGCGTCGAGGCGTATCGAGCGAACGGACAGGGGAGACGGACGCGTTCGGGAAACCACGACTCAACCCATGAGCACCAACGGGACGTTTCAACGGGCGGGGAAGAAGGACGTGAGCAGGGCGCGACGAACTGGCGGGACTCGCCGACGACACCGCCATCGAGCCGCCGCTGCGCGATCGGGCGTCGGAGCTCGCCTGACTCGAGGACGCTCCCGCTCGGCGCGTCGCGCGACGAACGTCGAAAAAGGCCCTCGTCCCCTCAGTGCGATCCGTGGATGTGCTCCCGGAGCCCGTCCACGTCGTCGAACTGCTCGTCACACTCCGCACAGGTGTTGTGGTGCAGGCCGACGTGCTGGCTGATCGCCGCTGCCGATCCGAACTCCGCGTCACAGCTGGAACAGGTGTATCCCATTTCGTTATTAACTCAGGACCGAGAGCATAAAAAGACTTGTTAAGAGGTGCGCGAGTCGAGATACTAATTAATAGTTACAGCACCGGTAGCAGTTGTTAACTGCCGGCTGAACGTCCCGCCCGGAGCGGGGACGGGGCGCCGATCCGCTACTCGTTGTCGGGGCTGCGCGGGTGGTAGCCGGTGTCGTACTCACCGGCTTGCCCGTCCAGTCGGTCGGGGTTGATCCTCCCCCCGAGGAGCATGAAGTCGATGATCGTCAGCGCGCACATCGCCTCGACGACCGGGACGCCGCGGGGCGGCAGGACGGGGTCGTGGCGGCCGATCACCTGCACCTGTTTCTCCTCGCCCGTCTCCCAGTCGACCGTGGTCTGCTCTTTGGGGATCGAGGTCGGGGCATGCAGCGTCACCTCGCCGGTGATCGGCTGGCCAGTAGAGATCCCGCCCTGGATTCCGCCGTGGTCGTTGCCGACGGGGACGGGGTCACCCCGCGCTCGCGGGTCGCTTCGCTCCCCGCTCGTCCCCTCCGAGGCGGTGGCCTCGCTGTCGTCGAACTCCCAGTCCTCGTTTCGCTCCGAGCCCGAGTACTCGCTGGCCTCCTTTCCGAGCCCGAACTCGAAAGCGGTCGTCGCCGGCACGCTCATCATCGCCTGCCCGAGCCGAGCGGGAAGCGAGTCGAAGCGGGGCGCGCCGAGTCCTCTGGGAGCGCCGCGGATCTCGAACTCGATCGATCCGCCGATCGAGTCGCCCGCCCCCTGGTACTCCTCGATCAGCTCCTGCATCTCCCGAGCTATCTCGGGATCGCCACACCGGACGTCGTTCTCCTCGCTGTGCTCGAGCATCTCCTCGAAGCTCACGCCCTCGGCCTCGACGCTTCCGATCCGGTTGACGTGGGCCTTGATCTCGACGCCCTGGGCCGCGAGGATCTTCTTCGCGATCGCGCCCGCCGCGACCCAGTTGACGGTCTCGCGCGCGGAGGAACGCCCGCCGCCGCCCCAGTTGCGCGTGCCGAACTTCGCCGAGTAGGTGAAGTCGCCGTGGGAGGGTCGGGGCGCGGTGATAAAGGGCTCGTACTTGCCGGACTGGGCGTCCTTGTTCTCGATGACCATCCCGATGGGGGTCCCGGTGGTGTAGCCGTCCTGTATGCCGCTCTTGATCGAGACGGCATCGGCCTCGCCCCGGCTCGTGGTGATCATCGACTGGCCGGGCTTTCGCCGGTCGAGGTCGCCCTGAATGTCCTCCTCAGAGAGTTCGAGGCCCGCGGGACAGCCGGAGACGGTGCAGCCCATCGCCTCGCCGTGGCTCTCGCCGAAGGTCGTCACCTGGAACAGCCTGCCGAACGAGTTCCCGTTCATTGTTCCTCGATGGCGGCCCCGAGGTCATAAAGCACGTCGAAGAAGTCCGGGAACGAGACGTCGACGTGTTCGGCGCCCCGAACCGTCGTCTCGCCCTCGGCGACCAGCCCCGCGAGCGAGAGCGCCATGATTATCCGGTGGTCGTCGTGGCCCTCGACGGTTGCCCCCGACAGCTCCGACTCGTCGCCGTGGATCACGAGCTCGTCCTCGTGCTCGGTGACGCTCGCACCCATCTTCCCCAGCTCGTCGGCCATCGCGCTCACGCGGTCGGTCTCCTTGTAGCGGACGTGCTCGCAGTCGGTGATCCGCGTCTCGCCGTTCGCCACAGCCCCCAGCGTCGCGATCGTCGGCAGGAGGTCGGGCGTGTCGCCGACGTCTACCTCCACGCCCGATAGATCGCTTTTCGAGGCTTCGATCGTCCCCTCCTCGCGGTCCCATTCCACGTCCCCGCCCATGCGCTCGACGATCTCGACGATCGCGGTGTCGCCCTGCGCGCTCGGCTTGGCACCGCGGACCGTCAACCCCTCCTCGGCGGCCAGCACGCCCGCCGCCAGCAGGTAGGAGATCGACGAGAAGTCGCCGGGGACGCGGTACTCGCCGCCCTCGGGCTCGTAGGACTGGTTTCCGGGGACCCGAAAGCCCGACGCGCCCGCCGAGCGGACCTCGCCGCCGTCGGCACCCACGGGTTCGGCCTCGACCCCGAACTCCGCGAGGAGTTCGAGCGTGATGTCGACGTAGGGCGCGGATTTGAGTTCGGTCTCGAGCTCGATCTCGATCCCCTCCTCGGCCACTGCGCCGGCCATCAGCAGCGCGGTGATGTACTGTGAGGAGACGTCACCGGGGATCGAGACCTCGCCACCCGGGATCGGCCCGCCGATCACCAGCGGTGCCTGCCCGTTGTGGCGGGTGCTCTCGGCCCGGCCGCCCAACCCCCCGATGGCGTCGAGAAGCGGGCCCTGCGGGCGCGAGCGGAGCGAGTCGTCGCCGGTGAGGACGGTGAGGCCGTCGGCGAGCGCGGCAGTCCCCGTAACCAGTCGCATCGTCGTGCCGCTGTTCGCGCAGTCGATGACGTCGTCGGGCACGTCGGGCCTACCTGCAAAGCCCTCGACCGCGAGACCGTCGTCCGATTCGCTCACGTCGCCGCCGAAGGCCTCGACCGCGCGGGCGGTCGCGTGCGGGTCGGCGCTGTCGAGCGGTTCCCTGACCAGCGCGCCGTCGGCGTAGCCCGCCGCCAGGATCGCTCTGTGAGTGTAGCTCTTCGAGGGCGGGGCCCGCGCGGACCCGCGGAGCGAGGAAGGCGTGATCGTGACGTCCATGCGCGGGGCGAGGTCCCCCCGTCGTATCACAGTACCGATGGCGACAACGCCAAGGCCGTCGGCGCGTAGATCGGACCAATGGCGTCGGACCCCCGGACGATCCGCTCGATCGCCGTCACCGCCGAGGACGCCGTCTCGGCCTACGAGGCGAGCGAGCGAAGCGCCACGCGCCCCGTCCTGCGGATCACCCCGCCGTTCAACGGGCGGATGCGCGCCCGACTCCACCTGCCCGGCGACGCGAACGAGGGATCGGAGGCGATCCACCTCCGGCCGGCCGACCTCTTCGACCCCGAACGGCTCCCGCCCTACCCCGAGCCCGCCGACACCGAATCCGAGATCCGCGACGATCCCGATCTCGATTACTCGACGGAGCTCCACCACGATCGCCACGTCGAACGGGTCGAGGAGTGGCGCGAGCGCGCGAGGGGGGCGTTCGTCGAGACGGTCGAACTCGATACCTCGGAGGGCCCCCATCGGATCGAGGTGAAGGTACTCGGCCGGTGAATCGCCGGAACGGCTATTCGTCGGGCGCGATATCCTTCACGGCATGCCGACGATCGAATGCGAGGGGCTGACGAAGCGTTACGGGGACGTGGTCGGCGTCGACTCGCTCTCCTTTGCGGTCGAGGAGGGCGAGGTCTTCGGCTTCCTCGGCCCCAATGGTGCGGGAAAGACGACGACCATCCGCACCCTGCTGGGGCTGCTCTCGCCGACCGAGGGCACCGCGCGGGTGCTCGGGGCCGAGGTCACCGACGAGGGCGCGCTGATCGAGGCCAAACGGCGGATCGGCTACCTGCCCGCCCATCTGGGCTTCGACGAGGGTCTCACCGGAGAGCGAGTGCTCGATCACCACGCCGCGATCAAAGGCGACGAGCGCCGCGGGGAGCTGCTCGAGCTGTTCGACCCGCCCCTGGAGCGGGCGATCCGCGAGTACTCGACGGGCAACGAGCGGATGCTCGGGATCGTCCAGGCGTTCATGCACGACCCCGACCTGGTGATCATGGACGAACCGACCTCGGGGCTCGACCCGCTCAAACAGGAGCGCTTCCACGAGTTCATCCGGGCCGAGCGCGAGCGGGGGACGACGGTCTTCTTCTCCTCGCACGTCCTGAGCGAGGTCCGCCAGGTCTGTGACCGGGTCGGGATCCTTCGGGAGGGCCGGCTCGTCGCGCTCGAGGACGTCGACGACCTGCTGAGCCGCGGCGGCAAGCGGGTGCGGGTCCGGCTGGCCGATCCCGTTTCCCGGGCCGCCTTTACGATCGAGGGGATGGTCGGCGTCGAGCCCATCGCCGACGGCTTTCGCTTCACCTACACCGGCGAGTACAACGCGCTGCTTCGCCACCTCGCCGAGCACGACGTGATCGACGTCGAGATCGGCGAGCCGCCCCTGGAGGACGTGTTCATGCATTACTACGGGGAGGTCGACGCGGAAACGGCGGAGGAGGGAGCCGCCGGATCCGTTACTGAACTGGAGGGCGCGGATGCTTGAGATCGCCCGCTACGAGGCCGGCAAGCGGGCCAAGGGGACGGCCGCGCTGACCGCGGGGATCGCCGTCCTCGCGCTCGTGTTCGTGGCGTTCTTCCCGTCACTGGCGGGCGCCGACGTCGACATCGACGCCATGCTCGAGGCCTACCCGCCGGCGGTCCAGGAGGCGTTCGGGATCGCCACCCTCAGCACGATCGAGGGATTCCTCGCCGTCGAGATCTACCAGTTCGTCTGGCTGCTCCTGCTCGGCCTCTACTTCGCCTACAGCGCCGGCGGGCTGATCGCGGAGGACGTCGAGCGCGACCGGATGGACCTCACCCTCTCGCTGCCGGTCTCGCGCTCGCGCGTGCTCGTCGAGAAGTTTCTGTCCCTCCTGGTCCCGATCCTCGCGCTCAACCTCGTCGTCCCGGTGGTCGTCTTCGCCGGCGTGCTGGCGATCGGCGAGTCGATCGACCCCGTCGACCTGGCGATGGTCCACGCGCTGTCGATCCCGTATCTACTGGCCTGCGCGGCGATCGGCCTCCTGCTGTCGGTGCTCGCGAGCCGCGCGGACGTCGCGCGCCGGATCGCCATCGCCGCCGTCTTCGTTCTCTTCCTGATCGAGTCGGTCGCCGCGAGCACCGACGGCTTCGAGGCGGCCGGCTACCTCAGCCCGACCCACTACTACGACCCGACGGCGGTCCTCGTCGAGGGCAGCTACGACCTCGCGGGCGCGGCCGTGCTGCTCGTCGTGACCGTCCTCCTCGTATTCCTCGCCCGGTTCCGGTTCGCGCGGGCGGACATTGGCGCGTAGCCCGCGAGATCGACCGTTTATTGTCCTCCGTGACCCAGCGGAGGTATGGACCCGGACCTCTCGGAACTCGATTCGTTTCTCGATAGCGACGGCTACCTGATCGACGACGACTCCGCGGACTCCGACCAGCGATACCTCTCGGGGTTCGACGCCCACGACCCGTTCTTCACCCTCTATGACGGCGAAAACGGCGAGACGCACCTGCTCGTCTCCGGACTCGAGTACGGTCGCGCACGGAAGGAGAGCCGCGCCGACTCGGTCTCGCGCTATTCGGACTACGACTACCAGTACGGCTCGACGGAGGAACGCCACCGGATGCTCGCCGATTTCCTCGCGGACCACGACGTCTCCTCGCTGGCCGTCCCCGCGCGGTTCCCGCTCGCGACCGCCGACGGCCTCCGCGAGCGCGATATCGAGGTCGCGGCCGAGACCGACGACGTGCTCACGACCATCCGCGCAGTGAAAACCGACGCGGAGGTCGACCACATCAGGGAGGCCCAGCGCGCCAACGAGCGGGCGATGGAGCGCGCCGAGACCCTCCTGCGGGAGGCGACCGTCGAGGACGGCCTGCTGGTCCACGACGGCCGCGAGCTGACCAGCGAGCGGGTCCGGAGGGAGATCGAGATCGAGCTGCTGGAACGGGACCACGCGCTCGACGAGACGATCGTCGCCTGTGGACCGGACGCCGCCGACCCCCACGATCGAGGCAGCGGCCCGCTTCGCCCGAACGAAACGATCGTGATCGATATCTTCCCGAAGAGCAAGGAGTCGAACTACCACGCCGACATGACCCGGACGTTCTCGGTCGGCGAGCCCGCCGAGACGGCCCGCGAGTGGTACGAGCTCACCGCCGAAGCGAAGGGCGCCGCCCTCGACGCGATCGAGCCCGGCGCAACGGGAGAGGACGTCCACGACGCGGTCTGTGACGTCTACGAGGAGGCGGGCCTGCCCACCCTCAGGGACGACCCCTCGACGGAGACGGGGTTCATCCACTCGACGGGCCACGGGATCGGGCTCGACGTCCACGAGCTCCCCCGCCTCGCGCCCGGCGGCGAGGAGCTGGAGCCCGGCCACGTCATCACCGTCGAACCCGGCCTCTACGACCCCGAGGTCGGTGGCGTTCGAATAGAGGACCTCGTGGTCGTCACCGAATCGGGGTACGAAAACCTCACCGACTATCCCGAGGAGTTCGTGCTCTGAGGGATTCGTCGATCGTCGTACCCATCTTTATGGACTGTCGAACCGAGGATTCGGTATGAACTGTCCGGAGTGCGAGGTCCGGCTGGCGAACGTCCAGGGCTATCGGACCTGTCCCGTGTGCGGCTACGTCAGACCCCGCGGGCAGTCGCCGCCGAGCGCGTAACGATCGGTTCTCCGGCGCTCGCGACGGGAGAGCGGCGCGTATGCCAACGCCTTTTTCCCCGGGCGGAGAAGGGGGCTCCGATGGACGTACTGATCGTCGGCGCGGGGACGATGGGGCGCTGGTTCGGCGGGGTAGTCGGGGGCCCCGACACGGATGTGGCGTTCGTCGACCGCGAACAAGGGGCCGCCCGCGAGGCCGCCGCGACGGTCGGCGGGCGGGCGGTCGATTACGAGACGGCCGAGCGCTTCGACCTGATCTGTCTGGCGGTCCCGATCCCGGCCGTCGAGCGTGCGATCGCCCTGCATGCCCCGCTCGCGGACCGGGCGATCGCCGACGTCAGCGGCGTCATGCGCGCGCCGGTCGCCGCGATGGAGGCCCACGCCCCCGAGCGCGAGCACGTCAGCCTCCACCCGCTGTTCTCGCCCGGGAACGCCCCCGGGAACGTCCCGATCGTCGCCGACGAGGGGCCCGTCGCCGACTGGCTCCGCGAGCGCCTCGAGACGGCCGGCAACGGCCTCGTCGAGACCACCCCCGAGGAGCACGACGCGGCCATGGAGACGATCCAGACGAAGGCCCACGCGGCGGTGCTGGCCTACGCGCTCGCCGCCGACGAGGTGCCCGAGGGGTTCGAGACGCCCGTCTCGCGCGGGCTCGACGGGCTCGTCGAAGCGGTGACCGGCGGCAACCCGACCGTCTACGCCGACATCCAGTCGACGTTCCCCGGCGCCGACGACGTCGCCGACGCCGCGACCGACGTCGCCGAGGCCGATCGAGAGGGGTTCGAGGCGCTCTATCGCGAGGCCGGGGCGGGAGAATGAGCCGGCAGGCGATCCTCGACGTCGCGAAGTACCTCCGGAACGTCCGCCCGATCGACCCCGAGGAGCTGGTCGAGTACGTCGAGGGCGGCGCCCATCCCGCGGTCGCCCGCCAGACACTCCGCGAGGAGGCCCTCGATCTCGGGCTGTACGAACGTGAGGACGGCACGTTCGTCCCCGCGGACGACGACCCCATCGAGCCGGACTTCGACGGGGTGAGCGCCATCCCCGACCGCTACCTCGACCGGCTCGAGGAGCTGCTGGTCGAGCGCTTCGGCCCCGAGTGGGCCGACGGCGAGAGCAGCGCCACCCTCCGGACCGAGATCCGCCGGCTCAAGGAGCGCTACTACCGCCAGCACCCCGTCGAGTACGACGAGACCGCGGCGCTCGGCTACGCGATCTACCACCTCCCCGACTACTACGCGGCCACCCAGTACGCGCTCGACGAGCTGGGTTCGCGGGGGCTGCTCCCCTCGACGCTCCGGGTGCTCGACGTGGGTGCGGGCGTCGGCGGCCCGGCGCTCGGCCTCGCCGACTACGCGGAGGGCGCGCTCGTCGAGTACCACGCCGTCGAGCCGAGCGCGGGCGCCGACGTATTGGAGACCCTGCTCGCGGAGAGCCCGCGGAACTTCCACCCGACGATCCACCGCGAGACCGCGGAGGCGTTCGAGCCACCTGGCCAGTTCGACCTCGTGCTGTTCGCGAACGTGCTGGTCGAGCTCTCGGAGCCCGCGGCGGTGCTGAAACGGTATCTCACACACCTTGTTTCCGATGGATCGCTGCTCGCGCTCTCGCCGGCCGACAGGAACACCGCGACCGGTCTGCGGGAGGTCGAACACGAGGTCGCCGACGGCTCGGAGTACACGGTCTTCGCGCCGACGCTGCGGCTGTGGCCCGGCCGCGAGCCGACCGACCACGGCTGGTCGTTCGATCGCAAGCCCGACCTCCGGGTACCCGAGTTCCAGCGCCGCCTCGACGAGGGCGAGCGCGCCGCGGTCGAGCACGGCGAGCGTGACTCGGCGACCGGCGAGTTCACCAACGTCGACGTGCAGTACGCCTACTCGATCCTCCGGCGCGACGGACGACGGCGCCTCGACGCGACCGCCGACTCCGATCGCTTCGCGCCGTTCGAGGGGAGCGAGGTCCGCGTCACCGACCGGGTCGACTGCATCGCGGTCAAGCTCAGCGGCTCGCTCTCGGAGCCGGGTGCCAACCCGCTGTTCCTGCTGGGCGACGGCAGCCAGTCCGAAAGCCACTACGCCGTCCTCACCCGTGAGACGTCGCTCAACCGCCCGCTGCTGGAGGCGGGCTACGGCGATGTCCTGATCTTCGAATCGGTCCTCGTGCTCTGGAACGACGACGAGGGGGCCTACAACCTCGTGGTCGACGAGGAGACGGTCGTCGACCGGGTCGGATAACGGCACTTTTCGTCCCCGGCGTCCGAGTCGGGGGTATGGACACCGACCTCGAGATCCTGCTGACCAACGACGACGGGATCGACAGCCCCGGCTTCCGCGCGCTCCACGACGCGCTCTCGGAGGTGGCGAACGTCGTCGCCGTCGCGCCGGCGGACGACCAGAGCGCGGTCGGCCGGACCATGTCGAACGAGGTGAGCGTCGAGGACCACGAGCTCGGCTTCGCGATCGGGGGCACGCCGGTCGACTGTATCGTCGCGGGCCTCGAGGCGCTGGGCCCCGCGCCGGACCTCGTGGTCTCGGGCTGTAACACCGGCGCGAACCTCGGGGCCTACGTGCTGGGGCGCTCGGGCACCGTCAGCGCCGCCGTCGAGGCGGCCTTCTGTGGGGTGCCCGCGATCGCCGTCTCGCTCCACATCCCGGAAGAGGAGTGGCCCCGCGAGCCCGCCGTCGAGGAGTACGCGGAGGCCTGCCGGGCAACCAGACACCTCGTCGAGCTGGCGCCCGTCCGCGGCGTCTTCGAGCACGCCGACTACCTGAACGTCAACGCGCCGATCGCGGGCGAGGAGCCCGCGCCGATGCGGGTGACCCGCCCCTCGACGGTCTACGAGATGGCCGCGACACAGGACGGCGACTCGATCACGCTGCGCGACCTCACCTGGGAGACGCTCGGCGCGGGCGAGGTCGACGACCCCGAGGGGACCGACCGACGGGCGATCGCCGACGGCGAGGTCAGCGTCTCGCCGCTGACCGCCCCCCACACGACCGAGCACCACGAGGCGCTCGACCGGCTCGCAGACGAGTACTAGAGCGACAGCGCCGAGAGGACGATCGCCAGACAGAACAGCGCGAGGAGGACGAGCCCGGCCCGCACGAGCACCCGCCGGTAGGTCCCCAGGGCGACGGCGGCGTCGACGGGGCCGCTCGACCGATCCTGCCGCCCTCGGCGTCGGTTTCGGTCCCGCCGGCCCCGGCTTCGTCCCCGAGCACCCCGGCCGGTTCGGCGGCGCGATCCGGACCCGGATCGCCGGCGCGCATTCGACCGACGCCGGGCGTTTCGGGGGGTGTCGACCGGCCACTCCTCGCCGTCGAGGTGGCGAAGCGCGTACCGGCGGTGGCCGAGCGCGTCGTAGCGCCTTCGGCTCTCCCTATCGAGCAGCACGTCCCGGGCGGTGGTGAGCCGGCGGAACTCCCCGGCGTCGCCGCCGGCGTCGGGGTGGTGACGCTTGACCCGCTCGCGGTAGGCACGACGGATCGCCTCGGGGTCGGCGTCCGGGTCGACGCCGAGAACGTCGTACAGCGTCTCCATCCGCCGGCCACTACGGAGCGGGGCATCAAAGCCGCTCGGATGCTATCCCCCCTCCTCGTCGTCCTTGCTCGGCCGGCTGATCGCCAGGAACGGCCGCTCGCCCGGTTCCCTGTACTCCTCGCGGTAGTGGCGGCGGGCGGTGACGTAGCTCGTGTAGATCAGCACGACGAAGAAGAGCGTGAAGGGAAGCGCCATTACGGGGGAGAACGCCTCCATCGCGCTGAAGGCGGGCAGGTTGAGCGTCATGATCCCCAGCACGGTGAGCAGGGCCCCCCACCACGCCCGATTCCTGGCGTTGGGGTCCTCCTCGCCGAGGGTGATCGCGCTCAGCATGTAGACCGCCGAATCGAGCGTCGTCAGCACGTAGCCCGCCATGATCAGTACGATCATCACCCCGAGGAGGTTCCCGAAGGGCGTCAGCGTGATCGCGGTCGCGACCGCCGCGGGGATGTCCTCCTCGACGAAGGCCTCGCTCACGGGCCCGATGTACTCCGGCGCGAGCACCCAGCCGCCGATGATTCCGTGTTGCATCCAGGTCAGCAGCGTCGGCGCGGCGACCAGCGCGAGGAACGTCTCACGGATCGTCCGGCCCTTCGAGACGCGGGCGACGAAGCTCCCGACGAACAACCCCCAGGCGGCCCACCAGGCCCACCAGAAGCTCGTCCAGCTCTGGGGCCACTGTGCGCCCTCCGTGGGAGCGGTGTACAGCGCGAGCCGCGGGAGGTTGTTGAGCCAGATCCCCGTCGCGTCCAGCGTGAGGTTGAGGATGAACAGCGTCGGCCCCAGCACGAGCAGCAGGCCCGAGGTGAGCAGCATGAGCACGAAGGTGAACCGCGCGGCGTTGCGGATCCCCGCGTGGAGCCCGAGCCAGACGTCCGCGAGGAAGACCAGCCCAATGAGCGCGAACAGCCCGTAGGTGATGAGGTTCGTCTCGGCGCCGAAGACGTCGCTCAGGATCGTCGCGAGCTGCTGGGCGGTGAAGCCGAGCGTGGTCGCGAGCCCGCCGACGATGGCGATCAGCGCGGCCAGGTCGACGAGCCAGAACAGCCAGCCGTACCGTTCCCGGTCGAGGAGGACCGACATGATCGAGCTGATGCGGTAGTCGTCCCCGTCCGTGTAGGCCATCAGCCCGAAGCCGATCGCGAAGGGGAGATACCACATCGCCATCCCCGGGAACGACTCGTGGAGGAACATGAACGCGAGCGCGAGCGACTCGATCGACGCGCCCGGCACCGGCGAGGACGGCGGCGGCTCGGTGACGATCGAGATGGGCTCGCCGACCCCCCAGACGATGATCGAGCTCCCGAACCCGACGGTGAACACCATCGCGATCCAGGAGAACGTGTCGAACTCCGGTTCGACGTCCTCGCCGCCGATCCGGATCCGGCCGTATCTGGAGAACGCCATGAAGAACGTGAAAACCACCAGCACGGCGCCCAGGAGCATGAACCACCAGCCGAAGTTGAACAGCACCCAGTCGAAGGCGGTGTTGAGCGTGGTCTCAAGGAGTGAGGGGTAGAGAAGCCCCACGACGATGAGCGCCGCGAGCGCGGTGATCGTCCCGAAGAAAAAGCCCTTCGTCTCCCGGTCGGTCCCCTCGAGCCCGAACGGCTCCCATCGATCCATCTCAGGCGTCCCCGATGCCTACCCGCGTTCGATCGCTCCCCCCGCCCCAGAACCGGCGGCAGGTCCTCGCCCACTGTCTGATCGTAGCGTCCGCTCGTCGTGCGTTGAATCCCATATGAACCACTGTACTCCCAAATTCCGGTTCGGCCGTTTGAACGTGTCGGTCCCGGCCGATAGGCATTCGACGAGCGCCGGACGTCGAACGTCCGGATCCGTTATTGACCGGGATCCCGCCGGCCGCTACGTCCAGAACTCCGGCACCGTCGCGTCGATCTGGTGGGCTCCCTGGTTGCTGTCGGAGACCAGCGTTCGCCGGTCGCCGTCCATCGAGAGCGGCCCCATGACGTTCGTGAGCAGGATCTCCCTCGTCTGCGTTCGGTGGAGCTCGTACCACTCGTCGCCGTCGACGCTCGCCAGGAGAACCGAGTCCTCGGCGGTGTCGTGCATCGTGGAGTAGCCGAAGGGCATCAGACAGAGCTCCCGGCCGTCGTCCTCGCGGACGTGCCACCGACGGCGTGCGTACAGCTCCATCACGTCGTCGTCGGGGTCGGTATCGATCTGGACGTGGACGCGAACGAAGTCGTCCGCCCCCTCGGGTTCGTCGTCCGGGCCGTCGCGCTCCCAGCGCATGATCCCTTCGGGGACGCCGTCGGTACCGAGGACGACGCAGTCCTCGAAGGCGGCGACCTGCGTGACCATCGTGATGGCGCCCCGGTCGTCGATCTCGCTCCAGGAGTCGCCCAGATCGTCGCTCCAGTAGAGCTGGGAGTTGCCGTGATCGCCCACCGCGACCCAGATCCGCTCGGCATGCGGATCGTACTCAACGTCGTGGATGTGGTGGTTCGCCGCGTCAGTGGTGACCAGTTCGGGTTCGAGGATCAGGTCGAAGGACTCGCCGCCGTCGGTCGAGAGGATCACCTCGTTCGCGTGTCTGTTCGCCTCGTAATCCGACATCCCGTAGCACGAGATGACGACGACGTCCTCGTGGACGGCGTGGCCGAACTCGTTCGACATGCGTCCGTAGTCGAACTGATAGAGCGTCTCGGAGCCCTCGAGATCCTCGTCGAGGAGGTGGACCGTCCCGCCGGTCTCACCCCGCCCGCCGGTCGACGCGATGATCCGCCCGCTGTCCGGGACGACCACCATCTGGACGTACTCCTCGGTCGTCCCCTCCTCCTCGAAGGAGTACAGCGTCTCGGTCGTCTCCCACCAGTCGTCGCTGACCACCACGCGGGGACCGCTGCGCCCGTAGACGCGCCCGTCCTTGTCGATCCAGACGGGCCGTCCCACCGAGCGCTCGTCGTGGACGTCCAGATCGTAATGGGTGTACGGGCGGCCGTCGCCGCCTTCCGGCTCCGGCCCCTCCTCGGGAACTTCGCTCGCCGACTCCTCGGCGGCGGGCTCGTCGTCCCCGGTGTCCGTCCTCTCTTCGGCCTCGTCGTCGGCCGTACAGCCCGCGAGCGCGACGCCCGTTCCCGCCGTCGCCGCCGCCAGTCCGATGAACTTCCGTCTATCCATAAACTATATTATGTATTTATTAACTGATAACTCTACTGACCGTTCGGTCGAACGAAGGTGGCTCGGCCGGGGGTTCAGCGCCGCTCGCGCTGCTCTACTTTGTTCAGCTCGATCAGCAGCCGGAAGATCGCCTTCACGAGGTTCGAGTCCACCTCGAACTGTTCGGCGTTCTCGCCCGCGCGGTCCATCACGCGCTGCTCCTGGCCCTCGTCGGTCGTCGGCAGGTCCCGCTCCGATTTCACCTCGGCGATGGTGTCGGCGACGTAGGTGCGTCGCGCGATCAGTTCGACGAGGTCGCGGTCGATCTCCTCGATCTCCTCGCGCAGTTCGTCCAGGTTCATTCCGTCCGCGCTCCCTCGGTCCGGGTCGTTGTCAGCCATGTGGTTCCATCCCGTGTCTCCCACTCATCCCGGAGGTCCGCTAAAACGTGTCGGTCCCCGACCGCGACGTAGCTCGGGCCGGTGCCCGACAGCGAGACGCCCGCGACGTCGGGGAGTGCCTCCAGCATCGGCTCGGTCGGGAAGCCGAGCGCCCCGCAGAACGCGAAGCCGTTGATCGACATCGCCCGCCCGTATCGCCCCTCCAGCGCGAGCTCGCAGACGACGTCGGCGATCGGGGCGATCCTCCGACAGCTCTCGACGTCGGCGTCGGCGCTGAACGCCTGCTCGGGGGGCGTCCATACCAGCGCGTCCCACTCGACGGCCTCGTTCGCGAGCAGCTCGTCCCCCGAGTTGTCCGTCACGGTGACGCCCCCGAGCATCGAGGCGGAGGCGTCGTCGAACGCTCCTGTTACTGTGACGCCGACCTCGCGGGCCGCCCGCACCCCGAGCCGACAGGCCTCGAGCGGGTCGGGCTCGATCCCGAGCGCGTCGCAGGTCGCGAGCACCGTCGCGTTCGCGGCGGCGCTCGAGCTCTTCAGCCCCGCCGCGAGCGGCACCTCGCTCTCGGTTCGCACCGTGCCGCCGGCCTCAGCCACTCCAGCCTCGTCGCCGTACTCCTCGCGGGCGAGCTCGACGCAGCGCTCGATCAGCGCGGTGTCGGCGTCGGGCGCCCCGTCGATCTCGCCGCGCACCTCGTTCGTGTCGTCGAGCTCGACGCTCGCGGTGGTCTCGAGGTCGATCGCGAACGCGGCGCCCCGCTCGTTCGCCAGCGCGTTGAGGATCGTTCCCGCCGCGGGGGCGTGTGCCCGGCCGTTCATACCCGGTCCACTCGGGGTCCGTACTTACGGGCTTCGAACGCGGCGCTTTTCCGCCGGGGCACGTAGTACGGATATGAGCCAGCGAAGCAACGTCTCGCCCTCGACGCTGGGGATCGAGCTCGCCGAAAGCGGCATCGCCGTCGAGTATCTCGACGGCCGGGAGGTGTTCTACCACGGCGTTCCGGAGGCGGTCTCGGGCACCCTCAGAACCCCGCCCGGAAAGGAGGTCCACGTCCTCGTCACCGACCCGACCGAGACCGAGGGCGTGATGCTGTACGTCAACGACCGCAAGACCCACGACGAGGTGCTCGAGTCGACCGGCGTCGGGCGCGTGTTCGTCGACCCCGACGAGGAGGAGGAGGTCTTCCCCGGCGTCGAGGTCCGCACGGAGGGCCATCGGGTGCTCGTCGACGCCGACCCCGAGGTCGCCCGCGGGCGGGTGTTCGTCTTCGCCGAGGACGACATGAGCGAGCACTCCTACGAGATGGTCAACGAGGAGTGACGCGTCACTGGATATACGAGGGGTCCTCGGCGTCGCAGTTGGTCTCGTGCTGGCGGGCGTCCTCCTGCTCGTCGAACATGAGTCCACAGCCCTCGCACTCGTACCACGTCCCGTCGTCACGTTCGGTCCGTACTACCATAGTACACAGTGCGACGGCGCCGACCAAATGCGTTGCGTCGGATCGGGGCTATTGCCGACCATAACTGTTAGTTCACGCCCCTCAAGAACTCTCCGGGACAGTACTATGGGCCTCGGCGTGGTCCCCCGATCGAGGAACCATGACCGACACGGAACTCGCGAGCCACGAGTGGTGGGAGTCGTACCGGGAGGTCGTCAACGGCGATCCCGAGCTGGGGGTCAGGGGACACGACGCCTTCGACGAGAACTTCTACGTCGAGATCGGCGACGAGCGGACGCTGATCCGGATGAACGAGGGGGAGATCGAGGACGTCGTCCCGAACCCGACGCTGAACCACCGGTGGTCGTTCGGCGTCGAGGGCTCCCGAGAGGCCTGGGAGGAGTTCGTCAGCGAGAAGCCGCCGGCGTTCAACCACGAGATCATCGCCTCCCACTACCGCAGCGCGGTCGCCGGCGACGAGGGCCACCTCCAGCTCACCGGCGACAACAAGAAGGTCTTCCAGAACCTGCGGGCCTTCCAGCGCACGCTCGAGCTGATGCGGGTCGCCCACAACGGGGGCAGCGTCTCCACGAGGGGCGCGTTCGAGGCCGGCGACGGGATCGAGCCGATCGCCGGCAACTACGTCCACATCGATGTCGACGGCACCGACCACCGGGTCTACTACGAGGAGAACGGCCCCGAGGACGGGATCCCGCTGCTCTGTCAGCACACCGCCGGCTGTAACAACGGGGAGTGGCGCCACCTGCTCTCAGACGAGTCGATCACCGACGACTTTCGCGTGATCGCCTACGACCTGCCCTACCACGGGAAGTCCGTCCCGCCGACCTCCGAGCCGTGGTGGGAGGAGGACTACACCCTGACGGCCGAGGAGTTCGCCGAGACCATCGTCGCCATCGCGGACGCCCTGGAGATCGAGGACCCGATCTACATGGGATCGAGCATGGGCGGGAACGTCACCCTCGAGCTCGCCGACTGGTATCCCGAGCGGTTCCGCGCGCTGATCGGCCTCGAATGCGGGGCACACAGCCCGGGATTCTACATCGACTGGCTCGATCACCCGCATATCAACACGACGGAGGTCAACGCCTACGCCTGCTGGGGGCTGATGGCCCCCCAGAGCCCCGAGCAGGCTCGCAGGGAAACGATGTACCACTACGAGCAGGGCGCGACGGGCGTGTTCAAGGGCGACCTCTACTACTACTCGGTCGACCACGACTACCGCGGGAAGCTCGACCGGGTGAACGCCGAGGAGTGTCCCCTCTATATCGTCAACGGCGAGTACGACTACCTCACGACGCCCGAGGACGGCCGCGAGACCGCCGAGGGGATCGGCGAGGGGGCGACCGCCGTCGAGATGGGGAAGATCGGCCACTTCCCGATGAGCGAGCACCCAGAGCTGTTCAACGCCTATCTCGGGGAGCTCCTCGCGGACGTCACCGGCGAGCGCGAGGGGGAGTTGCCGGACGTGCTCTCGCCCGCGGACGTCGGGGTCGAGCTCGGCCCGTCGGCCCCGGACGCGAGCTAGACCGCCCGAGTGCGGGAGCCCGAACGGTAAAGGCGGCCCGACCCCCACGGGACGACATGAGCGACTCAGACGTGACCCTCTCGGTCCGCGGCGCCGAAAAGCGCGACGCGGGCCGCGGGGTCGCGCGCCTGCCCGAAGCTGCCCGCCAGGCCCTCTCCGTGTTGAGCGGCGACACCGTCCTCATCGAGGGCGAACGGACCACCGTCGCGAAGGTCTGGCCCGCCGGCCCGAGCGCCGAGAGCGGCACCGTCCAGGTCGACGCCGACACCCGCGCGAACGCCGGCGTGAGCATCGGCGACACCGTCAGGGTGCGAAAACAGACCGTCGAGGACGCCCGGTCGGTGACGATCACCCCGCCGGTATCGATCTCCGCGGAGGACGCAGAAAGCGTCGAGCGCGCGGTGAAACGCGACCTGCGCGATCGGCCCGTCCGGGCCGGCGAGCGGGTGCGGATCGAGCGCCTCGGCGTGGGGCCGTTCTCGATCACCGACACCGACCCCGACGGGACCGTGCGGATCACCGACTCGACGCGGGTGACGGTGCCGGCGGACGTCGAGTCCGCCGAGGCCGCCGAGGGCGGGGGCGACGGCCGGATCAGCTACGAGGACATCGGCGGGCTCGACGACGAGCTCGACATGGTCCGGGAGATGATCGAGCTGCCCCTCTCAGAGCCCGAACTCTTCCGACAGGTGGGTATCGACGCACCGAAGGGAGTCCTCCTCTACGGGCCGCCCGGCACGGGCAAGACGCTGATCGCCCGCGCGGTCGCGAACGAGGTCGACGCGAGCTTTCACAACATCTCCGGCCCGGAGATCATGTCGAAGTACAAGGGCGAGAGCGAGGAACAACTGCGGGAGGTCTTCGAGAAGGCCCGCGAGGACTCGCCGGCGATCGTCTTCTTCGACGAGATCGATTCGGTAGCGGGCAAGCGCGACGACTCGGGCGACGTCGAGAACCGCGTGGTCGCCCAGCTCCTCAGTCTGATGGACGGGCTCGACGCCCGCGGGGACGTGGTCGTCATCGGCGCGACCAACCGGGTGGACTCGCTCGATCCCGCGCTACGCCGGGGCGGACGCTTCGACCGGGAGATCGAGATCGGCGTCCCCGACGCGATTGGGCGCCGGGAGATCTTCGAGGTCCACACCCGGGGGATGCCGCTTTCCGACGACGTCTCCCTCGAGCGGCTCGCCGAACACACCTACGGCTTCGTCGGCGCGGACGTCCACGCGCTCGCGACCGAGGCCGGCATGAACGCGCTCCGGCGCTTTCGCGACGACGGCGGCAGCCTCGCCGATCTGACCGTTACCCGCGCGGACTTCGACGCCGCCCGTGCCGCCGTCGACCCCTCGGCGATGCGCGAGTTCGTCGCGGAAACCCCCCAGACGAGTTTTGACGACGTCGGCGGGCTCGACGAGGCCAAACGGACCCTTCAGGAGGCCGTCGAGTGGCCCCTCTCGTACACCGAGCTGTTCGAGAAGACGGCGACCGAACCCCCCTCGGGCGTGTTGCTGTACGGCCCGCCAGGGACCGGCAAGACGCTGCTCGCCCGCGCGATCGCCAGCGAGAGCGGGGTCAACTTCATCCACGTCGCGGGGCCCGAGCTGCTCGATCAGTACGTCGGCGAGAGCGAGAAGGCCGTCAGGAAGGTCTTCGAACGCGCCCGACAAGCGGCCCCCTCGATCGTCTTCTTCGACGAGATCGACGCCTTGGCCGCCGAGCGGGGGCAGGGCCACGAGGTGACCGAGCGGGTCGTCAGCCAGCTCCTGACGGAGCTCGACGGTCTCGCGGACAACCCCAACCTCGTGGTGCTGGCCGCGACCAACCGGAAGGACGCGCTCGACCGGGCGTTGATCCGCCCCGGCCGCCTCGAGACCCACATCGAGGTGCCCGCGCCCGACGAGGCGGCGCGAAAGGTCATCCTCGAGATCCACACGCGCGAGAAGCCGCTGGCCGACGACGTCGACGTCGACGCGCTCGCAGCGGAGCTCGAGGGCTACACCGGCGCGGACCTCGCGGCGCTCTCGCGGGCGGCCTCGATGCGCGCGATCCGCGAGATCGCGAGCGAGTACGGCCCCGAGGAGGCGACCGCGCGGGCCGACGAGGTCCGGGTCAGAAAGGAGCACTTCGACGCGGCCCGCGAGGGGATGGAGCCCTCCGGTTAGCCGCCCCACTCCCAGTCGGCGTTCGCGTCCCCGTTGCTCGCGACCTTCGTCTCGCCCGCCGTCACCTTCTCGCCGCGCTCGACCTCCAGGTCGGGATAGCCGATCTCCGGGGGCAGCAACACGTCGACCCGGCTGCCGAAGGCGATGTGGCCGATCCGCTCGGCGCGCCCGAGCTCGTCGCCCTCCTCGACGTAGGGCGTGATCCGGCGAGCGAACGAGCCGGCGATCAACGTTACCTCGCTGTCCTCGAAGCCGACGTGGACCTTCTCGTTTCGTTCGGACTCCTTGGTGAACGCCGGGCGATAGCCGCCCGACTCGTGTTCGACGCGCTCGACGATAGCGTCGTCGGGGGCGCGCACCACGTGGACGTCGTGGACGTTCATGAACACGCAGACGCGGATCCGGTCGCCCTCGGTGCGGATCTCAGAGACCGTGCCGTCGGCCGGCGAGACGATCCCCGCGAACGGCGGGGTTCGTTCGGGGTCACGGAAGAAGAAGAGCGTGAACGCGGCGGCGACGACGAACAATCCCCCCAGGGTCGGGCTGACGACGAACGCCGGGAAGGCGAGCAACAACAGCGGGACGACGTACCACCAGACTCCCGAGGCGAACTTCATGGCTCGCGATTCAACCCCCTGTCATACGGGTCTTTCGCTTGCTTTTCAATCCCAGAACGCCTGGGTGCGGGCGTACTCGCGCTCCTTCTCGAGGATGTCCCGGTAGAAGTCGTCCTCGCTCTCGCGGTGGTTGTTGATGACGTAGGCGGCGTTCCGGGGGCCGACCCCGCGGGCCGCGAGCGCGATCACCGCCTGCTTGCCGTGGCCCTGAACGAGGCTCGCCGCCTTGTACGCCCGCCGGGTGGCCTTCTCCTCCCCGGAGTCCTTGTCCGCCTTCCGCACGGCCTCGACGACCTCCTCGGCCCACGGGTTGAGCGCGGCGACCATCGTCGAGCCACACTTCGGACACTCGGGCTTCTCCGCCACCCGCTCGACCGTCTGGGTGCGGTCCCACTCCTTGCAGTGTAAGCAGGCCAGCAGCACGCGGTCCTCCCTGATCCGCTCTCGCACCGTCTCGATCACGCTCGCGTCGGCGTTCTCCGGCGAGAGGAGTTCGGTGCTCGACGACCGGCCCCCGATCCCCAGCGGCGTGCGCTCGCCGACGCGATCGACCGAGAGCTCGCCCGACTGGACCCGTTCGAGCACGCGGGCCGCCCCGGGCACGTCGAGGTCCTCGTGGAAGACCTCCCTGATCGCTTCCTCGTACATCGGGGTGTCCTTGAGCGCGCCCAACAGACGATCCATCGAGATCGATCCCCGCGAGCCCTGCCACGATTTGAGCGCGCCGAACTTCGCGGCGACCTGCGCGAGGCGGAACTTCAGGGCGTCCGAGTTCTTCAGACTGAGCTCGATCAGCGCCTCGACGTGTTCCGGGTCCGTCTCCTCGAGTACCTCGACGACGTCGCGGGCGGCGAGCCCCGAGGGCACCGTCAGTTCGATCCGGTAGGGATCGGTCTCGAGCCCTACCGACGAGCCGGTGCGCTGGCCCAGGAGTGCCGAGAGCAGCCTGCCGAGGGTCTCGTTGACCTTGTGGCCGAAACAGGCGTTGATCACGACGGTTCCCCCCGAGAACTCGATCAGCAAGTGGTCCTCGTCAGGAATCGGGTGGCCGGCCTCGACGTGGCGCTCGATCGGCGAGAGCGCCTCGCTCGCGGTGTGGAGGTCCGTCGGGTAGCGCGAGACGAACTCGCGGGCGACCGACTCGCGGGAGGCACCGCCCGAAAACTGCGGGGCCGCGACCCGGCGGAGCTCGCCGACGTTCTCGGCGACCGCTTGGGGAACCGGGATCTCCTGGCCGACCCACGAGGGGATCTCGCCGGTCGGGTTCTCGACGGGGCTCACCCTGACTTTCTCCTCCTCCTCCTCGATCTCGACGATCCGCCACATCTCCCCGCGCTGGATGAACGTCGCGCCCGGCTCGGCGAACGTGGTGACGAAGCGCTCGTCGAGGGTGCCGACACCCCGGCCGCTCGCGACGTCGCGGACCTCGAAGGTCGCCTCGTCGGGGATCATCGAGAGGTTCGCGTAGACGTACTGCCACGTCCCGCCCGACTTCTCCAGGCTGTCCGCTTCCTCGTCGAGCCAGAGGATCCTGTTGCTGCTTAGCTCCCGCACCACCTCCCGGAAGGTCTCCTCTGGCAGGTCGGCGAAGGGCGCCGCGCGGGTGACGATCCCGTAGGCTTTTCTAGCTCGGATCTCGCCGTGGCCCATCACCAGCCCCGCGATCTGGTTCGCGAGCGTGTCCAGGCTGCCGGTGTGGATCGCCGCCCGCTCGACGTCGCCGTTCCGGGCGCGATCGACGATCGCGAGCGCCTCCAGCGCGTCGTCGGGGCTGGTGGCGATCACGGTGCCCTGCGAGACCTGGTCGCTGCGGTGGCCCGCCCGCCCCACGCGCTGGAGCAGCCGCGAGACCTCCCGGGGGCTGGCGTACTGAACGACGTGGTCGACCTGGCCGACGTCGATCCCCAACTCCATCGAGGACGTACACAGCAGCCCGTCGAGCTCGCCGGCCTTGAACGCGTCCTCGACCTCGATTCGCGCGTCCTTCGAGAGCGAGCCGTGATGCACCCCGATGTTCGCATCCAGCACGTTGAACCGCGATCCCAGCGCCTCGGCCGTCTGGCGCGTGTTGACGAAGATCAGCGTCGACTCGTTCTCCTCGACGATCTCCCGGATCGCCCGCACGTGGCTCGCCATCTCGGGTTCGGTGACGAGCTCGCTGGCGAGCTGTTCGTCGCCCGGCTCGATCTCCGGGGTCAGCACCCGCAGATCGAGGCGGCTGCCCGCGTCGACCTCGCGGATCGCACAGGGTCGGTTCCCGGTGAGGAACGATCCCACCTCCTCGGGGTCGCCGACGGTCGCCGAGAGGCCGATCCGCTGGAAGTCGCCCGCGAGCTCGACGAGGCGTTCGAGCCCGATCGACATCTGCGCGCCGCGCTTCGAGGCCGCGAGCTCGTGGACCTCGTCGATCACGACGTGTTCGAGGTCCGAGAGCCCCTCCCTGAGCTTCGAGCCGGTCAGCATCGCCTGCACCGTTTCGGGGGTCGTCACGAGCACGTCCGGCGGGTCGTTGGCCTGCTTCTGGCGCTGGTAGTCGCTCGTGTCGCCGTGGCGCACCGCAACCTCGATTCCCAACCGATCGCCCCACCAGTCGAGGCGCTCGCGCATATCCCGATTGAGGGCCCGAAGCGGCGTGATGTAGAGCGCGGAGATTCCAAAGGGGGCCTCCGCTTGCGAGATCGAGTCGAAGACCGGCAACATCGCCGTCTCGGTCTTGCCGGTGCCGGTGGGCGCGATCACCAGGGCGTTCTCTCCGGCGGCGAGCGGCGGAATCGCCTCCCGTTGGGGGGCGGTCGGCGTCGAGAACCCCCGTTCTGAGAGCGCCGCCCGGACCTCGCTTCCGAGATGTGTGAAGGCCGCAGAACCCGACGAAGCCCGCTGTTCGCTCATCGGGCTCAGTAGGGATTCGAGCAACCTAAGGGCACTGCCTGTCGGAATCTATGCGCTGAGCGGGCGGGCGGTATTCCGGTACGTTCGGTAGATCCCGCCAGTCCACTCGGCTGCTGGTTCGGACTCGGTGTACACGACGCCGCTCAGTCTGCCGACGCCGTCGTAAACGCGGATTCCGACCCATCCCTGTTCGGCACAGAACAGCAGATCGAATTCAACAGAACGAGCCGTCTCCCATAGCGTGAGGCTGTCCCTGCCAAGCGACCGGGCGAACACGGTGGGAAATTCGGTTTCAAGCTCGTCGATACAGGCGGGCGTGAAAACGATTTCAGCACGGAGGGAGCCTTCGGCTAGCCGTTCGGCCGAGTAGGTGATATGTTCAGGAATGACCGTAGAGACCACTCCTCTGAGGTTCGTCGTTTCCGCGAGTTTCTCTCGGATTCGCTCTAGCGGTTCGTGTGGTTTGTTTCGGGTCGGATAGATGATTTCGGCGTCTTTGAGAAGCCAGTGGGGAATCGAGACGCCGCCCCCGAGATCGGAGAAGAGACGCTCACCGGCGTAGATTCGCTCGGAAACGTCTTGTGCGTCGGAGATCATTCGAGCGTGCAGTTCGCCGATCGGTGTGAGCCGATAGCCTTTTGAAGATTTCTCGACCAGTCTGTACTCCCGAAGCTGTCGCGTCCTCCGGTAGATAGTCTGAGTCGAAACGCCGAGAGCTTCAGCGAGATCGCGTTTTCGCTCGGTACCACGATGAATCGCCTCAACGAGTTCGGCGTTGTCCACAAGACACCGAAGAGCGTCGGCGATCTCGGGCCGGTCCATCTGTAGAGACATACTAACAGTATATATCAATTTGAAATAAGTCTACCGATGGTAAGTATTTTGTACTGGTTTACAAGATCTGAAATGGAAACCGGATTGTGGAGCCCGGGGTCAAATTTCTGAATTCTATACAGTAATTAAATAGATAATTAGCCACCTTATACACACTATTGGTGATACAGACTAATGGAACGGTCTGAAATAAACAACAGACTCACTGAGCGTCAATTACTCAACTTGCTTGGTTCAGCAGGAGTTAGTGGTGCACTGCTCTCACAACCGATTTCTGCTACCGAAACCAACGGTGAAAATGAGGAGATAGTCTCTACCGATACAGAGAACAGAACGAACGATAAAACGATTGAAGATATAGCGGTTGAAACAGCCAAACATCCGACACAGTCACTCGTGGCGTTCACTACACCTGTTTTCAAAGATGATCCTCAAATATACGTTGCTACCGGGGTCAATACTGCTGATAACGTCCATTTGCCAAATGTTGAGGATCCCGAGGATATTACTGATACAGCGTCAGTAGAGAAACTGACCAGGGTAGCTGATGTTGAACTGGGCTTTCCGTTTGACCTTCGATGGGATGATGAGAAGACATTGCAGTACTGGGATTCTGGCGAGATTTTATCCCAGCGGATCACGCCCAGCGGTGAGGTTACGGATGCCAAAGTGGTAGGAACACGACAGATACCACGAATCTTCGATGATTCAGACGCTTCTTTCGGAACTCAACAAGTCGGCTTTGAAGAGTGCTTCGACGTTCCACTGTACGGTGAAGCTTGCTTTAGCACCGGAGATTTTCTCGATGATCGAACGTACAGTTGTGTAGGTGGCTCTACACCGCCACTACTCGCGGCTGATGCAACCTTCATAGACGCTAGTTTGGGTGGAATTTCGGTCAATCTCGACTTCTGGATCGGTTTTCAACTTCGCCGATTCGATACCTGCGTTTGGCTGGGAAGCGAAGCAGGACAGATCTGCGTTACCAACTGTTATACTGAGATTCCGACGATTGCTGCTCTGGAAGAACAAGCGACCGAGTTCCTAAACGACTTCGACCTCGGTCCGCTCAGATTTGTGACCGGAGTTCTTGCCACCGCTCTTGCAGCGTTATTACTCGCGATCATAACTGGGTTATCGATAGCGTTCGGAACCGCGGGATAACAACGTCGAATAGAATGGTGCAAACACACACATATAGACCATCAACTATGGTAGATCATCAATCACGTGGTCGCTGTACCTACGAGGACGTTCTCGAATTCGTATTCATTGTTTCTCATTTCGTCCTCGCAGTCACAATGCTGGCTAGCAGTTTCATGTGGCTCACTGATATTCTCACCGGATGGCAACTGCCAGTCAGATTCCTTGGAGTAATCGTTGCGCCAGTTCTGATCGGCAGACTGTTTCTCCGCATCTATCGAACTGACGAACGATTTACCACACCGTTGACCCTCGTTACCGCTGGTTGCTACCTCCTTTCGCCGGTGGTTGTGGCGTTCATCGCATCTCTGAGCGATCTCGATACGGGTTTCACGATCGCATAGTTACTCGTCGTCGTCGGGCTGATCGTAGAACTGATCGTCGTATTTCGTATCAAATATTCGTAACTAGCTGTTCAGATCTCATGATAGAGGCCGAGACGCGTCCCGTCGAGCAGATAGGCCTCCCCCCCGTCGAGCCCTTCAGGCAGGAACGGACAGAGGAACTCCCCGCGGACGTTGACCCACGTCCCGCCCATCAGCTCGTTGAACGCCGGAAAGACGACGAGATCGGTGTCGCTCCATGCCTCGATCCGGTCGGCGAAGGGCTCACGGGAGAGCGCACCCCGCAGCCAGACCCGTTCGGTGCGCGTGCCGCCCACCTCGTCGGTCAGCCTGACCTGCGGGTGTTCGTGGCCCACGCAGACCATCCGAGCGCCGAGCACCTCTGGCGCCGGCCAGCTATGGCCGTGGCAAAAGCCCACGTCGCCGAGCCGACATCCCGATCCGGGCGTCACCGTCACCTCGGGGATCTCCCCCGGGGTTCGGGGCGAGCGCGCGTCCCCGACGATCGATTCGATGTCGCCGTCGTGGTTGCCCTTCACCACCGTCACCGGCACCGACAGCCCCTCGAGCAGCACCTCGATCTCGCCGCGCTCGGCCCCGCCGGGCCCGCCGATCGAGTGCATGAAGTCGCCGAGGACCACGAGCCGGTCGGCGTCCGTCTCGCCGAGCAGCCGCTCGACGTGCTCGCGGCGTTGCTCGGCGCGGCTCGCGACCTCGACGCCGTTCTCGTAGCGAAGCGCCTGCTCGATCCCCGCGTGGAAGTCCGCGAGCACGAGCGCGCGCTCCGGGCCGAGCTCCGCCGACGCGGCCGGTTCGCCCGGGATCGGCTCGACGAGCGCCATCAGATCGGCTTCAACACGTCGTCCTGGGGCTCGTAACACCGCCCGCTCAACAACGCGCTCTCGATGGCGTCGTCGACCTCCTCGGGGGCGACGCCGGCCTCGCTCGCGACGCGCTCGATCACTTCCTCGCGATCGGCGCCGTCACCGTCTGCGAGTTCGGCCATCACGGCCATCGCCCGGTCCTCGACGTCGACGTCCTCCTCGGCGTCCGCCTCGCCAGCGGAATCCGGTTCGGACTCCGCGTCAGGCTCGAGCTCGGACTCGGGTTCGTTCGCCACGGGGTCGGCCGCCTCGTCCTCGCTCCCGCTCCCCGCTTCGGCTTCCGCGGCCTCGGAGGCCGCCGTATCGACCTCCTCCGACGCCGCCTCCGACTCGTCGGGTTCCGGTACGTCGATGTCGGCCTCGCCGGCGTCGTCGACCTCGTTGCCCGAGGAGAAGTCCATGTCGAACTCGGCCTCGATCTCGGCGCGCTCCTCGGGGTCGAACTCGTACATCTCCCCCTTGCCGGAGGCGACGGCGTCCGCCGTCGCCTCCCCCTCCGGCTCGGGTTCGCTCGGCTCTGACCCGCCGGCGTCGAAGTCCCCGAGGTCGTCCGAACCCGACTCCGGTTCGGATTCGGGTTCCGCCGTCGTCGTATCGACCGCCTCCGTCGTGTCGATCGTTCCGGAGGCCTCGTCGGGTTCCGATCCGCTCGATTCCGGCGATGTCTGCTCTCCTCGGGGTTGATCCTCGGCCTCTGCCTCCGCCGTTCCGGAGTCACCCGTCTCCGCCGACGGCTCGGCGGCGCTCTCCGCTTCAGTCTCCGCCCCCGCTTCCGCTCCCACGTCGGGCTCGGCGGACGACGGCTCCGCCGACGGGGTCGACTCGGACGAACCGCTCGTGTCGGCCATGTCGACCGTTTCGTCAGCATCAATCGTAGCGTCCGCGTCGGCCTCCTCGCCCGCGATCGGTTCGGGGGTCTCGGCGTCCCGCTCCCGCAGGTCCGTGAGATCGACCGCCCGGCCGTCGTCCTCGCCGGGGGCGATCCCCGGCGAGCTGACCTCCTCGACCTCGCCGGCGACGAGCCGCGCCGCGTCGAGCGCGGTGTCGCGAAGCGCCGACAGATAGGCGGGCGTCGTCCCGTACTCCTCGCGCGCCAACGCGATCCCGCTCGCCGGATCGCTTTCGTCCCCTTCGAGCGCGGCGGCGAACTCGCTCACCCGCCGGAGGGTGTGTTCGGCCGCCTGGACGGTCCAGCGGTCCCGGGTCTCGGCGTCGACCTCCGCGACGCTCTCCGGTCGGACCGAGGTGTAGACCCGATCGGAGTCCTCGGGCCGGAAGGTGTTGGCCTTGCCCGTCACCGCGACGAACATCGGCGGGTCGGCCCGCTCGAGGAAGGCCAGCGCGTCGGTCTGGTACTGGCCCGCGTAGACGACGAACGCTCCCGTGGGGTCGACAACGCGGGCGCGGACGACCTCGTCGTTGACCCGCTCGACCTCCGTGAGGACGCCGACGACGAACAGACGGTTGACCCGCGCGCCCGTCGGCGTGATCACGTACTTCGGGGCGCGCTCCTCGTCGCTGTCGGCGTACTCCAGCGAGGCGGCGTCGAACTCGGTCGCGAACAGCCGGTGGGCGACCTCGCGCCGGCCCGGCCCGGAGTCGCCGCCGGAGCCGTTCTCGCCGTCGTTCGAGCTCATTCGGCCACCTCCGCGAGCAGCGCCCGCGCACGCTCTGTGGGCGGCTCGTCGACCTCCGCGAACTCGCTCGCGTTCAGGTTCGCGCCGTACTCGTCGACGCTGAGCGAGCCTCTCACGGCGTATTCGCGGCCGACGAGCCGCTCGCGGATCGTGTCCGCGACGACCTTCTGGTCCATCGCCTCGCGGGCCTGCTCGCGGGCCTCCTCGAGACCCCCGCCGTAGACCTCGCGGGTGAGGTCGGTGCCCAGAATGGCAGTAACGGTCCCGGTCCCGTCGTCGAGGATCGCCTTCACCCGGAGGTCGTCCTCGCCGTCGACCTGGCCGTGGCTGCGACACTGCCCCTTCTGGACGACGCGACCGCACTCGGGACAGCGCTGGATCAGCCCCGACCCATCGCGGACCGCGACGATCGTTCCCACCAGCTCGACGTCGAACGCCCCGCCGCTCTCGACCGCCTCGCCGACCAGTCTCCGGGGAGCGCCGTCGCTCACCTCGATCGAGCGATCCAGCGTCGAGACGGTGGTGAACTCCGAGCAGTTCACGGAGGGGGCGCCCCTGAACTCCCGGATGTAGACGTTCTCGAAGCGCAGATCCGCACCCTCCTCGATCTCGCCTCTCGGCTCCCAGTCGGTGAAGGGAAGCCGCGCGCTCTCGTCGGCGAGGACGCCCGACAGGATCTCGGTCTCGCCGTCGCGTCCGTCGATCGTGCGGGTCTCGACCTCGAGGACGCGGGCCTCGACGGTCAGCCCCCGGTCGCCCGGCGTCACGCTCGCGAGGTCCGTCTCGCCGCCGACCTCGTGGGGGACCTCGAGGGTCTCGTCCTCGAAGACCAGCGACGTCGACTCGCCCAGATTGAGCTCGGGATGGCCGTCCCACTCGCGGACCCCGGCGTTGCCCGCGGTGACGGTGTCGCCCGGCGAGAGGCCGAACTCCTCCCAGGCGGTGTAGTCGATCGTCCCGGTCGAGTCGGCGAGCACGCCCTCGGTGATGACCTGCTCGTTGCCCTGATACCGGATCGAGCGCTTGCCGGCGGTCAGCACCCGGGCGGTGACGGTGACGCTGCCGTCGTCGGTGGTGATCTCGCCGATGGCCTTCGACTCGGGTTCGGCCCCCGAGGAGCCGCCGCCGTACTTGCGGCGCAGGCTCTGGACGGCCTCGTCCATCGGGACGCTGTAGGACACCAGGTTCTCGAGGTCCTCTCTGACCTCCTCTTTGTCGATACCGAGGTCGGAGGCGAGCTCCTCGGCACGGTCTTCTACGCTCATCACCTCCTTTTGAGCGCGCCCGGGTATAAACGGTCGCCCAGCGGATCGGAACTGGTTTTCACCGCCCCCGACAGGAGCGGGTATGCACGTCGTCGTCAACGCCGCGACCAGCGCCGACGGGAAGCTCTCGAGCCGGCGGCGCGAACAGATCGCCATCAGCGGCCCCGAGGACTTCGAGCGGGTCGACGCCCTCCGGGCCGACTGCGACGCCGTCATGGTCGGGGTCGGGACCGTCTTCGCGGACGACCCTCATCTCACGCTCGACGACCCCGACCGGGTCGCCGACCGTGAGAACGGGGGTGAACCGCCCCACCCCGCGCGGGTCGTCGCCGACTCGCGGGCGCGAACGCCGCCCGACGCGCGGGTCCTCGACGACGCCGCGACGACCTACCTGCTCGTGGGCGAGGCGGCGCCCCGAGAGCGGGTCGGGGCGCTCAAGGACGCGGGCGCACGGGTCGTCGTCGCCGGAGCCGAGCGGACGGACCTCGAAGGCGCGCTCGCGGAGCTCGAATCACGCGATATCGAGCGCCTGATGGTCGAGGGCGGCGGCGAGCTGATCTTCTCGCTGCTCGAGGCCGGGCTGGTCGACGAGCTGTCGGTCTTCGTCGGCCCGAAAGTCATCGGCGGCCGGGAGGCCCCGACGCTCGCCGACGGCGAGGGGTTCGTCGAGGGATTCCCGGAGCTATCGCTCGAGGGTGTCGAGCGATTGGACGAAGGGGTGTTGTTGCGCTGGCGGGTCTGAAACGACGTCTCGAACGGTACGAAAAGGGGCTATCCGGTCAGGTAGCGGTACTCGACCAGCGCCTTGTCCCGAAGCACGAAGTACGCGAAGACCAGGACGACGAGCCCGATCGCCGCCATCCAGCCGGCCAGCAGCATCTCTCCGGTCGTCAGCGCCGCGTAGCTCCGGTACTCGACGAGCGCGCTCGCCGCCGCGAGCCCCACCGTGAGCAGGCTGTAGAGCGCCAGCAGCGCCGAGTGAATCACCACTTCGAGTAGCTCCTCGTGCATACACTGGGTCCGGCGGCGGTCGGTAATAGCCCTTCTGATCGAGGAACTGATCGGGTGACCCGTCGGCCACGGGGTCGACAATAGAAGAAGGGGCGAGCCCGATCGCCCCCATCCACCTTCGTATTCGCTGGCTCACGCCAGCGTCACGACATCATCGGTCTAACATGATAAATAATTCGATGACGACCGACCGGGTCAACCTATTTAATCGGGCCGTGCGGACCGACCGTATGCGCGACGATCGGCTGATCGAACGGGCGATCGACGAGGCCCCGATCGGCGTCACGATCGCCGACCCCTCCCGGGAGGATCTGCCGTTGATCTACATCAACGACGCGTTCGAGCGCCTCACCGGCTATCCGAAGGAGGAGGCCCTCGGCACCAACTGCCGGTTCCTTCAGGGGGAGGGGACCGACCCCGAGCCGGTCGAGGCGATGCGCGAGGCCATCGACGAGGAGGAGCCAGTCTCGGTCGAGCTGCGCAACTATCGCAAGGACGGGACCGAGTTCTGGAACGGGGTCGACATCGCGCCGATCCACGACGGGGACGACGAGGTCACCCACTTCGTCGGGTTCCAGACCGACATCACGGCCCGCAAGCGGGCCGAACACGAGGTCGAACGCCGGGTGCGCGAGGTCGAGCGCGAGCGCCGAACGCTCGAACGGGTCCTCGCGCGGATCGAGGGGCTGCTCGAGGACGTCACCCGGGTGCTCGTCGGGGCGACGACCCGCGAGGGGATCGAGCGGGAGGTCTGTGATCGGCTGACCGCCGAGGACGCGTACCAGGCCGCCTGGATCGGCGATCGCGACCCCGGGTCCGACGCGGTCGTCCCCGAGACCTGGGCGGGCGACGTCGACGCGGACGGGGCGAGCCTGTCGATGGGGCACGGGGAGGACCCGGTCGTCGACGCGCTCACGACCGGGCGCGCCCGGTTCGGCCCGGTCGGCGACCCCTCCTGGCACGGGTCGGTCGGGCGCGAGGGGGCGGGGACGATGGCGGCGATCCCGCTCGTCTCCGGCGGGACGACCTACGGGGTGCTGGTCGTCTACGCCGACCGGCCCGGCGCGTTCGACGACCACGAGCGGGTGGTGCTGGAGTCGGTCGGTCGGGCCATCGCGAACGCCTACAACACCCTCGAGAGCCGGCGGATCCTCACCGCCGACGGCGTCACCGAGCTCGAGTTCGATCTCCAGAGGGGGGACCTGTTCGCGGTCTCGCTGTCGGTCCGCGCCGACTGCCGGTTCACCTACGAGGGCTCGGCCCACGACGCCGACCCGCTCCTCTTCTTCACGGTCGAGGGCGCCGATCCCGCGAGGATCACCGAACTGGCGACCGAGAGTCCGGCGGTCGCGGAGGCGACGGTGCTGGCGACGAACGACGACAGGGGGCTCATCGAGTTCCGGCTGGCGGAGACCTCGCTGGTCTCGCGGCTCGCCAACCGGGGCGTCCGGATCGGGTTGATCCGGGCCGAGGACGGCTCGGGACGGCTCCGGGTCGTCGTCCCGGGCGGCGTGAACTCCCGGTCGGTCGTCGAACAGATCACCGACGTCTGTCCCGGCGCGTCGCTCGCGGCCTCCCGCGAGCACGACCGGCCGCCCCGGCCGACGAGGAGTTCGACATCGTCCTGACCGTCGACTCCGACTGAGACGACGCGGGACGGAACCGTCTCGACCGGCCGCGCACCGCCACGTTAACTATTCTCACTGCCGATGGCCCCGTATGAAGGAGCTCGAGTACGCTATCGAGGCCGCCGACGAGGGGACCTTCGAGAACCTGGCCGCGGCGTTCATCCGCTCGCGGGGCTACCGGACCAAGGAGTTCCGCGCCGGCACCGGCGAGTGGAGCGCGCGGATCTGGATGCGCGACCGCCCCGGCGTCGCCTGCGCGAGCGTCGCGACCGACTGGCGCGAGGCGATGCGCGCCTCGGCGCGGAAGGTCAAGCGCCTCGAGCGTGAACGGGGCGACGAGTACGGCCTGTTCGTCTTCGTCACCAACCGGGACGTGACCGGTCTCCAGGAGTTCGACGCGGAGGACGAGATCGCCCGCGAGTACGGCTGGCGCCTCCGGCTCTACCACCGCCAGGACCTCATCGGCGAGCTCTACAACACCGCTCCGGGGCTGGCGAAACACCACCTCGACATCAACCTCGGCTTCGACACCCACCACCTCGCGACCCTCGAGGAGCTTCGCGACGAGCGCCTCGACGCCATCGAGGCCCGCACCGACGAGGCGACCGAGCTCGAGGCGGGTCCGGCGGTGGCCGTCCACGTCGTCCCCAACGGCATCTTCTCGACCGAACGCCGGCGGGCCTCCTCGGGGATCGCGGACCCTGCCGTCCTCGGGGCGACCGACGCGCCCGCCGTCGACGCCCGCGAGACCCTGCGGATCGCCTACGACCGGGGCGGGGAGGGCGAGTACTGCGGCTACGCGCTGATCAGGACAGACGGGCTCTACGAGTCGGCGACGACGCGGCTGTTCGAGGCCGGCGACGAGCCCCTGCTCCGTGCCTCGGCGGGTGCCGACACGGCGGGGCTCGACGCCGCGATCACCGTCGCCGTCCGCGGGGCGCTTTCGGCCCTCTCGGGGATGGGATTCGCGGCGACGGCCTCGGTCTGGATCTCGGTGCTCGGCGCCACCGACGCGCGCCTCGCATACGACGAGGACGGGCTCGAGCCGGCCCCCTCCTTCGGGTTCGACCGCTACTCCACGCGGGTGACGACGGCCTCGATCGCCCCGCGCGAACACGCCGACGTCCTCGGGGACCTCGAGCCCGCGCTCTCGGAGCTGTGGCGGGCCTTCGGCCATCCCGACGGCACGCCCAACGTCGAGGACGGCGAGTGGCGCGCCGACCCCGTCTCGGTCGGCGGCGTCGCATTCCCCTGACCCGCCACCCCTCGCCGCGGGATCGAACCGGCACACGAAACACAGTTTGTTTTATATAAAATCGGAATATTTTTACCGAGAATAATGTAATACCACAAATAAGCGACGATGATATCCCTCCACGAAGCCACCCCTCCCGCCGAGCCGCCCCTCCGCCCCGACGACGCGACGGCCGCCGCCCGAACGCTGCTCGAGGCCTACCACCTCCAGGACGAACGGGAACGAGCCCTCCTACGGGGCGACGCAGGGCGGGCCGAGGCCGTGGGCCGACGTGCCATCGACCGGATGGCGATCGCCTACGGCGCCGAGTTCCCCGAGATCGAGCGAACCCGGGCGCGGGCCGCCGGCGAGTCGTTCATGCGCGCCCTGTTCGTCCAGGACGAGATCGAGAACTGGGACCGGCTGCGGCGGCTCCCCGAACGGCGTCTTCAGGGCGCCCTCGAGACCGATCCGGGCGGGGCGTACGGCTCGGATCCCGTTCACGACGAGCGCTGGGACCGGGTCAGGGGGCTTCTGGCGGGGACCTGTCGATCCGCGGGGATCGACGGGCGCTACGCGACCGAACAGACGCGGTTCTGGGTGTATCACGGCCAGCGCGACCCGCGCTGGGAGCGGTCCGCCCACGGGGCCCACGGGATCAAGCTCCGGGCCATGGTCGAGGAGCCGTCGGCGGACGCGACCGACCGGATGGGGCGGCGGTTCGTCGAGGGGGTACGGGGACACGACGACTGGGGCCACGCCGATCGGACGGCGGACCTCGCGGCGGTGATCGACCCGGTCGTCGACTACTACACGGAGCTGTTCGCGATGCGCTCCGAGGGCGATAGGTGACATGAGCGGTCCCGACCTCGAACTGTACGAGAGCGCCTTCCGGGAGATCGACGCCCCGGCGCTCATCGTCGACACCGACCTCGTCGTCCGGGACGTCAACGAGGCGGGACTGGCGTTCACCGGCTACGACTACGACGAGCTCGTCGGCCAGCCCGCCACGGTCATCTCGGGCGACCTGGAGACCTACGCCGAGATCGTCGAGACGATCGCCGAGGAGGCCTGGAGCGGCGACTACGAGCTGCGGACGAAGGAGGGTGCGATCGTCTACGGGAGCGGGTCGGTGGCCCCGCTGATCGTCGACGGCTGGCGGCGGGGCTACGTGGCGATATTCATCGACACGACCAAACAGCGCCGCTACGAGAACGCCGCGGAGGTACTGAACCGGATCCTCCGCCACGACCTGCGAAACGACCTGAACGTCGCCACGGGCAGCCTCGAGAGCGCGCGGGCCCGGATCGACGACGAGGAAACCCTCGACCTCCTCGAAACGGCGGAGGCGGCGCTGGGTCGCGTCAGCGCCGAGAGCGACCGGGCTCACGATCTCGTCGACCATCTCGAGGGGAGCTCCGAGGCCGAGAACCGGCCCGTCCGGCTCGACTACGCGCTCGACGAGGCACTGATCGACGCGACCCGCAGCTTCGAGGGCGTGCGGTTCGCCTCGTCGGCCGTCCCGTCGCTGCGGGTCGTGGCCGACCACCTGCTCGCGCCGGTCTTCACCGCGGTCCTCGAGAACACGGTCGAGCAGAGCGACCGGGAGCGTCCCGCCGTCGAGGTGAGCGTCGAGGAGCGCGAGGCGAGCGTTCTCGTGACCGTCGCCGACGTCGGGCCGGAGGGCACGATGGATCGCGGCGATCGGGTTCTCGACCACGAGGGGGCCGAGCTCCACCAGGGCAGCGGGATCGGCCTCTTCTTCGCCGACAGCGTGATCGAGAGCTACGGCGGCGAGATCCGGGTCGGCACCGGTCCGGACGGGGCGGCGATCGTCGAGGTCCGGCTCCGAACGGCCGAGGGCCCATAACGCCCATCGCCCATCACCGGGGCGTCAGGTCGACCGCCTCGGCGAGCAGTTCGTGCGATCGCAGCACGTCCTCGGGGTCGGCGATCTGGTTCTGGACGACGACTTCGTCGACGCCCGCCTGCTCGGTCATTCGTTCTAGGAGTTCCCGGACGGTCGAGGGACTGCCCGAGATCCGCCGGGGCCACTCGCCGGGCTCGATATCCGTCGGGGTCGGCTCGGGCACGGAGCCGAGCTCCTCGATGGCCTCCTCGGCGGAGTGGATCGGCGGGCGGTCGGTCTGGCCGCGCTGGAGGCGTCGGTGGGCCGCCACGCTCGGCGCGCGCAGCCGCGCGGCCTCCTCGTCGGTCTCGGCGCAGGTCACGTTGAGCGCGATCGAGCCCCGGGGCTCGTCGGGCCCGGCGCCGAAGGGCGAGGGCTCGAAGTTCTCACGGTAGGCCTCGAGAGCTCTGACGGCCGGCTCGGGCCTGATGAACGCAGCGAAGCAGTAGGGAAGCCCCAGCTCGCCGGCGATCTCGGCGCTCGAGGGGCTCGAGCCGAGCACCCAGGTCTCGGGAACGGAGTCGCGCGAGCGCGCGACGTCGAGCTGGCTGAAGGGATGGTCGTCGTCGAACCCGTTGTGGAGGTGTTTGGCGGTCTCCTCGATCCTCTCGGCGTGGTCGTCGGTCCGCCGGCGCTGCTCGTCCCGATCGGCCTGCAGCGCGTAGTCACTCACCGGGTTTCCGGTGGCCCGGCCGAGCCCGAGGTCGATCCGGCCCGGGGCCATCGCGTCGAGGACGCCGAACGTCTCTGCGACCTTGTAGGGACTGTAGTGGTTGAGCAACACCGTCCCGGAGCCGACCCTGATGGCGTCGGTCTCGGCGGCGATGCGGGCGATCAACACCTCGGGGGTGGTGCTCGCGAGCCGGTCGACGAAGTCGTGGTGTTCGGCGACCCAGAACCGCGAATAGCCGAGCTCCTCGGCGTGCTGTGCCCGCTCTACGGTGTTCTCGAAGGCCTCCGTTGCCGTCCCCCCTTCGGGGATCGGCGCGAGGTCGACGATCGATAGGTCCACACCTCGCCTCGGAGAAGCGGCGGGTTAAGGGTGGGGCTCCCGGCAGGCGGTTCGGAGAACGGCCGACCGACCTCCAGTCCCCGTCCAAACGGTTATCCTGGCGGCCCCTGAACGGGGCCGTGTGAGCGAGCGCGAACGCGGCGAGGGGAGCCCGATCCACTCGACGGGCGACCGGCGGACGGGCGAGGCGGCCCACGACCACCGGTCGTTCTACGACTTCTTCGTCGACCTCATCCGGGGCGGGCTGGGCCAGACCGCGCTGTTCAGCCTGCCCGCCCTCTGGATCCTCGCCTCGACGCCGGTCTACACGGTCGAGGTGGCGACCGGCGCGGTCGTCTCGATCGTCACGCTCTCGTTGTTACTCGCGCTGTTTCGCGGCGGTCATCTCGAAATCGGACGCCCGTGGCCCGTCCTGTCGGGCCGAACGCTCTCGACGAGCGCCGGCTGGCGGGCGGTCCTCACCCGCGCGGTCTACCTCTCGAGCACGCTCAGCCTCGCGGCCTACGGCGGCGTGCTCGTCGAGACCGCTTCCGGCCTCCCGTTGTTGAACGCGCTGGTCGCGCTGGCGCTGAGCGCCCTGGGACTCGCGCTGCTGCCCTCGCTGTCGGCCGACTCGCTGCGGGCGCGGCGCCGCCGGTTCGGCTACTGCCTGCTGGGCCTGCTGCCGATGGCGGCCGTTCTGGCGCTCGCGGCCCCGGCGGGGATCGACCCCTCGATCGGGCTCGCGGTCCTTCTCTTGGTGGGGTCGCTCCGGGTCGACACCCGGCCGCTCGGCGGGCAGCACCGATAGCGTTACTGCTCCCAGTCGATGGCGGTCGTTCGCTCCGACCGGCGGAGGATGAAGGGGCCGAGCGCGCCGGTCCGTTTGGAGATGGTCGCGATCCGGACCACGTAGACGGCGAGCAGGAAGAAGGGCACCAGCGAGAGCGTCGCGCTGGCGCTCACGACCCACACCATGTTGTCGACGCCGAGCGTCCCGCCGGGGAGCGCCTCCGGGGTCAGATAGAGCACCGTCGCGATCGATCCGATCAACGCCGGGATCGCCGCGTAGAGGATCGATCGGGTGAGGCCGACGAGCTCCCACTGGAAGTACAGCGACTTGAAATGTTCGAGCGCCGGGCCGAACAGCGTCAGGATAGCGACCAGCTCGTCGAACGCCTCGAGGTCCTCCTCCGCGAGGCTGTCGCCGTGTTCGTCCCGGAGCCGGCGCACCGCGTAGATCTTCCAGGAGTAGTTGTAGTTCAGCCCCGAGCGCAAGACGTCGAACTCCCCGAACTCCGCCGTCTCCAGCTGTGCGTAGATCTCCTCGGAGTTCTTGACGACGTTCTCGACGAGCTGATCCGTCCGGTCGCACAGCTCCTGGTCGTCGTTGTCGCTGACCGCCTCCCGGAGCGCCTCGGCCCGCTCGGCGCTGGTCTCGACGAGCGCCTGGAGGAACTGCGCCGGATCGGGCGGGCCGATCGTCCCGAACAGCACCTCGACCTCGCGTCGGAACTCCATGGCCTCGTCCATCCACTGGTGGTGATCGCCCAGCTGGCCGATCTCCTGGGAGAGCACCAGCTGGTTGATCGAGACGACGAGCGTGACGCCGGTGATGAGTGCGGCGATGAGCGCCTGGAAGGCGGTTTCGACCGGTGCCGTGCTCGCCATCGCCTCCCGGAGCGGCGGCGCCGCCGCCCCGAGGGCGACCAACGCCACGAAGGAGACCGCCGAGAGCAGCCCCGCGATCAGCCACCGGTTCGCGTCGAGAAAGAGCCAGTGGGCGATCCGGCTCTCGCCGCTCCGTCCCCGCAGCGTGTCGTCCGACGCCCCGTCCATGGCCGACCTACAGGGCCCGTGCTGAAATGGGTTGAGATGGCGCCCACGGGCGGCGAACGAGCGGGCCCGAACGATCACTGGGCCCGTAGTGGCTCGTCCGTACTCTATGGCATATATTACCACTCTAGAGGTCGGCGAGATCCCGGAATCCGGGCGGGAGTCGGCCATGCCGATCAGTTCACTAGAGTATGAAGGAATATGGTTCAATAACAAAATATTTCTCAGTTTATCGTGCATTCAATATATAACGGTGGATGATATAACTCGGATAGATGAAGCCGTATCAGTTCCAGGATCGGATCATAGGCAGCGAACACGGGGAAACCGACGGCCCGGAAACGCCGGATGGTGGCCCGCTGATCATGACCGTCAGCGGCCCGTAGCGGACCCGTAACTGTTCGACCTCGACACCACCAGCCCGAGCTGCTGGGCGGAAGCCGAAACGGTATGAAACAGCAGAACCTGTAAACTGCAACACTATAACTGACTGACCAAGGAGGTTTTACTCGGTCTCACCTACGTGATGTATGGCGATCGAAGCCACGTTCACCGATAGTCAGTTTCCGTTGGCTGCCGTTTTCTCCGCCCTCCCTGACGTACGAATCGAGCTCGACCGCGTCATCCCGACGGATGCAGCGATCGTACCATACTTCTGGGTACAGGGCGCTGATGCAGCCAGTATCGATACGAGCGACATCGACCATCCTGGTATTCGTGATACGCGGGTGATTGATACCGTCGACAACAACGCGCTCGTCCGTGTCGAGTGGAACCTCGAACACGAGAGCGTCTTGACTGCGATTCTCGAAACGGACGTGGTCCTCGTGTCGGCCATCGGGAAGCAGGACGAGTGGACGTTCGATGTCCGCGGGAACGATCAGCAGACCCTCTCTGACTTCCGATCGTACTGCCAAGAACACGACATTCCGGTGGAGCTGACCCACCTTCATGCACTCTCACCGTTACATTCGGATCTGGAATCCGATCTCACCGACGCCCAACGGGAGGCGTTGACGCTCGCGTATGCTCGTGGCTACTACGATTCCCCACGGCAAGTACCGCAACAAGCGATCGCTGACGAACTGAGGATCACGAGACAAGCCGTGGCCTCGCGGCTGCAACGGGGTACCAGACGGCTCGTTGCGAGTACGTTGATTACGTCCGACGAATAGACGGATAAACCTGTTACCCAAGCAAAGGCCAGGCTCAACCGCGAAACGGCCCTAGTAGACAGCAGTGACAGCAACTGGGCCCCACAGTGGTAGAACGAACGACACCCTCCGAGAGGCGGTCGTTGAAGACGGTGGCTATCCGGATCTAACGATCGAGTCATACCTCCTCCGATCGGCGGAGGGGATCAGCTATCACGAAGACGAGATGGTCTATCGGTTGGAGTACGATCCGTCGATCGACAAACCGAGTCGGGCCGTGGTCGCTGCAGTCGCGACGATGACCCACACGGATCCGCTGGATCTCGATCCCCTCTACCGGGAGATCGATACGGACGCGTTCAACGACCTGTTCGCGCCGGCCCTGACCGACACTGGACGACGGGGACAGGTCCGCTTTCAGTACAGCGGCTTCGAGGTCAGGGCGACCAGCCACGGCGTGATAGAGGTCGATCCGAGATGACGTCCGTCGAATTCGTCGATACTGACGGTGCCACGGGGACGATCTTTGCGGATCTGGCGATCGACTACGAGGGACGGTTTGCTGAGACGATCGACGCCGTCGTCTCGTCGGTGGACTGTGACGGAACCGCGACTGATGACGATCTCCAAGACGTCTCGGTGGAGCTCTATCTAGAAGGCCATTTCGCGAAACTCGATCTCGTTCGTGGCGAGTCGTGACCGCAATGGAGCGTTTTGCCGGGCTGCGATTTCTCACTCGGAGGTGGCGTGTTCAGAGAACGTACAATCAGGGGCGTTTGCGATCGCATTCGACGTTCACGACGAGGGGCTTCAGCGCCACCCCGTACCGAGAGCGTACCTGATCCGATCTTCTGATGACGGCAGAAGTATGGGGTCGGAGGGATTTGAACCCCCGATCGACTGATATCTCCGGCCGCGTCTCGGTACTCCAGAGGGTCGTCAACGCGAACCGATGATCAGTCGGCCGCTCTGTATATCAGTCTGGAGTCTCGTCACCGAACGCGGTGCCTCTGGAGTCAGTCGCCATTCCGGGCTTGGCCACGACCCCGCATCCCACGATATGACCAAACGGCCTAAAGGGGTTTCGATTACTCCCGATCGGTCTCGCTCCACCCACAGTCCTGGCACTTATAGCCGGTGACGAACTCGCTGACGCTCGGCATGTAGCCCACTTCGAGGACGTCCCCGCCACACTCGGGACACTCCCTGTCGGCGTCCTCGATCTCCGTGGCCTCCATCACGTCGGCGTCCTCGATCAGCTCGGCGAGTCCCGACGGGTTCACCATCCGGCCCTCGACGACGCGGTTCTGGTCCATGGGTCGACCAGGCCCGCCGGCCACAAAAACGCCGCGCTACAGCCAGGGTTCGCGCTCGCTGTCGGCCGCGTAGCCCGCCGGCCGCCCCTCGCCGTCGTCCTCCTCGGACCACGACCCGGAGTCGCCGTTGTCGTCGTTCGCCCCGGTCAGGCGGTCGCTGACCCCGCTCCCGGGATCGAACGCGAGCACGCCCGCGACGATCAGCACCACCAGCGGCGCCTGCTCGAACGCCACCCCGAGAAGCGACAGCGGGAGCACACCGAGCGCGATCGCGCTGCCGAAGCGAAAGGAGTCGATGTCGAGGTTCCGGCGCAGCCAGGGGCCGAACAGCGCGACCCCCAGCGCGAAGGCGACGCCGACGCCCGCGGCGGCGACCGCCCGCAGGATCAGCCCCGGATCGGGCACCAACACGAGTTCGGCACCGGCGGGGTCGACGCTCGCGATGAACCCCAGCCCGACGATCACGCCGGGCGAGGGGAGGTACTCGCCGATCCGTGCGCTCGCGGTCTTGGCGGCGATCGCGGCGATCACCAGCGCGGCGAACCGTTCGAAGATCGCGAGGTCGAGCACGCTGGCGATCGTCGGCGCGAGGGCGGCCTCCAGCGCGGCGAGCGGCAACAGGCCGGCCCCGATCAGCAGGACGATCTTCGCCTGCTCCCTGGGCGTGCCGTCCATCTCCGCGAGGATGACCGCGAGGACGGCGCTCCCGCCGAAGACGAGCAGGCCCACCTGGACGATGCCCGCGATCGAGTCGATCCCGCCCGCGAGGATCAGCGCGGGGAAGATCCCGTCGATCAGCGGGAGGACCATCACGATCGCGAGCAGCTTCGTCGGGCCCGAGACGGCCTCCCGGAGCCCGAGCGCCCGCTCCAGCCTGAGCGCGACAGGGTGCTGGGAGCTACTCATGGCGGTACCGCAACGGGACGCGTGGTCTGGAGCTCGCTTCCGACCGCCGCACGCGAGTCCAGGTGGACCCTATCAGAGTCGCGAATTTGGTGAACGTGCTGTCGAATCTGGTATCCGATCGACCGACACACCACACGTTCGCGCTGATAGCGTCCATACCTGAAACAACGATTATGAACATCTATAAGCGTTGTGTGGGTGATGTAGCCACTCCGCAGTACGCACGTCCGACCACGAGTGTACACTCCCGTCCGTTCGTCCACCGATCCGGGCGTGGAGTGGCGTAACACACTCTTCGAGAACCGACCACGTGAGGGACGACCCCACACGGGTGGCGTCTCGCAACCCTTTTGGATCGGGGTGGCAGACGATTTATATGGCGAGTAACGCTTTCCTCGACAAGCTCGACATCCCCGAAGCGCTGACGTTCGACGACGTACTGCTTCGGCCGAAGGAGAGCCGAGTCGAACCCGACGACGCCGATCTCTCGACGCGCGTCTCGACGAACGTGGAGCTCAACGTCCCCGTCCTCTCGGCGGCGATGGACACCGTCACCGAGAGCGAGCTCGCGATCGAGATGGCCCGCCAGGGCGGGCTGGGCGTGCTCCACCGGAACATGGACGACGATCGGATGATCGAGGAGGTCGAGCGCGTCAAGCGCGCCGACGAGCTGATCATCCGCGACGTCGTCACTGCTGATCCCGAGCAGACGATCCAGGAGGTCGACCACATGATGGAGCGCGAGGGGGTAAGCGGCGCGCCCGTCATCGACGCGAACGACGAGGTCCTCGGGATCATCTCGGGCACCGACATCCGTCCCTACCTCGAGGTCGGCGAGCGCGACGCCGTTCGCGAGGCGATGACCGACGAGGTGATCACCGCTCCCGAGGACGTCTCCGCGCGCGAGGCGCTCGAGCTGATGTACGACCACAAGATCGAGCGCGTCCCGATCGTCGACGACGACAACCGCCTGCAGGGGCTGGTCACCATGCAGGGGATCCTCCAGCGCCGGGAGTACGACGACGCGGTCCACGACGACGACGACCGGCTGCGGGTCGGCGTCGCGGTCGGCCCCTTCGAGGAGGAGCGGGCGGTCGCCGCCGACGAGGCCGGCGCGGACGTGCTGTTCATCGACTGTGCGCACGCCCACAACATGAACGTCATCGACAGCGCCCGCGTCATCACCGAGAACGTCGGCGCGGACGTCGTCGTCGGCAACGTCGGCACCCGCGAGGCCGCCGAGGCCGTCGTCGACTTCGCCGACGGGATCAAGGTCGGGATCGGCCCCGGCTCGATCTGTACCACCCGCGTCGTCTCGGGGGCGGGGATGCCCCAGATCACCGCCGTCGCGCAGGTCGCCGACGTCGCGAGCGAGCACGACGTCCCCGTGATCGCCGACGGCGGGATCCGCTACTCGGGCGACGCGATCAAGGCGATCGCCGCCGGCGCCGACGCCGTGATGCTCGGGTCGTACTTCGCCGGCACCGAGGAGGCGCCGGGGCGCGTCGTGACGATGAACGGCAAACGCTACAAGCAGTATCGTGGGATGGGTTCGGTGGGGGCGATGCGCTCGGGCGGCGGCGACCGCTACCTGAAGGACGAACCCGACGACGAGGACGAGTACGTCCCCGAGGGCGTGGAGGCGGCCACGCCCTTCAAGGGCAGCCTCGAGAGCGAGCTCCACCAACTGACGGGGGGGATGAAAAGCGGGATGGGCTACGTCGGCGCCGACACCGTCCCCGGGTTCAAGGAGCGCGCGGAGTTCGTGCGCGTCTCCTCGGCGGGCCAGGCCGAGGGCCACGCACACGACGTCGTCATCACCGACGAGGCACCCAACTACAGCCCGACCGAGGAGTAGGAAGGGGGCAACTCATTAGCCTGAGTCGGCTAGGGGCGATATGGACTCCCCGTTCGACGTCCTCGGGATCGATCCCAGCGCTGACGACGAGGAGGTAGAGCGGGCGTATCGCCGGCGGGCGAAGGAAACCCACCCGGATCTGGGGGGGTCCGCGGAGGAGTTCAAGCTCGTCACCGCGGCCTACGAGGCGATCGAGGCCGGGGAGTACGACGCCGACCTGGAGCTCGATCCCGGGGGCGAGGGGAGCACGGCCGACACCGACGACGAACGTCTGGAGACCCGCGTCGAGTACCTCAACTACGACGTCCTCGTGGACCACGGCTGGGAGCTCGACGACGAGGATCTCTTCGAGAAGGCCGCCGACGCCGGGCTGGATACGGAGGATCACGGTCGGCTGCTGGTCCAGCCCGGCGAGTCGCTGCTCGAGGCCGCCGAGAACCGCGGGTTCGCCTGGCCCTACGCCTGCCGGGGCGGGGCGTGTGCGAACTGTGCGGTGACGGTCTGTGAGGGCGAGCTCTCGATGCCGACCAACCACATCCTCCCTCCCGAGATGACCGACCGGGGCCACCGTCTCTCCTGTAACGGGGTACCGATAACCGAGGAGATGAAGGTCGTCTTCAACGTCAAACACCTGCCCGGCCTCGACGAGCTGCGTCTGCCGCCCCGGCCCTTCGAGAAGGCCCAGTCCGACGACTGAGCTCAGAACGTGTAGCCGTACTCCTCCTGAAGCGCGTACGCGCCGGTGCCCCAGATGTAGTCCTCGCCGGGCCACCAGGTCCGTGCGTTGTTCAGTCCACAGACCAGCACCTGCTCGTCGGGGTGCTCGGGGTCGGGCGCGTAGGAGACCGAGCCGCTGTCGCCGTCGGTGAACTCGGTCTCGCTGCCCCACTTGAGCTGGCCGCGCTTGCAGGGATCGCCGTAGACACACGAGATCCCGTCGATCGCCTGGATCCGCCCGGTCGTGTGGCCGCTCATCGCGCCGACCTTGTGGATGTCGACGCCGCGGGCCTTGAGGTCGGCGAGCCCGAGCCGGGTGAACTGGCCGGCGACCCGTCGCGTCGTGTCGCCGTCGAGCGCGTGGTCGGGCGTGAACTCGCGCGTCGGGGCGATCAGCGCCAGGTCCTCGCTGTGATACCGCCTGACGACCGACCCGATCTCGATCCGCCCCTCGCTGGTGACGAGCGTGAGCTCGTCGATGTCGGCGTCCTCGTAGAGGTGTTCCGCCGTCGCGAAGTACCGCTCGCCGCTCCCGGGGTCGTAGATCGCGGGCGCGAGCGTCGCGAGCCCCTCCGCCTCCCCGCAGGCGACCCCGCCGGGGACCGCGACGCCGCCGTCGGGGTCGAACCGCCGTGCGGGTTCGAGCGTCTCGAACTCGTCGCCCGTGGACGACTCGAGGATCGAGCCCTCGACGGGCGTGCCGTCGAGGAGGTCGCCGATCCGCTCGACGGCCCCCTCGTGGAGGGCGCCGACCGAGATCGACGAGCGGCCGCCGTCCTCGCCCGGGACCACCGAGGCGTTGCGCACGCCCTCGATCGACGACCAGTCGAACGCCTCGTAGCTCGCCAGCGCCGCCTGCAGGTCGTCGTACCAGTCGGCGCTAACGGTCCTGGTCCGCGGGGTGAGCGAGGTCGGGTCCTCGGGGTCCTCACGGGCGTGGGCGTAGACGATTCGGACGGCCTCCCCCTTCGAGCCCTCAAACCCCTCGGTAGCGAGATGGCTGGCGCTCGCGGCGCCGATCCCGCCGGCGCCCAACGCCTTGACGAACCGCCGCCGGCTCACGCGGGGGCGGTCGTACTCACCCCCCGAGCTGCTCCCCTCCATTCCTCCCTTCCTGTGGCCCCATACGTTCTTCTCGTACTTCAGTCAATCTCAGTGCGTGATAGTATCTCACAGTAACTATTGTGCTCGAGGCCCTGCTACGGAGAATGGGCCCGGGGGTCTCGCGGCGGACCAACGCGAACTACCGCGGCGAGGACGAGGCGGGCGACATCTCGAGCGGGGTGCTGATCGAGATCGAGGTCGGGTCGGCGACGGCACAGCGTTACTGATCGGGCACACCACCGTCTACGCCCGGTTCCCGGTACGGAGGAAAAGGCCAGCGGAGGGTCGGCCCCGTTTCGTTCAGCCCGGAACGTTGTTTCGAATACGGTTATACAGTTAAGCGGGCGCGCGGAGTGAGGTTCATCCGATGCAGAACCGACTCCTCCGGGAGCGTTTGGCCGAGACCAGCACCCTCTGTACGTTCCTCGGTCTCCTCGTGATGACCGTCAAGCGGGTTCTCGCGGGGCTCGAGATCGTCGACCTCGCCCCCTGGGGGTTTTACGTGGGGCTGGCGTTTCTGGCGCTCGCCTCGCTCGCCCTGTTCGGGACGGTCTATCTCGACGAGCAGTACGCCGACGGTTCCTATCAGGACCGCCGGGAGACGGGCCGGGTCGGCGACCGGTAGCTCCTTCCGTCGTTTCGACCCGGCGCCGGTTCGTCGACCACCGTGCCGGCAGCCCGCTCCGGAGGCACCTCAGGAGTCGTCCAGAACGTCGTCGATCATCGTCTCGGACATGTTCGCGACCGTTCGGTCCCCCGTCTTGATCTCCTGCATCACGAACGTCGAGGAGGTCTCGTTGACCCCGTCGATCCCGACGATCTTGTCGATCAGTTCGTTCATCTGGGCCCGGTTCTGAACGCGTGAATGGACGATGAAGTCCGTATCACCCAGCGTGTAGTACACCTGGTAGACGCCGTCGATCCCGGCGAGCGCTTCGCCGATGTCCTCGGCGTAGCCGGACTCGTGGGCGACGGACACCTCCGTGATGATCAGCAAGGAGAGGCCGAGCGCGAGCGGGTCCACGTCCGCCGACGTCGACGTGATGACGCCGGAGTTCTTGAGCTTCTTCAGCCGGTAGTGGATCGCGGATCTCGAGAGATCGAGCGTGTCCGACAGCTCCTCCAAGTTGACGTCGCTATCCCGTTCGACGCGTTCGAGAATCGCCAAATCGGTTTCGTCCAGATCGACCGCGTCCCGATCCTCGCTCTGCATGGTAGTCATAGCGGCGGACGGGGTTGAATGTCTGTTGGTGGGCGGCGGTTCGCGTCGGCAGGGACGCCCGATCCCGTCGCGCTGGTCCGCGGACCGGATCCCCACCGGCGTTTCGGCCTCGAATCGGACTCGTTTCTATAATAATGGTTAATTAAGAACATTGTACACATACGATCGCGATCATTCCCTAATATTTAACCACTACGTTGCAATGGGAGGAACTATGGTAACAACTGTCGGGAGTGGGTTCTCGATGACCGGAACGCGAACGGGGGGGACTACTGGGGGTGGTGGGTATCCCCACGATAGCTGAGGTCGCCTTCGCCCTCCTGCCCCTGCTGATCGTCGGAGCCCTTCTGGTGGTGTTCCTCTGGCCGGCGACGCGGGCGACGCCGATCGCGTGGGGGAGCGCCGTCGTGATCGGCTACTTCGTCTGGGGCAACCCGGTCGAATACCTCGCCGGTGCGTCCATCGTGGGCGCGATGACCGCCTTCGAGATCCTGTGGATCATCTTCGGGGCGCTGGTCCTGCTGTACACGTTGATGGAGGCCGGCGCGTTCGACAGGATCAACGAGGGGTTCGTCACGGTGTCCGACGATCGGCGGGTGCAGATCGTCCTGCTCGGCTTCTTCCTGACCACGTTCATCGAGGGCGCAGCGGGGTTCGGATCGGCGGCGGCGGTCGCGGCACCGCTGATGCTCGCGCTCGGGTTCCCGGCTCTCGCCGCCGTCGTGGCGGCGTTGATCGGTCACACGATCGCCGTCACCTACGGCGCCGTCGGAACGCCGATCAACATCGGCGTTCAGTCCCCCCTGGAGATCCATCAGGAAACGATCATGGAGGAGGGAGGGATGAGCCTGACCGAGTACGCGATCGAGGTCTCGGCGTGGGCGGCCACTTATCACGCCATCATCGGGTTCGTCATGCCCCTGTTGGCCGTCGGAATGGTCGTTTACTTCTTCACTCCGGAGGAGGACCGATCGCTCGGGCCGATACTCGAGGTCGCACCGCTGTGTCTGTTCGCGGGGATCACCTTCGTGATCCCCTACTGGCTCTCGGCCTGGTTTCTCACCTACGAGTTCCCGGCGATAATCGGCTCGATGATCGGGGGTGCGGTGACCGTGGCGGTCCTCCGCGCGGGATACCTCCGACCGGACGACGACTGGGGGTTCCCGCCCCGCGAGGAGTGGCCCGACCACTGGGTCGGGAGCATCGAACCCGGGGCCGACACGAACGGGGAAAGCGAAGCGAGCACCGCCACCTCGATGTCCCTGCTGCGTGCGTGGGCACCGTACGTCCTCCTCGTGATCCTGCTCGTCCTCACGCGGATCATCGACCCCGTCGCGGACCTCCTGGTCGAGACGCCCGCCTTCGTCATCGACTGGACCGCGATCTTCGGATACGAGGCCCTGGAAGCCGAGATCGAGTGGGTCAACGCCCCCGGGTTCTGGTTGCTGGTCAGCGCCCTGATCGCGGTCCCGCTCTACGACATGGACGCTACCCAGGTCACCTCGGCCTGGGCCGAGGCCGCGCGGAAGATAACCGCCCCGGTGATCGCGCTCGTGTTCGTCATCGCGATGGTCGAGATCATGATCAGCTCCGGCGGCGCGCCGAACGCACCCGAGGTCGGCAGCATGATGGACGTCCTCGCGACCACGACCGCGGACGTAGCGGGGCCCGTCTATCCGGCGATCGTCGCGCTGATCGGCGCGCTCGGCGCCGGCATGGCGGGCTCCAACACGGTCTCGAACATCACCTTCGGCAGCTTCCACTTCACCGCCGCACAGGAGCTCGGGCTACCGACGCAGATCATCGTCGCGGCACAGACCGTCGGCGGCGCCATCGGAAACATCGTCGCGATCCACAACGTCGTCGCCGCGTTGGCGACCGTCGGCCTCGTGGGCCAGGAGGGTCACGTGATCAGGTTCAACCTGGTGCCGGTGCTCTACTACACGGTCTGTGCGGGGGTCCTGTCGCTCCTCTTCGCGTACGTCCTCTTCCCGAACGTGTTCTGAACCGGATGCCGGTCGGAACCGGTTCCGAACTCGTGGCCGTACTATCGACTACAGGGAGTCGGCTAGGACCGGCGAGGGCTGTCCGGCGCGAGCGCGTCGTCGTACAGCTCGATATATAGCTCCCTGATCTCCTCCTCGGTCGGCTTGCGGGGGTTGTTCGCGGGCGAGCCGGAGTTGATGGCGTCCTCGGCCATCTCGTCGACGATCTCCAGGTACTCGTCGCGGGGCGGAACGTCGCCGTGGTCCTCGAGATAGCCGGTCAGGTCGGCGTCCTCACAGAGCGCGAGAACGGCGTCGCTCGCCCGTTCGGCCGCCCCCCGATCCGGGGTGTCCTCGTCGACGTTCCCCATCAGGCGCCCGATCTCCGCGTACTTCTCCGGCGCGCCGATCACCGAGAACTCCATGACGTACGGGAGCAGGAGGGCGTTGGCCAGCCCGTGGGGGATATGTAGCTGCGCGCCGAGGGGTCGTGCCATCCCGTGGACGAGCGCCACCGAGGAGTTCGTGAACGCCTGGCCGGCCTGTAGCTGGCCGATCATCATCTCGGTTCGGGCCTCGATGTTCTCCCCGTTCGCCCAGGCCTTGGTGAACGAGTCCGAGATCCGCCGGATGGCGTTCCGGGCGAAATCGTCGGGGACGCTGTAGGACTTGATGGAGACGAACGCCTCGATGGCGTGGGTCAGGGCGTCGATACCCGTAAACGAGGTGTGGCTCCGCGGGAGGGAGACGGTCAGCTCGGGGTCCTCGATCGCGACCTCCGGAACGACGTTCTGCGAGAGGATGAGGAACTTGGTCGACGTCGACTCGTCGGTCACGACGACCGAGCGGGTCGCCTCGCTCCCGGTTCCCGCCGTCGTGTTCACCGCGATGAGCGGCGGGATCGGGTTGGGGACGCTCTCCTCGCCCGCCCTGTCGGTCCCGAACTCCCGGATGTCGCCCTCGTTGTTCGCCAGGATCCCGACTCCCTTCCCCGTATCGATCGACGAACCGCCGCCCAACGTGACGATGACGTCACATCCCTCGGTCTCCCAGAGGTCGTAGGCCTCCTCGATGTTCTCGACCGTCGGATCCGGCCGTACGTCCCTATAGAGGACCGGCTCTATGTCGTTTTCCGCCAAGGCGTTCTCCACCTTCTGGCCGTGTATGTCGTAGATCTCCTCGGAGGCGAGAATCAGGGGTTTCTCCCCGTACTGGTCCACGTACTCGCCGAGCTCCTCTACGGCCCCGGTACCGAGAACGACCTTGCTAGGAGATACCACTACCCTAGTTCCGCGGGTCGGAGTTGGATACTCCATGCGTATAGTCCCCTACCCACAGTCGATTATAGTCTTTTTTGATGACGGTGTTATGTGTTGAACCTCAATCGATAACCGATCGTATATATGCGATATTTTTCATCTACTCGCCGCCCGGGCCATGGAAGATGCCATATAAAATACAATGAATATATCTCGATATTAACTACAACTTCTTAGTAACTGGAGGATCAATAGAACTCTATGGCACAAACCAACGTCGATACTGAACTCGATAACGTCAACAACTACATCGGAGGGGACTGGACGGAGGCCAGCGGTTCGGGGAGCGAGGCGATCGTCGATTCGGCGGTCGGCGAGACGATCGCCCGGACGACGTTCAGCTCGGAGGACGACGTCAACCGGGCGGTCGATGTCGCGGCCGAAGCGTTCGAGGACTGGAGACAGCGGCCGGTCGAAGAGCGGATCCAGCCGCTCTTCCGGTTGAAAACCCTCCTCGAGGAGCACCAGGAGGAGATGGCGGAGGTCCTCGTGAAGGAACACGGGAAGACGAAGAAGGAGGCGATGGGCGAGATCCGGCGGGGGATCGAGAACGTCGAGGTCGCCTGTGGGATCCCGACGATGATGCAGGCCGGACACCTCCCGAACGCCGCGCCCGACATCGACGAGACCGCCGTCAGGAAGCCCCTTGGCGTGTTCACGGCGATCACCCCGTTCAACTTCCCCGCGATGATCCCGCTGTGGTTCCTCCCCTACGCCGTCGCCACCGGGAACTCGTTCATCCTCAAGCCCAGCGAGACAACCCCGCTGACCGCCCAGTACATCTTCGAGCTCATCGAGGAGGCGGGCTTCCCGGGCGGGGTCGTCCAGCTGGTAAACGGCGGTAAGGACACCGTCAACACGCTCCTCGAACACGACGACGTCGAGGGGGCGTCGTTCGTCGGGTCGACCCCCGTCGCCAAGCACGTCTACGAGACGGCCGCGGCCAACGGGAAGCGGGTGCAGGCCCAAGGTGGGGCGAAGAACCACATCATCGTCTCCGAATCGAGCGACATCGAGTTCGCCGTCGACCAGACGATCAGCTCGGCCTATGCGAACTCGGGTCAGCGATGTCTCGCGAACCCCTCGGCCGTCGTCCACGACGACGTCTACGACGAGTTCGCCGACCGGCTCGCCGAGGCGCTCGAGGACTACACCGTCGCAGGGGGCCTCGACGACGATGCCGATATGGGTCCACTCATCAGCGAAGAACATCGGGAGAACGTCTTGGAGTACATCGAGACGGGGGAGGAAGAGGGAGCGGAGCTTCTGTACGACGGGCGCGACGTCGACGTCCCGGACGACGGCTACTTCCTCGCGCCGACGCTCTTCGGCGACGTCGATCCCGAGATGACGATCGGGAAGGAGGAGATCTTCGGCCCGGTCCTGAGTCTGATTCGCGTCGCCGATTTCGAGGAGGCGATCGAGACCGTCAACCAGTCCCAGTTCGGGAACGCCGCCTCGCTGTTCACGGAGCGCGGCGCCGAGGCGAAGCAGTTCCGCCACGAGGTCGAGGCCGGTAATCTGGGCGTCAACACCGGGACGGCAGCGCCGATGGCGTTCTTCCACTTCGGCGGGTGGAAGGACTCGTTCTTCGGCGACCTGCACGCGCAGGGCGAGGACATGATCCACTTCTACACCGACGAGGCCGTCTACATCGAGCGGTGGCCCGACGCCTGATCCGGGCGTAGGCGATCCAGCTCCCCGATTTCTCGACCGGGAGCGCTCGAACCGCTCGGCATTCGCCCGCCGTAGTGGTTCCACCTCATCCGGTTCCCTGCACAACGGGGCCGGCTATCCCCGACCGGCCGTCCTCGCGTTCAGCTGTGCTCTCGGGGGCTGTAACGGTCGTCGATGGCGGACCTGACGCGCCGCGAGATTCCTGTACCGACTCCCGCCCCGAGGGAGGCTGTGGCTGTTGTGCGTCCTCCTCGCTGTAGTGACCGTCAGAACGGGTCGTCGAGGTATAGGAATCGGCCGAAGAATCCCGCTTACTTCATCCCTTGTCGCGGGAACTACTTAAACGGAAAACGGTCGAAGATCCGGAACGGATCTCAGCCCAGCAGATAGGTGAGCTTGGGGTAGCGCTCGGTCAGCGCTTCCCCACCGACGTCGAGCTCCTCGATGTAGCGGTCGAGCCCGAGGATCCGCCCGGCGCCGAAGGCCGCGATCGCCAGGAAGACGATCAGGTAGACCAGATCCGAGTTCACGAACCCGAGCGGGCCCGCGACGTCCCAGCTCGCCAGGTAGAACATCGACATCTGCATCGCTCCGCCCAGCGCCGCAAGCCGGACGAACGCGCCCGCCAACAGCGCGACGCCGATCAGTACCTGGGTGACCGGGACGACGATGTTCGCGAACTCGAGGAACGCGGGGCTGGCGGCCATCGCCTGGAAGACGCCCGCAAGCGGTCCCTCAGCACCCATCAGGTAGCCGCCGGCGTTGAACGGCTCGCCGGTGACCTTTCCGAGGCCAGCGCCGAGGAACGCCCCACCCATCACCAGCCGTAGCAGAACGACGAACCACGCGCTCAGTGCGTGGGGCGTCCCCTGAAGCGTTATGCCGCCGATCGTGCTCTTGAATCTGTTCGCGTCGTGTCGTGGAGTCTGTGTGGACATCGTCGGTCTTCCTCTTACAACTGGGAATAGGTTGGAAGTGGTGATAATAGGGCAACACGATTCTCATCGGCGGAGAATAACGTCTTGCTATTGCATAGCACGCCCGTTCCGATCCCACGGGGACCGGATGGGGTCGGTACGGAAGTGGTTCAGTACTCGATCGAGGCGAACACGACGAGGACGACGACGCCGGCGAGCACTGCGATGGCGAGGAACGCCTCGTCGAAGTAGCCCCGGTCGGCGATCGCCCCGAAGACGACCGGGCTCAGGGCCCCGAGGGCGATGTAGACCGTCCGGAGGGCGCCCAGGTTCGTCCCCTGCGTTCCGTCCGGGAGCCGCCGGGTGAGATCGGAGATCACGATCGTCTCGAACCCCAGCATGCTGCTTGCGAGCACGGTCAGAACGACGAACACCCAGACCTCCCCGCCGAACGGGAGCGCGCCGAGGGCCAGACTGGTCGTCCCCATGATCGCCAACAGCGGCGCCCGGACGCCGATGCTGTCGTATGCCCGGCCCGCGACCGGCTTGATCAGGATCCCGAGCGCGAAGAAGAGGCCGAACAGCACGGTCGCGACCTGCACGGCGAGGCCCTTCTCGTCGATCAGGTACGTCGGATAGAAGCCGATGAACGCCTGCATGATCACGCCCCACAGCACGAGCAGCACTGTCTGTCGCAGGACGATCGGGCGGGACAGCGTCGGAACGACGTCGTCGAGGACGAGATGCTCGCTCAGCGGCGTTCCGGTCCGCTCCCGGCTCGGAAGCGTCGCCCAGAGGCCGACCGCGGCGAGCACGAACAGCGGCACGGCGAACCCGAAGCCGTACTGCCAGGCGACCGTGACCGCGACGAACCCGGCCAGGGGTGGCATCACCGCGTTCCCGAGGTCGCCGGCGGCCATCGTCACCCCCGTCGCCGTGCCGAGCTGGTCGGGGTAGATCTCGTCGAGGATCGTGAACCGAGAGACGCCGTACAGCGCCGTCCCCAGACCGAACAGGGCCGTCGCTACGAACAGGACGACCGCCGAGTTCGCGACGACGACGAGCGTGAGCATCGTCGCCGCGAGCAGGGAGCTGGCGATCAACAGCAGGCGCTCGCCCGCCCAGTCGGCGAGGATCCCGCCGGGGAGCTGCCCGCCCGCGTAGGCGATCCAGAGGACCGTCAACAGGAGTCCGGCCGTCGTGAGCGTGAGCCCGTACGCGTCGCGGAGGTGGGGCAACAGCGCCGGGTAGATCATCCGGACGCTGATCGAGAGGAACCAGCCGAAGGCAACGGCGAGCAGCATCCGCCCGCGCCCGTCGCTCCGGAGGTCCGCGATCGCCCGTCTCGAGGCCGAGAGGTAGCGCAGGGACAGACCAGTCACCTACCTGCTCGTTTCCCGACGAGCTGTTCAGTCTTGTTGTTTCACGAGCGACGACGGGGACAGCGCCGGGCGGGCGCCACGAACCCGACCGCCTATGTGCTCGCCTCGGATACTCCCTGCATGGCTTCGCTCAGGGGTTCCGACGTCGTCGACGTCCGGCGCGACCTCCACGCCCATCCCGAGAGCGGGTGGACGGAGTTCCGAACGACGGCGCTGGTGGCCGAGGAGCTCGACAGGCTGGGCTATCGGCTCCATCTCGGGGCCGACGCCCTCGCCGTCGACGAACGCCTCGGGGTCCCCTCCGACGACGAGATCGCCGGCGCGGTGCGGCGGGCACGGGACGCGGGCGCACCCGAGCGCTACCTCGATCGGATGGACGGCGTGACGGGCCTGGTCGCCGAGAGGACCTACGGGGACGGCACCGGGCCGACCGTCGGGATCCGCGTCGACCTCGACGCGCTCGAGCGCCCGGAGGCGAGCGAGGAGTCACACCGACCCGCCCGGGAGGGGTTCGCGAGCCGCCATCCCGGTACGATGCACGCCTGCGGACACGACGGACATACGGCCATCGGGGTCGGGATCGCGCGGGCGATGGCGGACCGGTCCGACTTCGCCGGAACGCTGAAGCTGTTCTTCCAGCCGGCGGAGGAAGGGGGCCGGGGTGGGCTCCCGATGAGCCTCGGCCCCCATCTCGACGACGTCGAGTACTTCTTCGCGCTCCACCTCGGGCTCGGCAACGAGACCGGGACCGTCATCGCCGGCTACGACCGGCCCCTGTCGAACGCGAAGCTGGACGCGGTCTTCCGGGGCGAGTCCGCCCACGCCGGCAAGGCCCCCGAAAGCGGGAGGAACGCGCTGCAGGCCGCCGCGACGGCGATCCAGAACCTCTACGCGATCCCGCGGCACGCCGACGGCGCGACGCGGATCAACGTCGGGAACGTCGCCTCGCCGAACGCACAGAACGTCGTCTCCGAGCGGGCGGAGCTGCGCGTCGAGGTCCGCGGCGAGACCGCCGCCCTCAACGAGTCGATGCTCGAGCGGGCCCGACGGGTCCTGACCCACGCGGCCGGGATGCACGCAGTCGAGCTCGAAACGGAGCTCTACGGGAAGACGTCGACGTTCGTCAGCGACCGCGCCGCCGTCGACGTGGTGGCGGGGGCGGCCTCGGGCGCCGACGGCGTCGACGAGGTCGTCCGCCGGGAGCCGATCGGCGCGAGCGAGGACGCTTCGTTTCTCATCGATCGCGTCCAGACCGTCGGCGGCTACGGCACCTACATCGGGATCGGCGCGAGCAACGTCGCGGGCCACCACACCGCCCGGTTCGACATCGACGAAGCGGCGCTCGGGGTCGGAGTCGACGTGCTCGTTCGATCGGTGCTTCGCTGTGGGGCGAACGGCGACTGACTCCGCCGCCGATCGGTAGCGACGGAGAATCGCGTGAGAGGAGTTCGAGTCCCGATCACCGTCCGCCGTCCGGCAGCTTCGCCTCCTCGGGCCGTTCCGTCCGGACCTCCTCGACGAACGCGAGGAAGTTGTCGAACACCTGCTTGACCCCGCTTGCGGCCTCGTAGTTCTCCGCGTGGATCCCTGCGAGGACCTCCTCGATACGCTCGGCCGGAAGCTCGCCCTCCTTTCCCCTCGCGATCGACTCGGCGGTGGCCATGTCGTACTCGGGGTGGAACTGGACGGCGAACGTCCGGTCCTTCCGAAACCCGTGGATGCCGTACTCGTTCCTCGCGAAGACGGTCGCGCCCGGGGGCTCCTCCACGACGTGGTCGGAGTGGCTCGTGAACACCGTCATCCTCCCCCCGAGGCCCTCGAGGAGGCGGTTCTCCTCGTCCTGTTCGACCGTCCGGTAACCGAGCTCGTACTCGCCCATCGCCTTGACGCGACCGCCCATGACGTCCGCCAGCAGCTGGTGGCCGTAACAGACCCCGAGCGCGGGGACGCCGGCCTGGACGGCGTCGCCGACCCAGGTCTTCAGCCGGCCGATCCACTCCCGGTCCCAGTAGACCGACGCGCGCGAGCCGGTGACGACGAACCCGTCGTACCGGAAGTCGTCGGGAAGCTCTCCCGACGGGCAGTGAAACGCCTCCAGATCGGCGTCGAGCTCCCGCCGGAAGTTCCGTTGCGTCTCGGCGGCCTCGTGGGCAGCGTTCAGCAGGGCGATCCGAGGCTGATCCATTGGGGGATGCAGGCGACTAACACGGATATACCGTTTCGTTTCGTCAGTACTTGCCCCGAGAACTCACCACCCATTCACCGATCCCCCTGTCGACGACAGCGGATCTGAAACGGATCGTAGGCCCCTCCCCGCCCACGCCGGAGCCCTCGCTGTCGGGTCGGGATCGAAAAGAACGGCCGTGTCAGAGGCACCCGTCGGGGAACGGAACGGTCCGCAGCGCCGCGCGCGGAAGCAGGAGCATTGCCCGCCCCCTCCGGGTGGTCGTTGATAAACGATACGAGTGATTAATTCTGCGGGTTAGTTATACAGGGTATTTATGTCGGCTCGATGTCGTCTCCTTCCTCGCGGCCGACCGCTCCCGTCAACGACCCGGTCGCCCGAACTTGCAGTGCCCGTCGAGCCTGCCGCGCTCGCCCGGAACCCAACCACTTTTGAGACGAGGGGAAAACCTCTCGGGGTAATGGCGACGGAACCCGATGCCGAGGTCTACTACGTGGTCAGTGACCTACACATTGGCGGCGACGAGCAGCTCGAGGAGGTGGAGTTCCTCGGGGAACTGCTCGACTTCCTCGAGCGCCTGGAGACGACCGACGAGAACGCCGAGCTGGTGATCAACGGCGACGCCTTCGGGCTCTGGGAGTTCACCACGGTCGACGGCGTCGAGAAGTTCGACCTGCTCGAGGAGACGTATCCGGAGCTGTTCGAGCAGTTCCGGGCGACCGGCGAGAACGTCCCGATCACGCTGCTGCCGGGCAACCACGACCACGAGCTCGCGGCCCACGACGAGTACGTCGATCGGTTCGACGAGTACAACGTCGACCTCGTCCCCGAGCAGTCGATCAGCCGCTCGGTCGGCGAACAGGCGATCCACTTCGAACACGGCCACCAGCAGGACCCCAACAACCGGATCGACGACTGGGGGAACCCCCATGCGACGCCGCTCGGCTACTACTACAACACCCTCGTGACCAGCCGGGCGGGCCAGCTCTCCGATCGCGGGCGTTACAACTGGCTGAAGGACGTTCAGGCGGTGACGCCGACCGAGCGGATGCCCGTCTGGCTCCTCTCGAAGTACTTCTACCGGGAGATGAACCCCCTGCTGCGCTACTCGCTGGTGCCGTTCCTGTTGCTGTTCAACATCAGCGCCATCCTCGCGGTGCTCGCGGGTCTCGACCTCGTCGGGCTCTGGTCGACGCCGGTCGACCGGACGGCCGCGTTCCTCTCCCAGTTCGGCACGGCCGGGACGGCGGCGTGGTTCCTGCTCACGCTCAACGTAGCGGTCGCCGGTCTGCTGGTGCTGATCGGGATCCCGTTGTACTTCATCCGGCGGGACATCAGGAAGACCGTCGACCGCTTCGGGGTCTTCGAGACCGATCTCACGGTCGATCCCGAGGCGCCCTACGAGGAGGCCGCCCGCGAGGTCTTCGCCGACGGGGAGACGACGGTCTTCTGCTACGGCCACACCCACCGACCGTCGGTCAGCACGGTCGACGGCGGGAAGGTGGTCAACAGCGGGACGTGGCTCAAGCGCCTCCACCGCCGTGACGGGATCATCGGGATCCTCCCGCCGGTCTTCCATCCCTCCTACCAGCTGGCGGCGGTCCGCATCGCAGCCGAACCCGAGGGCGTCGCGATCGACTACGAGCGGGTCTCGAAACCCAGTCCCGCCCCCGAGGAGCTCACCCGCACCGAGCGGTTCTTCACCGTCGGCCGCGAGCCCGTGCCCGAACTGCCCGATCGCCACGTCATCGAGAAGTAGACACTCTTCCCCGCCCGGAATCGATCACTCCGGTTCGGAGTCGGGAGTGGAGCCGTCCCGTACGGTACCGAGGGACTCGTCCCCGTCGCGAAGCGTGATCTCGCGCTGGGGGAACGGGATCCCGATCCCCGCCTCCGCGAACCGCCGGTAGACCTCGCGGTTTATCCGGTCGATCACGCGCGGCTCGCGGAGGGGGTGTGAGACGAAGATGTGGAGCTCGTACTGCAGGGCGGAGTCGCCGAACCCCTGGAAGAGGACGGTCGGCGGAGGTGCCGACAGCACGCCCTTCGACTCGGCGGCGATCGACTGCAGGATCCCCTCGACGGCCTCGGTGTCGGTCCCGTACTCCACCTCGATCGGGATCCGGACCCGCTTGTGGCGTTTGGGGGCCGACTCGTTTCTCACCTGCGCGGAGTTCAGGACGGCGTTGGGGATCGTGATCATCACGCGGTCGGGCGTCAGCAGCGTCGTGCTTCGGATGCCGATGTCGCTGACCGAGCCCTTCTCCCCGGACTCGAGGACGATGAAATCGCCGATCTTGTAGGTGTCGTCGAAGTAGAGGGCGACCCCGCCGACGAAGTTCGCGATCGCGTCCTGTGCGGCGAACCCGATGACGACCCCGAGGACGCCCGCCGAGGCGAGCAGCGGGGTGATGTCGACGTTCCAGACCAACAGCAACGAGAAGACGGCGACGACGACCACCGCGGCCGACCAGAGGTTCTTGAAGACCGGCGCGAACTCGTACTGGTCGTCGCGCTGTTTGGCCGCCTCGAGGGACTCGCTGCCGGCGTGGATCCCGGCGCGCGTCCACAGCACGATGATCGCCGACAGCACGACCGATTCGAGGATCGAGAGGACCGGTGCCCCGATGATCTGGAAGCTGAGGAGCAGCCCGAAGAGGAACACCGAGACGTACAGCGGGGCGTAGATCTCCCGCAGGACGATGCGGCGGATCGACCCCGGCGTCGTTTCGACCGACTGCGCGATCCACCGTCCGGTGAGCTCGATCACCTTCGCCGTCGCCACCGACCCGAGGAGGACGATCAGCACCTGCACCGGCAGGGAGAACGGGATCAGGAGCTCGGCCAGCCGTTGCATACCGTCCTCACGGTCGCCAGTGCTCGAATGGCTTGTGATCGTACCCGATGAGCGCCCAAGGGGAGGAAGCCACGCCCACCGTCATCGGAACCGTTCGCCTCGCGCGCACGTCTTCCGCGGACGACACAGCCGACGCGCCGGAGCGAGTGAGCAGAATCAGGATAGGCGTCGAATAAAGGAAGCAAAGTCCATCGAGGTCGCCATTTCTACACCATTGTTTAATACACTGGAGGGGGTACGGGTGGTCATGTCATCCGATACGACGCCGGTGATCGTCCAGGCGCTTCGCACCCCGCAGGGGAAACGGGACGGCGCGCTCGCGGAGGTGCGCAGCGAGGACCTCTCGATCCCGCTGATCGACGAGATCCTCGCCGAGACCGGCTTGAGCGGCGACGAGATCGACGACCTGATGTGGGGCTGTGCACAGCAGCGCACCGAACAGGACAACAACGTCGCGCGCGTCATC